>CALUQZ010000001.1 GCA_944323055.1 uncultured Acholeplasmatales bacterium
TTTAGCCTTGAGTTTAGTTTTGATGGTTGGATATTTCCATTAACATCAACCTTAGCCTGAGTATTAGCTAAACACCATTTAATAATTGGATTATTGTTGTAGTTTAAAGCATGGTTTCTTAAATCGGCTTCAAGCTGTTTCATAGGCTCACTAAGTGTATAAACGCCCTGCCTTATTTTCTCCATTTCAAAGCCCATATCCTTTAAGTTGTTAAACATAGTATAACGTATATTCGTGTAAATATCAGTGATTTTTAATCATTTTTTAACACTAAATTACACGAACTTTCTTTAAATTTTTTCAATATTCGACACGAATATTGTTATTCTTTCGTTAAAATATCTTTAAATCCATATGATTTACTAACTATAGTATAAAATCTAACAAAGCTTTATCGTTTTTATAAGCTAATAGCCGCTAATTAAAGCGGCTATTACTTATAATTTTTAAATTGAGAATCATACATTTCTTTATAAACATCACAAGTATCATATAGATATTTATGATCTCCTTTACCTACTATTACACCATCATTTAAAACAATTATTTCATCACAATCTTTAATTGTTGATAAACGATGGGCAATGATAAAGGTTGTTCTATTTTGACATACAACATCCATCGCATGTTTTATTTTATTTTCTGTTTCTGTATCAATATTAGCAGTAGCTTCATCTAATACTAATATTTTAGGATTACGAAGTAAAATGCGGGCAAAACTTATTAATTGTTTTTCTCCAAGTGATAAGTTTTCTCCCCTAAAAGAAATAGGGGCGTTAATATCATTACCATTTTTATCAAGTAAATCTTTAGCACCAACTTCAAGTAATACTTGTCTTATTTCATCATCGGTATAAATGTCACGTTCCATCGTTAAATTTGATTTAATAGTACCAGCAAATAAAGCCGGTGTTTGTAAAACAATTCCTAAATTTTGACGATAACTTTGTTTGTTATACATTTTAATATCTACTCCATCAACTAAAATAGAACCACTATCATAATCGTTATAAGCCAGTAATAAATTCATTAAACTAGATTTACCAGAACCAGTGTGTCCTACTATACCAATATTTTTACCTGCCGGTACTTTTAAACTAATGCCTTTTAAAACAGGTTTACCTTTAACATAAGAAAACCAAACATCTTTAAATTCAACATCGCCATTAATATCTTTAGGAGCCTTCGCGCCATCTAAAACACGCGTATCATTAGCTTCATCCATAAACAAATAAACTCTATTAGCTCCGACCATACTATCTTCTAATTCATTTAAATTATTAAAAATAGCGTTAACCGGATTAATCATTCTAGTTAAATAATCTGTAAAGGTTGTAACTAAACCAACCGTAATAACTGTACCACCAACTTCAAAATATCTAAAGCCAAAATAAACTAAAATAGCTACTTCCGCTATTCTTTTAATTAACATTAATAGCTCCCAACCAAAATAAGCAGCTACCGTATTAGCTTTTTTATCATTATAATTATATCTATTTACTAAGGCTTTATAATCACCTAACATACTTTCTTCTTGATTAAAATCTTGAATTACTAAAGCTCCTGTAATTAATTCATTTAACTTACCTGTAATTCTAGAACCTGTTTCTCTTAAATCTTGGTAATAACTATGTACTCTTCTCCGGTAAATAGTTACCCATATTAATAAAACAGGAACTAAAACTAATAAAATTAAACCTAAAGATGGCATTAAATAAATAATACCTACATAAACAACTACAATATTAATTAAGGCTTGAAAGATAGAAAACATCGTTTCAAAAAATACTCTAACCCCATTACTATCATTAGTAATTTTAGATACTATTTTACCATCTGGTTCTAATGAATAGTAATCAACAGGTAAATAATCAATTTTCCTAATCGCATCATTTCTAAGTCTACGCTCAATATTCATACCAGTTAAAGACATAAAATATTGCATAAAGTAACGAGCTACAACCATAACAATCGTTAATATGCCATATAATACAAGTAATCTAGTAATAGCTTGATATTTTAGATCATTAGTATAACTATCATTTAAAATATAATCATCTAAGATACTTTTAGTAAGTAAAGGTGTATAAGTTTGTAAGAAAGCTATAACAAATACCAAGATAAAAGCTACTAAAAAAGTTTTCCATTCTTTCTTTATATATGGTATAGTCTTTTTTAACAGTTCTTGTTTGCCATAAACAATCTCTTCATTTTTCTTTTTCTTACTCATGTTCTACCTCCTTCTCATCCATTTGTTGAGATAGGTATTGATGGTAGTACCAACCCTTTAAAGCCATTAATTCAGCATGGGTACCTTCTTCTATAATAATACCATCATCTAAAACTATAATATGATCAGCAGACATAACAGCACTTAATCTATGAGCTACAATAATATTAGTTTTATTTTTACGATACTCCTTTAAAGATTTAATAATATTAGCCTCTGTCGTTCCATCAACAGCACTCAAACTATCATCTAAAATTAAAACATCACTATTCTTTAAGAAAGCCCTCGCAATAGCTAATCTTTGTTTTTGTCCTCCAGATAAAGTAACACCATATTCACCAACAATTGTATCAAGTCCATAAGGTAAGGCACTTATATCTTTAGCAAAATCAGCTAATTCAATCGCATGTCTAATCTCATCATCATTAGTCTCATCAGCTTTTCCTAAAGCCACATTTTGATAAACGGAACGACTAAACAAAACGTGTTCTTGCGGAACATAAGAAACCATGCTTCTAATACTTTCTTGATTAAAATCTTCAATAAACTTACCATTAACAAAAAGCTCACCTTTACAAATAGGTAATTGTCTTACTAATTGTCTAACAAGAGTAGATTTTCCACTACCTGTTCTACCAACTATTCCGATTGTTTGGCCTTTTTTTATCGTTAAATTTATATTTTTTAAAACATAAAAATCATCATCTTCATATTTAAAACTAAAATTTCTAAACTCAATCTCTTCAACATGTGATATATCTTTTGCATCTTTACTATCTAAAACACTAGACTTAGCATTATAAACTTCATTAATACGATCAGCCGAAATTAAACTTTGATAAAAATTATTTAATAAGTTACCAATATTAGTAAGTGGAGAAGCAAACATACCTAAATAGATTGTAAATTGCACAAAAGCATCAACATCCATACCCCTACTTAACATGTAATAGCTACCTACACCATAAGCTATAATAGTAGCAACAGCTGTAACACTATTAAATACTGGTTGAAACACAACATTTAATTTTAAATTACGTCTTTCAATCTTATATACTTTATCTGAATATCTTAAATTTTTTTGATAATTTTCTTCTTCTTTAGAAAAAGCTCTAATAGTTCTAACATTAGTGATACTTTCTAAAACAACATTTCCCATTTTAGAAGCTTCTTCTCTTACTTCACGCCAATTTCTTTTTACTTTCTTTTTTAAATAAAAATTAAAAAAGAAAATAATTGGTAATGGAATAACACTAAAAAGTGTTAAACTTGGTGATATTAACATCATTGCTATAAAAGTAACAACTATCGTAACAAACTCTAAAAAGATATTTAATAATCTAGTTGAACCACTAAAATTTACAGACTTAACATCACCTAAAGCTCTCGTTAACAAATCACCTGCTTGAAAATGTTCAAAAAAACTAGCATCTTGAACTAAGATATTCTCCATATATCTAACTTGTAAGGCATAATAAAGTCTAACTTTTAAACGATTTTGTAAGACTCTTTTTGTCGTAGATACAACATATATTAATATCATAATTAAAAGATAAGCTAACAAAATATTATAAATAATAAAATCTCTAGTTAAAGTATTGTTAGTTAAAGCCTCAGTAAAACTAGCTGTAATAGTTCCAGGTAATAAGTTAGCTAAACTTATTGAAATACCAACAATGACAATAGCTAAATAAAAATACCAGTTCTTTTTAATGAACCACATCATACTTTTAATAAAGGCAAACACCCTATCACTTCCTCTTTATTGCTTAATTTTACTACATATTATTTATAAATAAAAGGAAAAATTTGCACAAAATATACTATGTTTAGATATCAAAAAATAAAAGAAGACTACACGTCTTCTTTACCCATTATTTTAGTTAAATCATCATTATACTTTAAGCTAAAAGCTTTATATATTAAATAAATATATGGCATACCTAAATTAGTTTCTAATAATGAATTAACTATAAGTGTCATTATACTAGAACCATTTAAAGGTCTAATTCCATTAATTAATAAAGATATTTCCCAAGCAAATTGAACACTTATACCTATAGCCATAAGCCATAAAATATTTATCTTTTTATCTTTTGATAATAGATTTTTAATAATCAAACCTACATAACCAACAATTAATAAAATAGCCATTATATAATGATATTTAGTTGTTGTACGATATGTAATAATTGTATTACTAGTATCAAAACTAGCTAATGAAGGAGCAATTAACCACCACATTATTATTAATATTAACCACTCTTTTAAATACTTATCTTTTTTAAGACATAACCAGATAAACGCAAAATTAGTTATTCCATAACTAAAGCTCATCCACAATAAAACTAAAGCTGTAATAGCTTCACTTTCATTACCATTAAAAGAAATAACTCTACTATTAGAAATTAAATGGAAAAAACCATAATCAACAATAAAATATATCACACCTCCGATTAGTGACCATATAATAGTAGCATATCTTTTCTTTACACCTAATAAAAGTAAAAAAACTATTAAGAATACTATATCTAAAACTATATAAGCTAGATTTAGTGTTCTTGTAGGAGTTATATTATCTAAACTATAAATCATAATTTAATTATATTAAATACTTTTAATATGTCAAGTTTATTTTACAATATTAATTTTAATTATTTACTAAATATACTAATCTAACATCTAATTTATCTTTGCCAGTAATAATATATGATATACCTAATTTCCTTAAATAAGCTTTATAATCATTATAACTACTTCTTATTCTAGCATATTCTATACTGATATTTTTAGCTTCTACTGTAGCCAAAAACTTACCAGCTATCTTACCTTCTAAATTACTTAAAATATGACAAATTACATATGGTTTATTCATTTTTCATTACTTCGTTTAATAGTTTAGTCATAACTATAAATTATATCTAAATAATCTCTTAATAAAGCTAAAAATAAAGGCTGACTCTAAGTTCAGCCTTTACTTTTACTTATTCTTTTTAACCCTTAAACCTATTGTTATAGGATCTTCATACCATTTTGCATATAGCATAATATTTTGATTTGGCATCGTCTTAATATTAGCTGGTTGACTGAATTTACTATCAATATACCAACCACCAAAGATATAGCCTAATCTTTCTGGTTTAGGTAAGATTACTCTTTCATCTTTCTTATATTTAACACTCTTAACTTGAATATTACCTCTACTAATGAATGTAATCTTATATTTACGTGTCTTAACAATTATTATGATTATTGCTTGTAGTAATAATACACCTAAAACACCTAATAAAATCCATAACCATAAGAATGAAACAACTTTATCAGATATTACAATTGCGTAATATGAGAAATGAGTAGTATAGAATTCAATATTACCATTTCTAATAGTTGAATCCATCAATTCATATTCTGCTAAATTATCAGCAATATGATATAAAGTATAAGTTTTATCATTTTCTAACGTTTTAGAAGGAAGAGTTAATTCAACTCTAACTTCACCATTAGGTTCAATCGGATTATTATTGCTGTCAACAAGTTGTATATCATATAGTCTAGCAACTATACCAAAGGCAGCCAGCAACTCTTCTACCGGATTTAATACATGATTTTCTTCTATTAGCGTTATAACTATTCTAGCATCAGCTTGAATACCTAAACCATCTATAGAAGAAACTACAACATTAATGATATCACCATTAATTGTAACAGTTGTTGATAACTGTCTCAACCTATACATAGCTACTAAAGTAATATCACTAGTAACAGGTGTATTGAAATCAAATACAGTTCCATTTAAATACCAATTATCAAAGATTTGTCCTTCTTTTGTAGGGGTAAAGAAGTTCAAATATGAACCATAATTTAATGTTTCTGTTTTAATGATTTCACCATCTTGATCTACATAATTAACATTATATGAGTTGATATTCCATTTAGCATATAGTGTTATAGTAGCATTATTGGCATTTGCTAATAATTCTAGAGTTATTTCATATACTCTATCTGAAGAGAAGTCACTTGTTAAATACCAACCATCAAATGTATAACCATTTCTTGTTGGATTTTCAAGTAATATTGATTCATTTAATTCATCTACATTTATTCTTGTAGGATTATTATTAGAATTAATACCACCATTAGTTTCATATACAACATTATAATCACCAGATAATTCTGCTTTAACAGTTATATCATGATCATATAAATAAACAGTATCTTTATTAATAGTTACTTGTCTATCATCTTCTAAATAATACCAATAATTAAATACTAAAGTATCTAAATCTAAAACTGGTAAAATATCACCAATTCTTTGATTATAAGTTACTTCAATAGAATCAATTTCTACTAAACCATCTACATCAAAGTGAATTTGATATTTATTAGCTACATAATTAGCTTTAACTGTAATATTTCCTATTAAACCTTCTGTTGATGTGATAGGACTATCATTATATGTCCAACCAGTAAATCTATAACCAGTCTTTGTAGGGATTTCAAAGTTAACTATATCTTCTACTGTATATGTTGTAGGATTAGATGGATTATTTGTTCCACCATCTAATTCATAAGTTATTGTATAACTTACAATTTCCCATACTGCATATAAATTAACATTACCATCTTTATTACTTGTTAAGTTAATTACACTAGCTCCATCTGCATATGCTACACTACCATTTTCACTTAATGACCAACCCATAAATCTATAACCTGGTCTTGTTATAGAATTTGGTGTTAATCCTTTGGCTACATCATATGTAAATGATTGTGTTGAAGTGTTACCATTATTATTAAATGTTACAGTATATGTATTAGCTACATAATTAGCTTTAACTGTAATATTTCCTGTTAAACCTTCTGTTGATGTGATAGGACTATCATTATATGTCCAACCAGTAAATGTATAACCTGTCTTTGTAGGATTTGCGAAAGTAACATTATCTTCTACATTATATGTTGAAGGGTTAGATAGATTATTTGTTCCACCATCTAATTCATAAGTAATTGTATAACTTACAATTTCCCATACTGCATATAAATTAACATTACCATCATTTTCACTTGTTAAACTAATTACACTAGCTCCATCTGCATATGCTACACTGCCATTTTCACTTAATGACCAACCCATAAATCTATAACCTGGTCTTGTTATAGAATTTGGTGTTAATCCTTGAGCTACATCATATGTGAATGTTTGAGTTGAAGTGTTACCATTATTATTAAATGTTACAGTATATGTATTAGCTACATAATTAGCTTTAACTGTAATATTTCCTGTTAAACCTTCTGTTGATGTGATAGGACTATCATTATATGTCCAACCAGTAAATGTATAACCTGTCTTTGTAGGATTTGCGAAAGTAACATTATCTTCTACATTATATGTTGAAGGGTTAGATAGATTATTTGTTCCACCATCTAATTCATAAGTAATTGTATAACTTACAATTTCCCATACTGCATATAAATTAACATTACCATCATTTTCGCTTGTTAAATTAATTACACTAGCTCCATCAGTATATGCTACACTACCATTTTCACTTAATGACCAACCCATAAATCTATAACCTAGTCTTGTTATAGAATTTGGTGTTAATCCTTGAGCTACATCATATGTGAATGTTTGACTTGAAATGTTACCATTATTATTAAATGTTACAGTATATGTATTAGTTTCCCATTTAGCATATAAAGTAATATTTCCTGTACTTCCTTTTGTAATACTATCTACTTCATCTTTAAATTGAGAATCTTTATACCAACCATCAAATGTATAACCATCTCTTGTAGGATTTACAAATGTAACATCACTAGTAGCATTATATGTTAAAGGGTTAGATGGATTATTTGTACCACCATTTAAATTGTAGGTAATTGTGTATTCTACTATATTCCAATTTGCTGTTATAGTAATATTACCTGTTATACCACTTGTTGAAGATATTGGTGTGTTATTTACACCATATGTCCAACCAGCGAAGACATAGCCAGCTTTTGTAGGTATTCCAAAGGTTACTATGCTATCAACATTATATGAAATTACATTAGAACCATCATAAGAACCACCATTTAATTCATAAGTGATTGTGTAATTAACAATTTCCCAATTTGCAGTTAAGGTAATGTTTCCATTTTCAAAAGTATTTATATTAATACTTTCAATCTTAGTATCACCTAAATACCAACCAGTAAATGTATAACCTGTTCTAGTTGCTTGAGATAATGTGATTGTACCATCATCTACATTATATGTTGTAGGGTTATCTTTACTATTTATACCGCCATTTAAATTATAAGTGATTGTATAATTGATAATTTCCCATACTGCATATAAATTAATATTACCATTAGGATCACTTGTTAAATTAATAACATTAGCCTTATCAGCATATACTACACTACCATCTTCTTCTGTTGCCCACCCCATAAATCTATAACCGTTTCTTGTTATACCATTTGAATTTAATGCTTCAGAAATGCCATATTCAAATTCTTGTGTTGAAGTTTGATCATTATTATTAAATGTTACAGTATACTTATTTGCAGTCCAATTAGCATATAATGTCTTATTACCAGTTGAACCTTTTTGTATATTTTCAACTGCATTATTAAAGCTACTATCACTATACCAACCTGCAAATGTATAACCTATTCTTGTAGGATCTTGTAATGTTATAGTGTCTGTTTCTACAGTATAAGTTGTTTTGTTATCTTCATGGTTTGTACCACCATCTAATACATAGATAATATCATAATTAATTATTTCCCATGTAGCTATTAAAGTAATTTTACCATCAACAGCATCAGCAAATGTATCTAAACTAATATTAGTAATAACAATATCACCTAAATACCAACCTGTAAAGTCATAACCAAGTCTATCAGGTAAATATAAAGTAACTGTACCATTTTCTACATTATAACTAATAGGGTTAGCTTCATGGTTTTTACCACCATCTAATATATATTCAATCGTATAATTAATGATTTCCCACACTGCATATAATTGAACATTACCATTAGGATCACTTGTTAAATTCTTAACGTTTTGACCATCTGTATATACTACTGTGCCATTTACACTAGTTGCCCAACCTGTAAAATCATAACCAGGTCTAGTAATAGTATTTTGATTTAATGTACTTTCAAAATCATATGTAAATTCTTGTGTTGAAGTTTCACCATTATTATTAAATGTTACAGTATACTTATTTGCAGTCCATTTAGCATATAAAGTCTTATTACCCGTAGAACCTTTTTCTATACTTATTACTTTATTACCACTAAAATCACTATTACTATACCAACCTGCAAATGTATAACCTTTTTTTGTAGGATAATCAAATCTAATAGAATCTTCTATAGTATACTTTTTAGGATTATTATTACTATTAGTACCACCATTTAAATTGTATGTGATTTCATATTCAATAATACCCCATTCAGCCACTATTTCTATTGATCCTGTAGCAAGCGCATTTTCATCTATAGCTCCACCATCTAGTGACCAACCATTAAAGCCATAACCATCCCTTATAGGATTTTTGCTTAACAATTTTTTAACTGTATCAAGAATATTATCACCATAATCAATTACATTAGTTATAGAACTTGTAGAACCATCAATATTACCACCATTTAAATTAATTGTGATTGTAAAATCATTTAAAATAAATTCAGGTTTTAAAGTAATATTTTCGGTCCAAACATAAGTCATACCCTTAACAATAGTTTCATCATAATATTTCCAGCCGGCAAATTCATAATTATCTTTAATAGCATTAGGTAATCCTGTAATTTGATCTAAATAATCAACAGTTAAAGTATTAGAAACACTACCTGCTAAAGACTCACCATCACCTAATTCTAATGTAATAGTATATACATTTGGTGTCCAGTTAGCTATAAGAGTTATATTACCTACTAAACCTTTAGTTGAATTAATAGTATTACCATTATATGTCCAATTACTAAATGTATAACCTGTTTTATTAGTAGGATTAACAAAGCTAACTTCTTTTTCTACAGTATATTTTGCTGGATTGTTACTATTATTAATATCATCACCATTTAAAATATATATAATATCATAATCAATTGCTTGATAATTAGCTTTTAGCGTAATACTTGAATTATTAGCACTAGCTAATGCTGCTCTTAAATGGTCTTTTAATGAATCAATATTATTATAAGTTTGACCATTATATTCATATGACCAATAACTAAAACTATAACCAGTTAAATTAAAGCTTGAACTTGGTAAATTAAGAGTATCTATCTCACTATAATAAACATTAAGATCTGCCATAGAGCCACTAGCATTATCATTATTCTTATCAAAATGAATAACTACACTATGTTCTTGATAAACTGAATATAATTTAACATTATTATTATCATCAAGATATGATATTAAATCATTTATACTACCATTTGCTTTAAATTGTACACTACCATTTTCACTAGTTGACCAACCTAAGAAAGTATAACCATCTTTAGAACTGTCTTTAATTAAACTATTATCATCATATGTAACTTCTTCTTGTTCATCATTATCATAATTAATTGTAAAACTAATAGCTTCATATTTAGCATATAAGTTTAATTGACCAGTTAAAGAACTATCATTAAATACATATAGATTTTTTAATTCTCTATCTTGATACCAACCAACAAATTCATAACCAATATAATTATTAATAAAGCTTTGAAGGTAAGTATCTGTTAAGATAAATGGTGCAGCTAAGCCAATAGTTTGAGTATCACCATTTCTGAAATTAAGAATTATTGAAATATTAGTTTGATAGAATGCTAAATTATATGGTGGTTCATTTTCAGACGGAACATCTTCAGCAAAACTATATGGATTTAAAGTGTATGTAACACCATCTGCATTATAATTATATGGTTTACCAAATAAGCTATTTAATATACTTCTATTACCACTACTATATGTAGCATCATATGTGATAGTAATACTCTTAGTACCTTTACTAATAGTAATTTGTTCACCAGCTATTTCTTTTAAATCAGCTATAAACTCATCAATAAAGCCATCATCACCATCATCAACATTAGATATATTAATAGTTGTTGTTATGACATTTGGATTAAATTTAGCATATAGTGTAATATCACCAGATTCTGCAGTTCCTATACTATCAACCTTATTTTTATCAGCTAAACCACTATCTTTATACCAACCATTAAATGTATAACCCGGTTTTGTTATAGTTAGTAATTCATCTTTACCTATACCATATTTATAAGTAACACTACCAACTAAACTAGTACCATCATAATACTTAATAGTGTATTCTTCTGCTTCCCAAATAGCATATAACGGTTGTGCTAAAGATGTATAAACTTCACCAGGTTGATAAGTAGGATCACCACCTTGTGTTGTTGACCAACCAACAAATCTATAATGTTCTCTAGTAAAACCATTACTTGGTAAAATAACACTTATATTATTGTTACTATCAATAATACCACTAATACTAGAAACATTACCTGTACCACCATTACCATTAAATGTAATAGTAAATTCAAAGACAGCTGTAAAAGTAATCGTAGTACCATCTACGCTCGTTAAATTCAAAACTTTAGTTCCTGCTTGATAGTTATTTATACCATCTGTCCAATATAAGAAATTATAATTATTAGTTTTAGCATTTACATTAGGTAATTCATATACTTCATCATAACTTAAAGTAATCGTATTATTAGTTATACTAGAATCAGCTAAACTACCATATTCGCTATTAACTTCAAATTCAATAGTATACTCGATAGCTTCATATCTAGCATAAATAGTAATATTAGTATTTTCATTATCTTTAATAATATCATCGATAGAATCTACTTCTTCTCCAGCAACATTATACCAACCAGCAAATGGATAACCTATTTTAGTTAATGTAGGTAAATTTAATTCGCTATCAATATAGATAGTTATAGGAGTTGTGATAGAACCTTCTCCACCATTTGCTTCGTAATTTAAAGTATATTCTATTTTAGTTGTATTAGCTGCTAAAGTTAATTTTTTATCCGTTGATAAATCATGAAGCTGTTCAAATGTTAAAGTAGTATATGTCGTTTCATCAGTTTCTCCATTTGAAATAGACCAACTATTAAATGTATAACCTAAAATATGAGGTGTTAATAATTGATAATTATCATTAATAAAATTATTGATAGTGACTGTTACTTCTTCTGTCTTATTATCACCATAATTATAAGTAATAGTATATTTATCTATTGTATATTTTGCTGTAAAAACAGTTGTGCTAATAATAGATTTTGTAGCATCACTATCTTCATACCAACCATTAAATGTATAACCTTGTCTATTTGGTGTTGTATAACCTTCTAAGGCTTCTAATATAGCTAAAGCATCTTTATAGGTCGTATCATAATCTACTTCTATAGAATAATAATTACCTATTAAATCATTATAAATAACATTAATAGAAATAGCTTCAAATTGAGGTTCTAAAGTAATAGATGTCTTTTCTTTAGAAAGTAAACTTTCAATATCAGTAAATCTAATAAAGTTATTAAATAATAGATCTAAATTATCATTATCAGCAATCTTGAATCCTACAAATTCTTGTCCAGGATTTGTTATTACATATTGATTTAAATTAGAGATATCTATAATA
Source organism: uncultured Acholeplasmatales bacterium (assembly GCA_944323055.1). Taxonomy (GTDB): domain Bacteria; phylum Bacillota_I; class Bacilli_A; order Acholeplasmatales; family Anaeroplasmataceae; genus CALUXS01. Next base: position 12,904 of record CALUQZ010000001.1, read on the forward strand.
GTATCATTTACTGTAAATGATACACTATATTCTCCATAATTAACCTTATATTCTGTAGCTTCATAGATAATTCTTACCTCTTGTGTAGTATTTAAAGTAGGGTCTACAAATAGACTAATTAAATCATCAAATGTATAAGAAGCCTTAATCTCTACTTTCTTAACATCTGTAACACCAATACCTCCAATATTATAGTGTTGTGGAACTTCACATTCACTTAAATCAATTGTAATTGATATATCACCATATTTAAACTTTACATCATCTAAATTGCCATTAATAAAATGTAATGTGAATTCTTTAGCTTCCTTAGTTAATTCAATAGTTATTGTGTAAGTGCTGTTATCAAATGTAATACCATATTCATTATTACCGCCATTAAAATATAAATCTAAATTAGTCATTAAATCATTATTATTATGAAGTAAATTATAACCATTTGAATAATTTAGATTATAGTAGTTAGCATTATTACCTAGACCTAAATCATTAATACTAGGATATCTAACAGCTTGGCCATAACCTAATAATTGATCAAAAGCACTCAAATCTACACCACTATATGTAAATTTAACTTGATAATTAACATTTTCAAAATAAGGCACTACTACAACATTATTTTTTATTTCATCGTTTTTAACATCTGTATTACCATTTAAATATGTCCAATATAAAAATTTATAGCCAGGTCTGTTATTAACAACATTTTCTAAAACATGACCAATAGTATCACCATAATATACCGTAATAGTGTTTGTTGTTAAAGTACCATTATTATAATATTCATATGTTAATCCATAGTCTATTTTGTTAGCAGTACCATATAAAGTTATATTATCAGTAAAGCCGTTCTCTAATTCATAAACATCATTATTATGATACCAAATATTATCAAACGTATAACCTTTTATATTTATAGAAATATTTGTATCTAATAAATAACATCTACCATCTTCATCTTTATAATAAGCATAATATGATGTTTCATATATTACCTTACTATTACCATCTTTAACTTCAAACGTTACTGTAATATATTTTTTAGTTTTTTTAAGTGTAGCACTAACTGTGATTTCTTCAGCAGGCATACTACTAAATTGATATAACGAACCATTTTTTGTATAACTAACAATTTGTTCATTACTTGTTATGTTATTTAAACTAGATAAATCTGTACCATAATCAATCCTAAATGTATTATCATCTGGCCATGATGTTAAATCATAAGTTACTATATCTTTTAATACATTAAGTATTGAAGTTTTTAGTTCATTATCACTTACAGATATTTTTAAATTATAAATACCTTCATATTGAGCTACTAATACAACATCACCAGTAACTGTATATGTACCTGTTATTAAAGGTCCATTAGTACCTTGTACAACAAAACCTTTAAAATCATAGCCTTCTTTAGTATAAGTTGGTAATGTAATTACTTCATTATATTCTGCTTCTATACTTGTACTAACATTATCATTAATATAAATTACGGTATAAGTATCAGCTGAATAGTTAGCATTAAACGTTTGATCTTCTTCTAAAGTATCTTGAATTAAGACACCGTTATTACTACTATAATTAGAATATGTATAACCAGGTCTTTGTGGATTAGAAGGTAAATATCTATTAGCAGTACTATAATAATCAACTACTACGACATAATATTTAAATTTTTCACCTGTATCATCAGTAATAGGTCTACCATCAGGTGTCTTAAGATAATAAGCAGCATTTCCTCTAGCTAAATCAGCTTCAATAAAGTCATAATAACCATCTTCACCAGCATAGAAAGTAATACTTATTTGTTTTATTTCTAAAGTTACATCTATTGTTATATCTCTTAATTCACCTAGGCTTTTAACAAATGAATTATTTATAGCTCTACAAATTTCACCCTTATATGTAGCTCCATATGTATCTTCTTCTTCATTAAAGTTATAACCTTCAAAACTAAAGAAATCACTATCTAATGTTATTTCTTTTCCATCATAAGTAAAGGTAATAGATTCTTTAGTTAATGCACCATTCCAGTATCTATTAGCTTTAATATTAAATGAAATATTATAAGTAGCTTTTCTATATTCTGCTGTTAAAGTAATGGAGTTTCCATCTAAATCACTAGTAGTAGGAATAAAGATATCATTATCAATTAATAAATTGCCATTATATGTCCAACCAACAAAATCATAACCAGGTTTTGTTGTTTTTGGTAATGAGTCTAAATCAATTTGTTGGTTATAGCTTAAACTATAAGTTCCTGCTATTTCACTACCATAATTTGTATTAAATGTAATATCATATTCTTTTGGTGTTAAAACAAGTCTTATAATTGTATAACCTGTAATATCAATTGTAGTTTCTGTGCTACTTGTAGAATCATAAACAATACTGTTATCTTTTAATATTAAGAAGTTTTGTGAATTATCATAACCAGTAACACTATGACCATTCCATAAACCATTTATATTATTCTTTAATGATTCTATATCTATACTATTACCACTAATCCAGGAAATAGATTCATCATTTGTTGTATTAAATTGATTAATAAAATTACCAAGTGAATCAAATATAGCTACTGTATAAGAATCTAACTGCCATAAGAATGTAATAGTAGGGTTATTATTTTCAGCTAATCTAACATTAGTATAGTTGAAAGTATCTTCTCCATTTTTAGCATCATAACCACCAAAATGATATTTATTAGAATTTACCATACCTCTAATTGCATCTAATACTTCGGTAGCATCTTCACCATAACTAATTGTTATCTCTAATTTGTTATCTTCTACTTTTATTTTATATTTACCAGCTAAAGCAGTAGCTATAGCATTAATATTATATGTAATATTGTTAGCATCGCCAATAATAACTTCAATATCATAAGTTGTTTCAGTATAAATAACAAATAGTTGTATACCACCAGCAGGCATTGTTTCAGGAATTTCTTCTGTTTCTCCATCTAAACTATAACTAATAGAACTAAATGTTCTACCAGCAGGGGCAGTAATATGATTTTCATTTATTTGATTAATAAAGCCTAGACTTGCTCCAAATTTTAAGGTAGTAGTCCATAGACCTTGACTATTTCTAGTAAATGTATAATTAGTTCCAGCAATAGGAATTGTAACTTGACCACTTGATGCACTAGTAAATGTTCCACCATTTAGATTTAAACTTAATTCTAAATCTTGCGGCTCGTACATGGCAAATAATTCAATATCTTTTAAGCCATCTACACCGTTTTCTATTAATTTTTCGACGACATTTGAGATAGTATTATCAGTTAATAAAGTATTATCTAAAGACCAATTGATAAAATTATAACCAGGAATATTTGGCGTAACTAAACCAGAATTAGAATTAATATTAAAGCTGTCTGGGTTATTATTATTACTATACTCTATTTTAGTATCATTATAATCATCATAATATGAATATGTAATATTATAATTAATAGGATTACATATTAAAGTGAAATCTAATTGTGATAAGGTAGTTATTGAAGTTTGGGTAGTTTGTTCGTTTAAATAGAAAGTAAGTAAATAACTATTATTAGCTTGTCTTTGAATACTAAATGAAGTAGCACTATAAGTATTTTCATTTAAAGTTATTTCCCAATGACTAAAACTATAAGCTTTATTTTCGACAATAGTAGGTAAATCAAACCTTGTACCATCGCCAAAAGTATCTTCAATAGTATATGTTAATAAGGTATCATCAGTTAATTCAACACCGGCATTAGAATATTGTTGAAGACCGATTAAGTTAATATTATAAGCTCTTGGTTCCCATTTAGCATAAATTGTTTCATCTGTTGATGAAATAGTACCCTCAAATTCTTCACTAAAACTACTATCACGATACCATCCTGCAAAATAATAACTTTCATAAGTCAATAAATCTTCTATTGTCGTTAAAGAGATAGATGGGTTTGTTAAATAATTAATTTTATTAGATACTAATTTAGTACCATCTTCACTTAAAGTAAAGGTAATATCATTTATATCTATTTTAGAATCATTAAATGTACCATTTTGTAAATCTAAAGTTAATTGTACTGTATAATCTGGGCCAATAGGAGTATCTGTACTTGTTGTAAGTCTTACTGCATCTTCAGAAAGTTTTTGTACTGTTTTAGTGTTACCTGTACTATCTTTTAATTTTATACTACTAGCACTTGAGCTAGTTGAAAAACTTACAAGTTGTGGGTAATACTTATAATTATCTGAATAAGATTTCCAAACCCAACCAGAATCAAAGAAGGTTGAATCAAGACCTACTGGTTTATTATCATTAGGTTGACATACTAGATGTGATGAAGCTAGTTTTAAAGCACTTGAACTATTTAAAGGATAACCTATAAATGATGCATCATTATTTTCATTAGCTATATCATCACCAATAGCTTGTATAATTGAATCTGTATATCCGCTATATTTAATATCACCATCAAATACTGCAGTTGCGGCAATAGATGCTGATACACCTAAACCAACTAAAGCACCCATAAAATTATAATGTTTACCATTATATGTAAAGCCACCTTTTTTGCCATTAGTTTGACCAGTAGCGGTAATAATACCCGTATTTAAGGCATAACTTAATTCTGAATAAGCTAAAATACCAGCTATACCACCTACATGTGTCCAAGCGCTGACTTTACCAGTATTAATTACATTGCTAACTGTCTTATTACCACCAACAAGACTACCACCTGATACAGCAATAGAGGTAACACCTAAAATACCACCAACACCACGAGCACCTAAAGTAGGATTTTCGGTAGTATATTCATATTTATCATTATTTAAAGCACCTTTCCAGGTAGCACTAACTTCCCCAATATTCATAGAATTAGTTAAAGTTGAAGCACCATACATTCTACCAGCAATACCACCAGCATAAGCATTAACTTGTTGAATAACATTATCTTCATCATTATTGTAAGTATAATTAGCTAAAAGGCCTGAGGTAGCTTCAATTTTACCACTATTAAAAGCTGTACGAATAACACTATCATCACGCGTACTTTCATTTTCAGAAATCATAGTACCAACTATACCACCAACACCAAAACGTGCACGAATATTTCCACTATTATAAGCTTCTCTTAAAGTTAAATGCCATGATTGACCAACAATACCACCAGCTCTTGAACCTTGATAAGCATATAATATTTGATTTTCAGCCCACGTATCACCTATAGCTAAATCAGTAGCACTAGGATCATTATTAATTGGAGAATATGTAACATTACCACGATTTACAACATTAGTAATAGAACCTTCTGTATATCTATCATCTTCAATATAGTATGTACCAAATATACCACCGGCATTGATACCATTAAACGCAACATAAGCATCACTTTCAATATTACGATAAGTACCACCATAAGCTAAACCAACTAAAGAACCAACCGAAATTCTACCACTAACACTACCTGCGATCTTGATATTTGTTATAGTAGCATCTTTAGTATAGGCAAATAAACCAACAAAGTCTTTATTATTACTATCATTAATATTGATATTGATTGTTTTACTTCCACCATCTAAAGTACCACTAAATGGCTTACTATCTGCTAATACACTAGGGTCTTGTATAGGTTTTTGAGCATCTTCTGATGTAAAGTAATTATCTCCTAAATCAACAATATTACCTATTACTTTACTAACATCATTTATATTAGCTGTTATTTTAAAGTAATAATTATCATAACTAAAAGCTTCAAATGAACCTGTACCATCACTACCTATACTAGTATAGTATTCATATTCATCAGCCGTTTTATACGTTTTATTGTTGCCATTAACCGTATCTGCTAAAGCTTCTAAGCCTGCTTTAGTACTTATTTCAAAAGCTGCATCACTAGATGTACCAACATGAGCTAAATTGACATCACCAAATATACTTCCCCAAACTGCTTCTAAAACAAAAGTATTAGACTTAGTTTGTTCAAGAATAGTATTTAATATTTCTTCTGTAATTCCAGCATTATTAGCTAAAATTAAAACGCCATTTTCATCTATTACATAATCATCAGAATCTATTCTGACTTTCCAACCTTTAAAGTAAAAACCAGTAGCAAAATATAAATTATGGTTTATTGTTGGTGTACCATCTTTAAATTCACTATGAAGAATAGTTTGGTTTTCCATCGTTTGACTAGCTGTAGATAAACCACCATTATTAAATTCTAGATTATATTGTTCTGGTAACCACTCTACACCTAAATAAATATAAGAAGTATCATTAATAAAGTTTTGAACAGAAATAAAACCATCCATACCATAGAATTTATCAAATGTTTTTTTATCTAATTTAGTTTTAACAAAACCATTTAAATAATAACCTGAGCTAGTAGCTAAATTATATAAATCCTTTAAATTTAATTGGTCATTACCTGAAGATATATAGAAAATAAGACTAGAACTACCTGTTCTATATTCTATATCATCTACATCAAGTCTGCTTATTAATTCTTCAATTTCTTTAATAGAATCAAATTTTTCATCAGATATAACTATATCAGAATTATCATCTTTTTTATAGATACCACTATTATTTTCCCAAACATCTTCAAAACTAATTTCTATTGCTAAAACCATATTTAAAATAAGTTTATTACCATTATCTTCATTTTGTATTATACTATCTAATTCATTCCTTGGTTCTAATAAATTAAACTTACTTGAATAATCATTACTATCTTCTACTTCTACTACTACATTATTACGAATATAATTGTTACCATTTAATTTTATATTAATTTTAGGTATAGTATTACTTATATTATTTGCTTTAATACTACCTAAACCTTGTTTAATAATTGTACCTATTTGACCACTAAAATTAGTTAAATTAAGGGTACCATTTTCAATAAAGATATCAGCATCCGTAATGTTTTCTAGACCATTCGTATTACCTGTATAGGTATTACCTGTAATAATAGCACCTTCATATATATTAACTACTGCTTCAGAATTACTTAAATAAATAGCACCATAATCACCGATATTATTAGTTATAGAACCAGAAATATTAGTAGTTGTTTTTCCTCTACCTATTTCAATAGCACTAGCATAACCATCTATACCTAAATTATTATTAATAGTAGCATCACCAGTTAAAGTAAATGTTCCGTTATTTTCTACTATTAAATAACCTGCAGATTGAGTTGAATTTCCTTCAATAATAATATTATCTAAAGTTAAACTAGCACCACTTGAAACAGTAAATAATGTAGTATTAGTAACTCCTGTGATATTAGAAGGAATATTTAAGGTGTACGGAGGAACACTATCACTAGACGTACTACTCCTAGATGTTATCGTTATATTATAACCTGTTGGGATTGTTATAAAATCTGTCGCCTGTAAGTTAACATTATTAATTATCTCGATAGTAGCATCAATAATATCACTAGTTGAACTATCAGCATCTGTATATGATTCATCCATAATATAATTTATAGCCTCTGTTAAATTACTAAAACCTTTTTCATAACCTTGAACATAAGCAATTATATTATCTGTATTTTCAACAATTAAAACTTGTTTACCACTTGTTTCAATACGGTAATTTGTATTATCAATAATAAACTTATCAGCTTGTGCATTACCTGTAGTATAGTTTGCTAAAATAGAATTTGTAATATATTGATTACTATCAGCATAAGAAATTAAACCTACAATACCAGTAGCTGTTAATTGACTTGAAACGCTAATAGGTGTTTGACCATTATTAATCCTAATATCTGTTATACACACATGATTATTATTACTATTAGAAGTAAATGTATATGTATTATTAGCTTCTAAATTAATATATTGTCTATCACTACCAAAACTATAATTAGATATATCAATATCTTTATGTGTACCTTGTGTAGTATTTGTGATTCGTAGTGTAGCTTTTTCTTCCAATCCATTCTTTTTAGCCATTAGCGCACTAAATGTAATATCTACAGTTGGAGTTATTTGAAAATTATATGTTGAATCGTTACCATTAGTACCTGCTGGTTCTAAAACGATATGATCTCTATTATAATTTGTACTTCCACTCTCACAATTAACATTATTTATAACTAATGTTCCCCAATTATATTTGTAAGTATTATCATTTTCCCAATATTGCCAATTATAATCATCAACTGCTATTGTTGTTTCATTTGTTAGTCCAGCAAAAACAATATTATTAGATGTACTAACTTGAATATCACCAGACATTACAACAAGTGGCTCTGTTCCTGAATTGGTACTATTTATAGCATAAATACCATCACCCTGAATAGAACTACTAGGATTAGAACTACTAACTTTATTGTCACTAATAGTACCACCATTTAAATATAATTTATTATTGTTTGAATTACCTGTTGAATAATTAGAAATACCACCACCATAAACGGCAGTATTATTATGAATTAAACCATCATTTACATATAAATTTTGGTTATATATATAATTATCAGCACCATTATTTCCTAACGCTACACCACCACCAAAACCAGAACTAGCATTATCTGGATGTGTAAACGCAGTATTGTAGGCGACCTCTAAATTTGAACTTTCTCCTTCTTCACCTAATGTTACATTCGCTGTTCCTGATGTTGATATACCGCCACCATAAGTAGACCTATTACCATAAACAAGGCCATTATTGATAGTAACCTTTGAAGTATAGATACAAATACCACCACCAAAACCGTAAGTAAAGTTATAAGATACTTCACCACCATTAATAGTAAGATCAGACCCTACTCTAACCATAATACCGCCACCATCAGCATCACTATCGCGATTTCCATGGTTATAACTTACTTTACTTCCTTCTTCCATAGTTAAATTAGAATTATTAACTAAAGAAATACCAGCTCCATCAGAAGAATTTGCAGATGAGTTATATAGGGTATTATAACTTACATCGCCATATATAAAATTAATATCACCGTTTTGTGCCCCTATACCAGCACCACCAGCACTATTTTGAATATTTGTTAAGGCATTATATCTAATACTTGCCCCATTAATATTTAAATTTACTCTACTAGAACCATATAAAGAGATAGCACCACCAACATTCTCACGAGTATTAGCAGTTTGAGTATTTATTCTATTTTGTAATGTTACTCCTCTATAAAGATTAAGTGTAGTTCCACTACCAGTTACCCTAATAGTAGGTGTTGTAGAAGTACGACCACTTGCACTATACCTACTTCTACCATAGTTTTCAACACTACTATCTTTTAAATCCATTCCTGCTTCATAAGCACTTGTAACAAAATAATAATTACCACTAGGATTAGCTGCCCAAGTAGCACCACCATCGATAATTATTTGATTAGTACCAGCTGAATAAAAAGAATTATCGCTACTTATACCACCAATATTAAGACTATAACCTTTATTAACAGTTATATTATTACTAGCCCCTACATTAATCTTAGTATCACAAATAGAAAATAAGTTTAAATCACCAGTAAGTGTTAATGAATCTAAATCATATGTATTATTTGTTAAGATATATGTACCACTAGAAACGTTTAAAGTAGGACTTGAAAATTTTGTTGCACTTTTGATTGAATGTGTTAAACCACTAGGGGCAGCTTCACCTGTAGTGACAAATAAACCATCACCAGTAAATTTAACTGTTTCGTCATAAGTACCACTAGTTTGAATAATACCAGCTTCTTTATTAACATTTAAAGTACCATCACCAGTAATTTCGCCACCAACTAAGTTAATTGAACCTGATAAGTCTAATTCTTTAAACATAGATGTATTTAAAGAGGCATTAGAATTAATAGTTAAACTATCTAAAATAGCTAATTCAGCATTAAAGTCTTTATTAGTAGCATTATTATCATCGCTAGCCATAATAGTACCATTACTACCTAATGTTGTATTAGTTTCAAGTGATAAACTAGCTTGTCTGTCAATAGATATAGTATTATTGACTGTAAGAGTATGTCCTAAATCAGTTTGACCGATTTCAACTCCATTAACTTGATTAACAATTTTAATGTTTTGTCCGTTTTTTATGTTAATTTCTGATGTTAAAGTAACGTCACTAGTTAAGACAATTTCTGTAACTGTTTCATAATCAGCTTTAGCTTCTTCAATAGCATTAACAAATTCACTATCATCAGAAACAGATATTGACATGTTACTATCACTATCTTTTTTTGGGGTATCATTTACAAAGAACGATTCTTTAATACCCAAACCAATTAAAAATAAAATTACTAGAGTCCCTAAAGAATAAAATATTTTTTTCATACTAAAATCCTCCTTGCAAACTACTTCTTTTAATTTATATATAAATTAACTTAAATATACTTTTTTAGATAGACACAATAATCCACTATTTATTATGACAAATTTTTACTAATTTGTAAACGGTTTTAGTATAATTTTATTTATTTTTTTACTAAGTGACTGCTTTTTTTATTTTTTTTATTTTACATATTTTGTAATTATGAATATGTCATATTAGATATTTTATGTTGTAGGTAAGCTATAATGTTGTTTTATATTAAAAATAATAAATTAAACTATATTTTTACATTTATCAAGTATAAATGTAATTTTAATTTAAAAATATTTTATTTTTTTATATATTTATTTAGAAAAAACATATATGAAAAAGGCTTAAAATAAGCCGTTTTTTATAAAAAAATAAAATGCCATAAAAATGGCATTTTACTATAATTATATATTATTCTTCGTCTTCAAAAGCTAAATCATCGTCATCTAACGAATCTTCATCAGCAACAAATTCATCACCTAAAGCTTTATCTTCTAGTTCTTCTTCATCATATTTTTCTTGTTGATTTTCTTCTTCAGAATCATCTTCATCATCTTCTAAATCTTCAACTGGAATATGTTTACAACTAAATGATGTATCTTGTAATAAACCTGTACCTGCAGGTATTAGACCACCGATAATTACATTTTCTTTTAGACCTTTTAATTCATCTGTCTTACTTGCGATGGCAGCTGAAGTTAAAATTCTAGTTGTTTCTTGGAATGAACATGCTGATAAGAATGAATTTGAAGCTAAGGCTGCTTTAGTAATACCTAATAAGATTTGTTTACCTTTAGGTAAATCACCATTAATGCCTAAACACATTTCAATTGCATTCTTAAATTCATCAATAGAAGCATCACGACCAGGTAATAAAGTAGATGAACCCTCATGAATAACTCTAATCTTTCTTAACATTTGTCTAACAATAATTTCAATATGTTTATCAGAAATTTCAACACCTTGAGAGCGATATACTTTTTGAACTTCTTCTACTAAATATTTTTGAACAGCTTCTGTTCCTTTAATACGTAATAATTCTTTTGGATGAATAGGACCTTTAATTAATCTATCACCACGTAATACATGGTCGCCAACCTTAACGCATAATTCAGATGTTACTTCTACTACTTCTACTTCTTCATCTTCTATTTCTAAGTTATCTGGTTTTATAACGATTTCAAGACCTGATTTAGTTCTTTCAATATTAATGATTGTTCCATCATTTTCAGCTAAAGTAGCTTTACCTTTAGGTTTACGAGCTTCAAATAGTTCTTGAACTCTTGGTAAACCTTGAGTAATATCGGCTGTAGAGGCAACACCACCGGTATGGAATGTACGCATTGTAAGTTGGGTACCAGGTTCACCGATTGATTGAGCAGCAACGATACCAACTGCTTCACCTACTTCTACTAATTTGTTAGTAGCTAGGTTACGTCCGTAACATTTCATACATACACCATTTGTACAATTACATGTTAAGTTTGTACGCATATATACTTCTTTGATGTTAGCTTCTTTAATTTTTTGAGCCATTTCTTCATCAACCATTTCATTACGAGGACAAATTATTTCGCCTGTTTCTGGGTTAATGATATCAGCAGCCGCAAAACGACCGATAGCTCTTTCATATACTGGGTAAATTACTTTACCATCATCACCTAAAACATCAGTTAAGTAGAAACCTTTTTCTGTTCCACAGTCTTCACAAACAATGATTACATCTTGTGAAACATCGACAAGTCTTCTTGTTAAATAACCTGATTCAGCTGTTTTAAGGGCTGTATCAGTTGAACCTTTACGAGAACCATGGGTAGAAATAAAGAATTCAGATACTGACAAACCTTCACGGAAGTTAGCTTTAACCGGAACTTCAATAGATTCACCAGCTGTGTTAGCCATCAAACCACGCATACCAGCTAATTGGGCAAAGTTAGATGATGAACCACGGCTTCCTGAATCAGCCATCATGAAAATAGCGTTATCTTCATGTTTTTGTAATTCAGCCCAAACACCACTTTCGATGTCTGATCTAGCTTTATTCCATTCGCTCTTAACTTGGTTCTTTCTTTCTTGTTCTGTTAATAAACCTAATTCAAAAGCTTGTTCAATTCTATCAATCTTTTCATCAGCTTGTTTAATTCTTTCATCTTTACCTTTATATAAGATGACATCAGACATAGAAATAGTTATACCAGATTTAGTTGAATAATGGAAACCTAAATCTTTTAATCTATCAACCATGGCTGAAGTTTCTGTTGTTTGATGACGTTTAAATACTTCAGCAATTATTGATGCTAAGAATTTCTTTTTGAATGGTTTTACTTCATCATATGCAATAAATTCTTTAATATTATTATTCTTTGGTGAGAATAAATATTTTTCTGGAATTCTTTGCGTTAAGTTATAGTCAGTAGCTTCATTAATATATGGGAAATCAGATGGTATAATTGTATTAAATATCATCTTACCTACTGTTGTAAATAAGTATTTTCCATTTATATCAACACCGGCAAAACGACTTGCTGGTAAATAATGAGGATCTACAAATATTCTAGTATGAAGCGTAATTTGATTATTCTTATATGCTAAATAAGCTTCATCATAATCACGATAGAAATGACCTTCATTAACTTCGTCAATTCTTTCAATTGTTAAATAATAGTTACCTAAAACCATATCTTGAGATGGTGTAACAACTGGTTTTCCATCTTTAGGGTTTAAGATATTATTAGAAGCTAACATTAAAAGTCTAGCTTCAGCTTGAGCTTCAAGAGATAACGGAACATGGACAGCCATTTGATCCCCATCGAAGTCGGCATTAAATGCTGTACATACAAGTGGGTGAAGTCTAATAGCTTTACCTTCAATTAAAACTGGCTCAAACGCTTGAATACCTAGTCTGTGTAAAGTAGGTGCTCTATTTAACAATACTGGATGTTCTACTACTACTTTTTCTACTAATGGCCATACAACATCTTCTTGTTTTTCACATTTCTTTTTAGCTGATGGAATTGATAAAGATGGATCTTGAGCCATTAATTCTCTAATTACATATGGCTTAAATAAAGTTAAAGCCATTTCTCTTGGGATACCACATTGATACATTTTTAGACTAGGACCAACAACGATAACGGAACGACCTGAATAATCAACTCTTTTACCTAGTAAGTTTTGTCTAAAACGACCTTGTTTACCACGTAACATATCAGATAAACTCTTTAAATGATGAGCTTTATCATTATTATTCTTACGTTTAGAATTGTCAATTAAAGCATCAACTGCTTCTTGTAACATTCTCTTTTCATTTTTAGTAATAAGGTGAGGTGCCCCTTGTTCAATTTGTTTTTTAAGACGGTTATTACGGTTTAAAATACGACGATATAAATCGTTTAAATCAGTAGTAGCAAATCTACCACCATCTAATTGAACCATTGGCCTTAAATCAGGTGGAATAACCGGAAGGATAGTAAGTACCATCCATTCAGGTTTATTCTTTTTATTATGTAAGAAAGATTCAACAATCTCTAAACGTTTAATAACACTATCTCTTTTTTGTTTAGAACGTGTTTTTAATAGTTTACGAAGATTTTGTTCTTCTTTTTGTAAATCTAAATCTTGTAATAGTTTTCTAACAGCTTCAGCACCCGTTAAAGCTACAAAAGAGTTACCATATTTTTCATACATTTCAGAATACTTAGCTTCATCTAAGATTTCTCTTTTAGCTAATGGCGTTTTACCTGGGTCTATTACAATATAAGAAGCAAAATATACTATGCTTTCTAAATCTTTATTTTTTATATCTAAAAGAATAGCTAAAGGAGATGGTGAATTTTTTAAATACCAAGTATGAACAACAGGACTAGCTAATACAATATGACCTAATCTTTCTCTTCTTACTTTTGATTGAGTTAATTCAACTCCACATTTTTCACAAACTTTACCTTTATCAGCACTTCTTTTTGATTTACCACAATAACATTGGTAATCCTTAGTAGGCCCAAATATCTTTTCACAGAAAAGGCCATCTGGTTCTGGTTTTAATGTACGATAGTTAATAGTTTCATGTTTCTTAACTTCACCATGAGACCAGCTAAGAATTTCTTCGGGAGAAGCCAAACCAATTTTTATATATTTATAATGTTTTGCCATATTGACCCCCTAATTACATTTTATATTTAGAAATAACATCTTCTACATCTAAATCAACGATAGATTGATTTGCTTCATCAACCCCGTCTTCATTTATTAATTCTACGTGAATAGCAAGTGATTGTAATTCTCTAATTAATACTCTAAATGATTCAGGGATAGAAGATTCAGGAATCGGTTTACCATCAGTAATAGCACTAAATACTTTATTACGTCCAACAATATCATCAGACTTAACAGTTAACATTTCTTGTAGAGTATGAGAAGCACCATAAGCTTCAAGAGCCCAAACTTCCATTTCCCCAAAACGTTGACCACCATTTTGCGCTTTACCACCCATTGGTTGTTGCGTTACTAAAGTATAAGGACCAACTGAACGAGCATGTAATTTGTCATCAACCATGTGACTTAATTTAACGAAGTACATAATACCTACGTTAACTTTATTTTCAAAAGGTTCACCAGTTCTACCATCATATAATGTTTGTTTACCATCAATAGGTAGACCAGCTTCTTTCATAATAGCTTCAATATCTTCAATAGAAGCCCCGTCAAATACCGGAGTAGCTACTTTACATCCTAGCATTTTAGCAGCAATACCTAAATGTAGTTCTAGAACTTGACCGATGTTCATACGTGAAGGAACACCTTGAGGATTTAACATAATATCAATCGGTCTACCATCAGCTGAATATGGCATATCTTCAAGTGGTAAAATGTTAGAAATAACACCTTTGTTACCGTGACGACCAGCCATCTTATCGCCGACTTTAATTTTTCTCTTTTGAACGATATAAACTCTTACAACTTCATTTACACCTGGATTTAGTTCATCACCATTAGATTTTTTATAATGCATAATAGATTGAACAATACCGCCACCACCATGAGGAACTCTTAGAGAACTATCTCTAACTTCTCTTGATTTTTCGCCAAATATTGCATATAACAATTTTTCTTCTGGCGTTGGGTCTGTTTGACCTTTTGGTGTAATTTTACCAACTAAAATGTCGCCTTCTTTAACCTCAGTACCTGGAATAACGATACCATTAGCATCTAAATGACTAATCATTTCAGCTGAAACATTAGGAATTTCAGTTGTAAATTCTTCTTTACCTAATTTAGTATCACGAGCTTCAATTTGATATTCATCAATATGTAATGATGTATAAACATCATCATAAACCATCTTTTCAGACATGATAACAGCATCTTCATAGTTATAACCATCCCATGTCATGAAAGCAACTCTAACATTACGACCTAAAGCTAATTCACCATTTTTCATAGATTGACCATCAGCAATAATGTCGCCTCTATCAACCTCTTCACCAACGCTGACAATCGGACGTTGCATTACAACAGTCGCTGCATTAGAACGTAAGAATTGGTATAATTTATATTCATGTAAATAACCATTATCTTCTCTGACTTTAATAACTTTAGCATCTACATATTCAACAAAACCATGTAATTCACAAATTAAAGCACTACCACTATCTTTAGCTGCTCTATATTCCATACCAGTACCAACAATCGGAGATTCCGGATTAATAATAGGTACAGCTTGTCTTTGCATGTTAGCACCCATCAAGGCTCTTGTTGCATCGTCGTGTTCAAGGAAAGGTACACACGCAGCCGCTACAGAAACAATTTGTTTAGGTGAAATGTCCATATAGTCTACTTCATCTTTTAAACACATTTCTGTTTCGCCATCACGTCTAGCAATAACTTTATCTTCTATAATATGACCAGCATCATCTAATAATGTTGAAGCAGAAGCTATAACAACTCCATTTTCTTCATCAGCTGATAAATATTTAATTTCATCAGATACATATTTTTGACCATCATTACCTATTTTTACGACAAAATAAGGTGATTCGATAAAACCAAAATCATTTACTTTAGCATAAGTAGCTAATGATGTAATAAGACCGATAGAAGGACCTTCTGGTGTTTCAATCGGACACATTCTACCATAATGTGAATTGTGAACATCACGTACTTCAACACCAGCTCTATCACGAGCAATACCACCAGTACCTAATGCTGATATACGTCTCTTTTGCGTAATTTCAGCAAGTGGATTAATTTGGTCCATAAATTGTGATAATTGGCTTGAACCAAAGAATTCTTTTAATGATGAAGTTAAAGGTTTGATATTAATTAATGACTCAGGAGTAGCTTCAGCTACATCAACAATAGACATTCTATCTTGAATATTTTTCTCTAATTTAGCAAAACCAATTCTAAATTGATTCTTTAACAATTCACCAATTAATCTTAAACGTCTATTACCTAAATGGTCAATATCATCTAAAGTACCAATACCTTTATATAAATTAAAGTAATATGATAAAGAAGCAATAATATCAGACATTGTAATATGTAAGACATCTTCAGTATGTAAATTACCGATAACTTTAACTACTTCTTCAGTCTTAGGTGAATAAACATATAAAACTTCACAAATAGGGTCATCACATAAAGTATTACCTAAATCAATTACTTCTCTAAAAGCATCTCTATTAGCTTCAAGTCTTTCTAATACTTCGCCTTCAATTACACTACCTTTAGCCGCAATTATCTCATTAACTTCTGTTAATTCACCAGTTGCCTCGTCTTCTATTTGTTTATTTAAAATGACATCTTTAGCTAAGACTAAGCCTTTAACTCTTTGGAAAACATCAAGTTTAATATTATATTTAAAACGACCTACTTTTTGTAAATCATATCTTTTTGCATCAAAGAAACGTTCTTTTAGTAAATGTCTTGCGCCTTCAGTAGGTACATTTTCTTCTCCTACTCTTAATTTAGAATATACTAATCTAACCGCATCTTCACTATTAGTTGAATCATCTTTTTCAAATGTGGCAGTGAAATGTTCATCTTCACCGAACAAATTGATAATCTTTTCATTCGTATCTAACCCAAAAGCTCTTAAAATAGTCGTTAACGGTATTTTCTTAGAACGGTCTAATTCACCATACCAAACATCACGGCTGCCCATTTCATAATTAATCCAAGCACCACGGGTTGGAATTATTTGGCCTGCATATTTTACAGCCCCTGTTTTCTTATCTACTTCTTTAGAATAATAGGCACCTGAAGAACGAACAATTTGTGAAATAATAACTCTTTCAGCCCCATTTATGACAAAAGTACCTACTGGTGTCATATAAGGAATATCTCCCATAAACAATTCTTTTTCTGTTTGTTCACCAGTTTGTGTTTTTTCAAGACGTACTTTAACCTTAAGTGGACGTGCATAATTAACATCACGTAGTTTAGATTGAACTATATCATATTTTGGATCTTCAAAATGATAATCGCCAAAATAAATTTTTAAATCACCATTAAAAGATTCAATAGGTGAAATATCATCTAATAATTCTCTTAAACCAACATTAACAAATTGATCAAATGATTTAGTTTGAATCTCTACTAAATCAGGAATTTCAACGTCAGTTCTAATTTTTGAATAGTTTCTACGTTCTGATTTTTTACCGTATTTAACGATTTTATAATTCATAGATACACCCCTTCAAATAATTAAAATGGTAGTTTAGGCGCACTTATCCCACCATTTATGCATTTTAATATTATACAATAGACATGTAAATTAGTCAATCTATATCACTCATTTTTTTGTGACATTTTTTAGTCATAAATAAAGAAATTGAATAAAAAAACATAACTATAGAGAGTAAAATTAACTTAAAGATAAGTAGGATATAATTCTATAAAAAAAGGCGTGTTAAATTACCTATAGTGTTATTTTAAAACCAAGGTTTTTACAGCCTTTTTCCTTTTTAAATAATATTTAGTTTTCATCTTGCGGTACTCCAAATAGAATTTGCATGAAATTCCGCCTACCATATAGCACACGAACAATATACACAGTAGTATCTTCTACACGGTAAAATGTCGTGTAATTTCCGCAAACTAAAAAACGGTAGTCGGTTTCAAAACCTATAATAGAAGAAAGAGATGCACCGCTTTCAGGAAAATCAATAAGCATTCGTATTCTCTTCATAATCTTTGCAATCGTGTTAATCGCCGCCTGTTCATTGTAGAGTTCTTCTATTATACATACTTTTACTTCCTGCAAATCACTGATTTCCTGCGGCGAAAATTGTATTTCAGTCATTATTAGCACCAAGTAACTTCTCTACTTTATCAATATCAGACCATCCGTTTTCCTGAGCGGATTTTTCACCTTTAAAAATTTCACCAATCAGTTTTAGAATTGTTTTTGTCCTTTCGTATTCCTCTATATCAACAATAGCATATCTTCCTCTGCCATTTTTTGTCAGGAACACAGGCTCCCCAACAGTAATATTTTTTAACACTTCCGTATAATTTCTTAAATCGGATACGGGTTTTATATTTGGCATAACATAAACACCTACCTTTCTGCTGTATACATTATATGCTAATTTTCGTAAAATACAACGTAACATTTATAAACCTCCAAAAATGTCACCATAATTTCTCGGATAATCTGGTCAAACATTCACACTATACCAACCAAAACGAGCATATTGGAAAAATAGCTAATCAATTAACATTATTTGTAAAAAAATATTGTAATAATGTTAATTTATTTCTTTAGTTTTAGAATATGGTAGAGAAAAAACAGCTTGGGGTTCACTACACTTAGCTGTAAATACTGGTGGTAAAACTTTACCTACTAGATTAATGCATGCCTAGCACACTATGAAAAAAGGTTATTTTATAGCCTTAATAATAAAATAACCTTTATCTTTATTAATAACTTCTACTTTAGAATAAATAGTTTCTAAATATTTAAAAGTACTATCTTTTCCTTGTTTCTTTTGAATAACTATATCTAACTCGCCACCTTTATTTAATCTATCATAACTATCTTTATAAAGATTAAATATAACTTCTTTGCCAGCTCTAATAGGTGGATTTAAAAGAATTTGACTAAATTTAATATCAAGTGGTATTGCTTCTAATTTATCACCAGTATAAAAATCAATATTAACATTATTTAGTAAAGCATTATCTTTAGCTAAATTAACTGCCCTTATATTAATATCAGTTGCATATATTTTTTTATTAGTAATAGTAGCTAATACTATACCTACAACCCCATAACCACAACATAGATCTAAAATAGGACCTTCTATATCGTTTATTTCAATTGATTTTAATAATAGATTTGTTCCAAAATCTACATATTCTTTAGAAAATACACCATTATCCGTTTTAAAGTTAAATTCTTTAGTTAAATATTTATATTTAATGAACTTAGGATTAGATTTTAAATTCTTATCATTTATATAATAGTGTGACATTTTATTAAAAGAAAAGCCTAGCAAGCTAGGCTTTTAAATTATAATTACTTAACTTCTACTTCAGCACCAGCTGCAACTAATTTTTCTTTAATTTCATCAGCTTCAGCTTTAGATACTTTTTCTTTTACTGGTTTTGGTGCATTATCAACTAATTCTTTAGATTCTTTTAAACCTAAACCAGTAATTTCTTTAACAACTTTAATTACACCTAGTTTAGCTGCACCAGGAGCTTTTAAAATTACATCAAATTCAGTTTGTTCAGCGGCAGCAGCAGCACCAGCGCCAGCAGCAGGAGCAGCAGCAACTGCACTTGGATCAATACCGAATTCTTCTTTCATTGCATCTACTAATTCTTTTACTTCAAGAATAGTCATTTCTTTTAAAGCTTCAATAAATGTTTCTTTTGTTAACTTAGCCATTGTTATATCCTCCTATATTTAAATATTAATTTGCGGCTTCTTCATGTTCTTCAACATACAAATTCAATGCTACAGCTAAATTTCTTACTGTACCTAACATACCTGCAGCTAATTGAGTTAATAAAGTTTCGTATGATGGAAGTTGTGATAATTCTTCTAATTGTGCGACACTATAAACATCGCCGTCTACAACACCAGTTACTACTTCTACACATTTGTTTTCTTTAGCAAATGAGTATACTTCTTTAGCTGGTGCTACCATATCTTCAGTTGCAAAAGCTAAAGCTACTGGACCTGAAATGCTATCTGCAAATTCAGTATAGCCTAATTCATTAGCTGCACGACGTGAAATGTTGTTTTTAACGATAGCAACGTCACAGCCATTAGCGCGCATAGCTCTTCTTAATTGTTGAAATTTGTCAACTGTTAAGCCTTGATATTTGAAAGCTACAACAGATTTAGAACTTTTAATTTTTTCAACTAATTCAGCAACTAAAGTCTTCTTTTGTTCTATTGCACTAGACATATTGCACCTCCATAAAATTTAAAAATCTTCTCTACCGGCATAGTAAAGAAGATTTCTTTTCTTATACTACCTCGGTAGAAATTAAGTGCTAAAGCACACCTACTGTCTTTGGTAAATTATTATTTTGCAGCTGCAACAATTGAATCTGGGTTAACTTTAACACCAGGACCCATTGTAGAAGCAACAGAAATATTTTTAATGTATGTACCCTTTACAGTTGAAGGGCGAACTCTCATTAATGTATCATATACAGCTCTTAAGTTTTGAGCTAGCTTTTCAGCACCAAATGATACTTTACCAATTGTCATTTGAATATTACCTACTTTATCAGGGCGATATTCAACTTTACCGTTTTTAATTTCTTGAATAGCCTTTGTAACATCCATTGTTACAGTACCAGTTTTAGGGTTTGGCATTAAACCTTTAGGACCTAAAATACGACCTAAACGACCTAATTCACCCATCATATCTGGTGTAGCTACAATAATATCGAAGTCAAACCAGCCTTGTTGAATCTTTTGAATATATTCACTATCGCCAACATAATCAGCACCAGCTGCTTGAGCTTCTTGTTGTTTTGCACCACGGCATAAAACTAAAACACGACGAGTTTTACCAGTACCATTAGGTAATACGATAGCACCTCTAATGTTTTGTTCTGCTTTACGTGGATCAAGATTTAAACGGAACGCTACATCAACAGAAGCATCAAATTTAACTGTTGAAGTCTTGCAAGCTAATTCTAAAGCTTCTAAAGCTTGATATACCTTGCTAGAATCAACTAATTTAGCTGCTTCTTGGTATTTCTTTCCTCTCTTCATATTTTCCTCCTAAAATGTGGTTAAGCGGGAATTTCCTCCCACAAATTTAGGCTGTATAAACAACCTTTAATTAATCTTCAACTGTAATGCCCATATTACGAGCAGTACCAGCGATGATTTTAGTTGCCGCTTCAACGTCATTAGCATTTAAGTCAGGCATTTTCATTTTAGCAATTTCTTCAGCTTGAGCTTTAGAGATTTTTGCTACAATGTTTTTCTTAGCATTACTAGAACCTTTTTCAATGCCAGCTGCTTTCTTTAATAAATCAGAAGCTGGTGGAGTCTTTACAACAAATGTGAAAGAACGGTCCTCATATACAGAAATTACTACTGGTAGAACATATCCCATTTTATCTTTAGTTTGATCATTGAATTGTGAACAAAAGCCTGGGATATTAACGCCTGCCTGTCCTAATGCTGGACCGACTGGAGGCGCTGGATTAGCTTTACCGGCTTGAATCTGTAATTTAACTACTTTAACTACTTTCTTAGCCATTTTATTTCCTCCTTCTTTCAATGATGTGGTTAAACGGTTTTAACCTCCCACTGACGTATAAAATACGTGCTTTCATATTATAACAAATATTTAAATAAATAGCAAGAATTATTTTTAAGTTTGTGTTTCTAATTTTTAACCCACTTAGCATATAATTTTGTTTCTACATAAGTATGAGTACTTATATATTCATTATAAAAGTTCTTATATTCTTCTGTAGAATCTTCATTAGGTACCTCATAATACGTGTAACTAGCACTTGTCTTATCACTATTAAAATCCCACTGATTTATACATTCTTTTTCTTTATACCAACCATCAAATATGTATGCCTATGTAACTTGGCAACATCATATAAATTTTATCCACTAATGATAAATAGACTTAATCTTCTAAAAACAAAATGTTTTATATATTTATTATTCACAAAAGCTAATGAGTGATTTTGTTTCGTCAAATACTAAATTAGCAAAACCGCCATAGCTTAAATACTTATTATGTTAATTATTATAAATCAAATCATTAAACGTCATTTGATATGGCATAATGTCTACTTCTATCATTTAAACCTATTATACCATTAATTTAACGACTTATCTATTCTATAGGGGTTATTAAAATAATTGACTTTATGAGTTACTTCCGTTATTTTCTTGCTTAAGTCTTTAACTTCTTGTTACTATCAGCAACCAACGCCACCAGGTTTATACGCATAGCTCCATTACCAAAACTATTATAAGGTTTTAGATTTGAAGAAATTAGCCATCTAGAGAAAGAACCATAAAAAAAATGGTATCTTATAAAATGATACCACGTTAATTTTCATTTTTAGTTTTAAAAAAATTGAAACTAAAGAATAATATTAAGACTATTAAAGTATAGATTAATGATAAATGTAAGACAACATGATTATTTACAATAGAATAAACTATATCAAATCTTTCAAAATTAAAGAATCCGTCTACAACATATCTTTTAACCAGATCACATATATCACTAACTAATAAAGCTAAAAAGACAAGTAAAATAATCTTTTTTATTATACGATTAAACAATTTTTCTTACCTGAGTAAAATGTAATTCATTTGGTGTAGCTCTACCAAATATTTCAATCATAACAACTACTTGTTCTTTTTCTAAATTGACAGATGCTACTACGCCTGTTTGACCAACAAAAGGTCCTGAGATAACTTCTACTTGGTCTCCTTCTTTATAAGTAGCTTTTTCAATTAAACCAATCTTTTCTAAGATACGATTCATTTCATCTTGCGGAATCGGCACTGGTTTAGTACCATGACCTGAAGAACCTAAGAAACCTGTAACATTTGGTGTATTACGAATAATATACCATGTTGTATCGTCAATTTCTTTTTCTACTTCCATTTCTAAGAAAATATAACCAGGATAAATTTTAGAAGCTTTTATTTTCTTATTACCTTTTTTATCAATAACTTCCTCTGTTTGTTCAGGAGCTAATATTTGATAAATTTTATTAGATAATCCCATTGAATCTTTTCTTGATTCTAAATCATCAAGAACAGAGTTTTCATGGCCTGAATAGGTTTGTACTACATACCATCTTCTCATCTTTTACCCCCAAATAATAGCTAATATTTCTGTAATAAAGGCTTGGAATAATAGTAATAATAATGCTAGTACAATAATAAAGATAAATACTCTTATGACATTAGCAAAGTATTTTTTTCCTTTAAGCCATGTAATTCTTTTAATTTCTGGAAAAGCCGGTTTAAAGAATGGATAAACTGCATATATTAAGGCTAAACCGCCAAATGCTACCATTAGCCATGCAAATATATCAGCTATCGGTCCAATTAAAAAGGCATCTTCATTAATAACTAAAGTATTATTTAAAATTAAAACACCTAATAATAAAACTACTAACGCAATAGTGAAAAATAGATAATTTTCCCAACGGTAATCTTTACGTAGTATTTCCATCAATTTAGATTTTTGTTCAACTTTTTTCTCTTTAATAGCCATATAATCACCCTTTACTTTGTTTCTTTATGAATTGTATATTTATTGCATCTAGGGCAAAATTTTTTCATCTCTAAACGCACGTTTTCTTGTTTAGGACTTTTAGTAGTAGTGTAATTTCTACTTAAACATTCCTCACAAATTAAAATTACTTTTTTTCGCATATTAAAAAAACCACCTTAAATGTGTCTATACAATTTTACATTTTTTTACCCTATAAGTCAAACTCTAATCTCAACATTTCTTTAATTTTTTTAATATCCCGATAAATTCTATGAATAGGAACTCTTAATTTAAGAGCTAATTCATTTACCTTAGTATTATAATAATATATCTCTTTATATATATAAGCTAAATATGAATCTTTAAAAATTGAACTATACTCTAATACTTTTTCTTTAAAAGTATTATCATCTTCTACATCTAATGTTATTTCAAGATAGCTATTAGAATTATCTTCTCTTTTTAGACGCCATAAGCGCCGTTTTAAAATTAAATTATAATAAGACCAAAATGATTTATTAAAATTATCATTAAATATTTTAATAGCTTTAGTTAACAAAATTAAACCTTCTTGAATACAATCATCAACTGACATTCCTCTAAAGCCTACTTCATAAGCTTTAAGTCTAATAAAATTAGTATATTTGTGATACATAAGGTTTAAGGCTCGATCATTACCTTCTCTAATCAAATAGATTAGTTCGTAATCATTCCACCCTAAATACATACTTCTCCTGTTACATTAATTTTTCCATTAAAATACCAGCAGAGACAGAGGCATTTAAACTATTGACATGTCCTTTCATATTAATACTAACAACATAATCGGATTCTTTTAAAATAGTTTTACTTATGCCAAACCCTTCACTGCCAATAACTAACACAATATCACGGTCTAAATCAATGTCAGCTATCTTAGTTTTCCCAAATGCTTCCGCACTTATAACCCAATAGCCATGTTCCTTTAAATTTCTTAGTGCCGCTAGTAAACTATTAGTATAACAAATAGGTACATATTCAATAGCTCCTGTCGAAACATGAGCTACCACAGAAGTAATAGGTACACTTCTATTATTACCTAATATAATACCTTTAAATCCAAAAGCATCGACTGACCTAATAATAGCCCCAAAATTTTGAGGATCATTAATGCCATCTAGCAATAAAACACGTTTATTCTTTTCATTTGTATAAAAATAATCTAAAGAATAAGTTTTATAATCAGCTCTAAAAGCTCCAATACCTTGATGTCCTTTACCAAACATATTATCTAATTCTTGTTTAGATACTACTTTATAAGCTAATTTTTTATCGTTTAACAAAGCCATTAATTTAGTTTCATTAGCACTAATATAAATATCTTTTAAATCAGCGTTATTTAATATTGCTTCCCTAACTAAATTTTTACCATATATTTTAATCATATTATGCCTCGCTTTTTTCCCATTTGCATTATAACAAATACCATCTAAAAAAGCTAGATGAATGACCTAGCTTTTAAAATTTAGATAAGATATTTTGAACATTCTTAATTGTTTGTTTTAACCAAGGTACACATCCTGCTAAAATCTTAATAAATGGACTTGATGCTAAACATAATGTCAATAATATTAAGATAGCTGGAATAGATAATCTTTGAACAACACCGCCAACTTGAACGCTATAATCAGCTTTATAGTCAGTCTTAAAATCGTTAATAGTTAAATAACCATCTTCTGTAACATTAAAGCTTGTTGAAGAATCGCCACCAATTGTTAAAACTTCATAATCAGTATATTCACCATTTATTATATATCTACCGGCTACAGATGTCGTAATATTAGGAACTATAATATAAACATTAGATGTAACATATTGACTAGTTGTGCTATTAACATCTTTTACTTGATAATAATTACCATTAGCTCTAATATATTCATCATCATATGTTTCAGCCGTTGATTCATGTTCTAACAATTCTGTTAAACTAGTAACCCCAATCGAAGATAAACTAATATTAGCACCATCAACATACTGCATTGCTTGAGCATCAATTACAATATAGCCACTAGAATTAGTTGAAATTGCTGGGTAAGGAACTGTTAAATTAAGTTGTTGACCATCTTCACTAGTATAAGTGTACAATTTGCCATTGATTAAAACATTTAAGTTTTCATCTAAACTGATAGATTCAATAGAACTACCATCCCATTTATAAATACCGGCTGAGTTATTGCCATTAACTATTAAATAACCACCTGAACTATTATAAGTAATAGTTGGTAAAATTGAATAATCTGGTTGATTAGCTACTGGTCTAGCTATGCCACTATCATCAATACTAAGTATCGTAATATAACCATCACTAGCAATCTCTAATTTAATTTTAGTAGGGTCTTCTGTAAACATAACGGCAGTTGTCGTATATCCACCAGCATATAAATTTCCACTAAAATCAACTGATAAACTTGGATCTGCTATTTTGTAATATTCACCATCTTTAGTAATTATATCTGAATTTTGACCGGAATTTAAAGTTAAATAACCGTTTCTTGAACTAGCACTAATCGTCGTGTAATTAGGAGTAGCCTTTGTATCATATACTACACCATCTAAAACATAATTGTAATCTTCTGATACTTTAACAGAAGGAATAGTATCTAATTGAGTAATTTCAACTGTATCAGAAGTATATTCCATAAATTTAAACAATGGTCTTATTTCAAATAAACTAGGTAAGAAAATTATACATAAAACAAATAGTGTATAAGATGTACCACAAATTACTTTTCGCAATTTATTAAATGGTCGACAAACTTTAAATAAAACCATTAAACAAACATTTGTTGCTACTATAATAATGATAGTTGAAGATGTCAAAAAGTCATAATTTAAATAATCGACTAATTGGAAAGTTAACATCGAACAGACAAGTATCGTTATAGCGCCCGGTAAGGCTCCTTTTAAAATATTAGGTAAAAACTTACTATCGACCGGATTATTATTAGGCTCTAAGACTAAGAAGAAAGCCGGAATACCTACAACGAAGAAATCAATGATAGACAATTGAACTGTACTAATCGGATAAATACCACCACTATTTAAAGCTTGTAAAGCTAGCAAGAAACTAAAAATCGTTTTTGTTAAGAATAAACAAGCCACTCTAGCTACATTATTAATAACTCTTCTACCTTCTGCAACAACCTTAGGCATCGAATTAAAATTAGAATCAATTAAAACTAAGTGACTAGCATTTCTAGCTGCCTCACTACCAGAGGCCATCGCAATCGAACAATCTGCCTCTCTTAAAGCTAAGATATCGTTAACCCCATCACCTGTCATCGCAACTGTTTTGCCTTCACTTTTTAAAGCTTTAACTAAAATTCTTTTTTGATCAGGAGAAACTCTACCAAATACTGTATATCTAGTTGCTGCCCTAACAACATCTTCATCTGACATACCATCTAAAGAAATACAATCTTTAGCATTTAAAATGCCAGCTCTTTCACTAATTTTAGATACTGTTAAAGGATTATCACCAGATATTACTTTAACCTCAACACCACTTTCTTTAAAGTAATTAATTGTTTCAATGGCATCTGGTCTTATATTATCTTCTATTAGTATTAAAGCTACTAAAGTTAACTCACCAATCGGTAAATTACCATCTTCAATATATCCTTCTTTATGAGCTAAAGCTAAAACACGATAGCCTTGTTTTGAATAATTATTAACATCTTTTTTATATTCTTCAAATTCTTCTTTTAATACAAATTCCGGAGCTCCCATTATAAAAGTTCCATATCTTTCAAAACTAACAGCATTGTATTTTCTTTGACTTGAAAAATTGATTAAAGAATGATATTTAATTTTTTTATTAGCACCAAATTTTTCTTCTAACGCTTTAGCTGTTAAATTGCTTTCTTTCAAGGCATTTAACATTCCATTAATAGCTATTTTAGTCGTAATACCTGCTACATTATTATATTCAATAACATCTTTAACAGACATCGTACCATCTGTAATTGTACCTGTTTTATCTAAACATAAAACATTAACTCTAGCTAACATTTCAATACAGTATAATTCTTGTACCATAACCTTGTTTTGAGCAAGCCTAATGACACCTACTGCTAAAGCAACTGATGATAATAACATAAGTCCTGATGGAATCATACCAACCATTGCTCCAGCTGATTTTCTTATAGATGTTACATAATCTACTCCATTAGCAAAATATTGTACATAGAATAAAATTATACCTATAGGTATAATAACTAAAGCCATAAAATAAACAATTAAACGTAATGAGCGTAATAAATCAGATTTTGGCTTTTTATATAATTTAGCTTCTCCAGATAAGCGAGATATATAATTATCTTTACCAACTTTATCTACTTTAGCTTTACAAGTACCACTAACTATAAATGAACCACTATATAAAATATCACCAGGTTTTTTTAAGATAGCATCACTTTCACCAGTTAACAAACTTTCATTAACTTCTACACTACCATCAAGTAAAATAGAATCAGCTGGTATCTGTTTACCTTGTGATAAAACAACTATATCATCTAAAACAACATCATTAATAGCAATTTCACTTTGAACACCATTTCGCATAACAAAAGCTGTAGGTGCTTGCATAATTGATAACTTATCAATAATGTTTTTAGCTTTAATCTCTTGAATAATACCAATAATAACATTAGCTGTAACAATTACAACAAAAAATAAATCAGTAAAAGCCCTAACAGATATTAAAATACCCGCAATAGCATAAGTTAAAATATTAAAGAAAGTAACTAAATTAGAAAAGATAATCTTTTTTATCGATTTAGTCGAACCTATTTTAGTCGCATTAACTAAACCATCTGCCTTCCTTTTTGCTACATAATCATCAGATAAACCATAATTAGGATCTGGATTATAACGTTTTAGTTCTAAAGCATCTTCTTTTTTAATTCTTTTTCTTTCTTCTATTTTAGATTGTTTTTGCTTTTTATAAATGAACTTTTCAATTTTATTAGGAATCTTTTCTTTTTCCTCTGTTACTTTAACTTCTTCTGGTTTAGGTAAAATTACCACTTGAGGTTCTTCAATAACTTCTTCAACAACCTCAGGTGTTTCTTCAACTACTAATTCCTCTTTACTTTCTTCTTCAACAACAGGCGTTTCTGTTTTCTTTTTTCGTTTTGGTTTAGTTTCTTCTTCTGTTTCAACGACTACAACTTCTTGATTTTCTTTTTCCGGTGTTGATGAAGGTTTTTTTCTAGTTCTTTTTTTAGGGGTTTCTTCGACAATAAACTCATCTTTAGGCATTATATTAACTCCTTTACTAAACTGATAATCTCTGCTAACCTAGTATCTTGTTTTTCTAAATATAAATAGCCAACTAAGGCTTCAAATCCAGTAGCTTCATGATAAGTTTTTAAATCTTTATGAACTGTATGGATTTTAGCATTACGACCTTTTAGAAAAATCTTAACTTCTTTTTCATTTAATAAATTATTATTTAACAAGTAATTAATGTATGATGCTTCTGCTTTATTGCTGACTTTAGTAGTAACAAAACTATGCAAATTTTTAGCTTTAACTAAGCCTTTTTCTAAGGCATATCTACGCATATAAACCTCAAATATAGCATCGCCGATATAAGCTAAAGTAAGACCATTATATAAATCAGAGCGCATTATAAAATTCCTTTTTCTACTAGTGTAGCTCTATAAATATCAGCTTCAGCAAAGTTTTTATTATTTCTAGCTGTTTGCCAATTTAAATAAATTTGTTTTAAATCATCATCTAAATTAACCAAATAAAATCTTAGACCTAAAACTTCTTTAATTGTTTTAAAAGTATTAAGTTTAACAGCTAATGTTTCATAATCTTTTTGTCTATATAATTGATTTATTTGTTTAATTAAATCATCTAATAGACTTAAAACATTTTGAACATTAAAATCATCATCCATATATGTTTTAAAATCAGTAATTATATTATTATCTACTTCATTAGATAATAAATCATTACAAGCTAAGAAATAATAGCTTTGTTTAAAAGCTCTTAACCACTTATCATATAAAGACAAATATTGATTATATAGTTCTTCTTGATAATTAATATTAGCTCTATAAGGTGAAAATAATAAAATCATACGTAAAACCATCATTTTAACAGGAGTATCAAAATCTTTAACAAAAATAAAATTACCTAAAGATTTAGACATCTTTACTCCTTTTAAATCGACACGTCCAACATGTAAAAAATACTTAGCTAAATGCGTATTATACATAGCTTCACATTGGCAGATTTCATTTTCATGATGTGGAAATTTTAAGTCCATTCCACCACCATGAATATCGATTAATGGGCCAAACAACTTATGATTCATAACCACACATTCAGTGTGCCACCCTGGTCTACCTTCACCAAAAGGACTAGGCCACTTAATACCTACTTCTGTTTTCTTCCATAAAGTAAAATCTAATGGATTCTCTTTATTTTGAGCTACCTCAATTCTAGCTCCTTCATTTAAAGCTTCTTTATCTTGATTTGACAAAAGACCATAATCAGCAATTTTAGTTATTCTAAAATAGACATTGCCATCTACTTCGTAAGCATAACCTTTATCGATTAAATCTTTAATAAAATCAATCATATCATTGATATAGCTAGTAGCATGAGGAATATAATCAGGACGTAAAGAATTCAAATTATCAGTATCTTTAAAATAAGCTTCTTCATAAAAAGTAGCTATTTCTTTTTCTGATTTATTTAATTCTTTCGCCTTGTTTATTATTTTATCATCTATATCTGTAATATTAGAAGCAAATTTCACATTATATCCACAAAAAAGTAAATAACGTCTAACTAAATCATAAAAAACTACCGGTCTAGCATTACCAATATGAATATAATTGTAAACAGTAGGGCCACAAACATAAATCGTTACATTATTTTTATCTTGTGGTTTAAACTCTTCTATCTTATTAGAAAGCGAATTATAAAAGCGTAACATCATTTTCACCTTTCTTTATATTAAAAAGGAGCTAAGCTCCTTTTAATTAGTTATTAAATTGATTTTTAATAAAATCACTAAATTTAGTTAAATCAGAACTTAAATTATTAGGAGCTACTGTAAGATATCCAGATGTTACAGTAGGTGTTACTTCTTTATATGAAATAATATTGTTGGTAGTTAAAATATTAGAATCTGTAACAGAAGCAATTAAAATACCATAATACATATTATAAGTAGGCCCTTCTGCTGTATCTTCCTCTGCAGCAGTTGAATCTGCTACTTCTTCAGGACCTTTAATATTTAGAGCATCTAAACTAACTACCGCATTATTAACTAAAAAGTTATTACCTAATACACCAATTAAACCAGCTATATGAGTTTCATAAACCGGGCTTGCATCAACTGTAATACTACCAGCAAAACCAACATCTTCAAGTCTTCTAGCTACATTATTATAAGTATTGCCAATAAAACCAGCTACTGTTAAATTGTAATGAGTTAAACCATTTTCATAAGTAGCAGCATCAGCTTTTTTAGTATTAACTGTAATTGTACCATTTACAAAACAGTTTGTTGAAGCAGCAGCTGAGAATCCGGCAAAACCACCTACATTGATATCAACCGCATCGGCAATTGAACCTCTTATTTCTTGGTTAACTGTCATTGTCACATTAACTAAGTTGTTTTCAATTGTTTGCGTATTTCTAACAGATTGGGCTAAAACAACTTCACCAACTAAACCACCAACATTAGATTGATGTCTTACATTAGCATTAATTGTTACATTATTTAAAGTTGAATTAGTAATAGCTGTATCATTTGATGTTCCACATAACCCAACTAAACCACCAACATTTTGATCATATGTTACAGTGTAAGCTGTTGAGCTTGAATTGATAGTACAATCATTTAAAGTCACATTATCAATAACACCTGTATTATAACCTACAAGTAAGCCTGTATTCATTTCGCTACTTCTTTCCGTTGTGATAGTAGCATTAGAGATAACTAAGTTACAAATTGTACCATTATTAACCGCAAATAAACCGTTATATTGATTGTTTGAAGTTATAGTGAAATTAGAAATTGTATGATTATCTCCATCTAATCCACCTTCAAAACGTCTTGTTGATGAAGTAAAGAATGGATCTATAGCTTCATCTTTAAAATCAAGGTCAGCAGTTAAAATATAATATGCTTCTCTATCATCAGCAATAGCTAAGAATTCATCAGTTGTACTAACTTCAATTGGGTTACTTTCTGTTCCTAAATCAGAAGTTTGATGAACTTTATCATATAATGTATAACTTCTACCATCAATTGTAACTGTAATTCTTATTGTATAACTTGTATTTTCACTTAAATCATCAAAAACTAATTCATCAGTAACAAAATTACTACCACTAGATAAATCTTCATCTAAAGTAAATGATAAACTTTCAATTTGATCAGCTACATTATTACCATCCATATTATAAATATAAGCATATGGTGTGTAATCTGTAAATATTCTTTGACTTTCATCTGTAAAATTTGCTACTAAAGTCAATTTATTATTACGACTTGCCACATTTAAGCTAGTTTCAATCCCACCTGTACTTGAACATGCTGTTATAACAACAGCTAATAAAAGTGCTATAAATAAACCAGCAATTTTTTTTAATCCTTTCATTTGAACCTCCATCTATTTCAACAAGAAAAGCTTGTTTTTTTCTTCGCTAGCAAATATTATACATTAAACTCCTTTTATAAACAACATTTTTATTCATTTAAAGGCTAATAAAATGTAAAATTAGGATTTAAATTTAGGATAAAAAGTTTAATTTATAATAAGAAAAAAATATTTAATTATGCTAACTAAAATTAATATTTTTGATAACGCTTTTTTGAGTACTCTAAAATTGACATCTTTTTTATTGTATATTATAATTATTTCGTTTTATGTGAGGTGGTAAAAATTGAAAAAAATTGGTTTAGACATTGGTTCAACAACAATAAAATGTGTAGTTTTAGATAATGATGAAATTATCTATAAAGACTATAAAAGACATTATTCACATATAAAAGATAATTTAATTGAAAAACTTAATTTTCTTATAGATAATCACATAGCAGATAATAACTCTATGTTAGCTATTTCAGGTTCGGCTGGTATGGGTTTAGCTGATGGAATTGGTGTTGAATTCGTACAAGAAGTTTATGCCACTAGAATAGCTGCTAATAAATTGATACCGGGAACTGATTGTATCATTGAACTTGGTGGTGAAGATGCTAAAATCTTATTTTTAACTAATGGTATGGAAGTTAGAATGAATGGTTCTTGTGCCGGTGGTACAGGGGCATTTATTGACCAAATGGCAACATTACTAAATATTGATATTACAGAAATAAATGGTATTGCTAAAGGACATCAAAAAATTTATTCTATCGCCTCACGTTGCGGAGTTTTCGCCAAAACTGATATTCAACCTCTACTAAATCAAGGTGCTTCTAAATCTGATATTGCTGCTTCAATTTTTCAAGCTGTTGTAAATCAAACTATCGGTGGTTTAGCTCAAGGTAGAGAAATATATGGTAAAGTAGCTTATTTAGGCGGACCTTTAACTTTTTTAACTGAACTACAAACTGCCTTTGACAACGCTTTAAATGTCAAAGGAATTTGCCCAGAAAATTCTTTATACTATGTAGCAATAGGAGCCGCTTTAAAAGCTTCTGAAAGTTATGATTTAAAAAGTTTAGTATCAAAAATAACAAGCTATGATAATAAAGCAACTTATGCCTTTAATGAGCCATTATTTGCCAATGAAAAGGAACTTGAAGATTTTAGATTACGCCATCGTAAAGCCTTTGTTCCAACATTGCCATTAAATGAATATGATGGTCCACTTTATTTAGGAATTGACAGTGGTTCTACTACTTTAAAATTTTTATTGATGGATGAAGATTTAAATATTCGTTATTCTAAATATTTGCCAAATAAAGGTAATCCGATTGAAGTATTAAAAGGATTATTTTTAGATTTATACGAAACATATCCAAATATAAATATTAAAGGAGCTGCCTCAACTGGCTATGGTGAGGATTTAGCTAAAACAGCCTTTCGTTTAGATGGAGGCCTCGTTGAAACTATGGCTCATTTTTATGCTGCTAGAAAATTTATGCCTGATGTCGATTTTATAATCGATATTGGTGGTCAAGATATTAAATGTTTTAAAATTGAACATCAAACTATCTCTAATATCTTTTTAAATGAAGCTTGTTCTTCTGGTTGTGGTTCATTTTTACAAACTTTTGCTAATGCCTTAGGTTATTCAATTGAAGATTTTGCTAAACTAGGTCTTATGGCTAAAAAACCGGTAGATCTAGGTTCTAGATGTACTGTATTTATGAATTCAAGTGTAAAACAAGCTCAAAAAGATGGTGCTACAATTGATAATATTTCAGCCGGTTTATCAATATCTGTTGTAAAAAATGCCTTATATAAAGTTATTAGAGCTACTTCTGCTAAGGCTTTAGGAAAACATATAGTTGTTCAAGGTGGAACTTTTTACAATGAAGCTGTATTAAGAGCTTTTGAAAAAGAGTTAGGTTTTGATGTTGTTTGTCCTAATATTTCTGGCGTTATGGGAGCTTATGGTGCTGCCCTTTATGCTAAAAGTTTAAATAAAGAAAAATCAAGTGTTTTAAACTTAGAAGAAATTAAAGCTTTTAAACATGAAACTAAAAACTTTAATTGTGGTCTTTGTCAAAATCATTGTTTATTAACAGTAAATATATTTAATAACTCGCGTTTAATTAGCGGCAATAAATGTGAAAAGCCACTAACTAAAAAGACAACTAACACTAAAATGAATCTTTATGAAATAACAAGAGAAAAATTAGCAAGCTATAAAGCTATTCCTGGTAAACGTGGTAAAATAGGTATACCTTTAGTCTTAAATATGTACGAATTATGGCCTTTTTGGTACACTTTCTTTACAAGTTTAGGCTTTGAAGTTTCAAATAGTGGTTTTTCTGACCATAAAACTTATACTTTAGGTCAACATACCATTCCTTCTGATACCGTTTGTTACCCTGCTAAATTGGTACATGGTCATATTGAAAGATTAATAAATGAAGGCTATGACACTATCTTTTATCCTTGTATGTCATACAATATTGATGAGGGTAAAGGAGATAACCATTTTAATTGTCCGATTGTAGCTTATTACCCAGAAACTATCTTAAACAATGTTAAAGCTATCAATAATATTAACTTTATTTGTGATTTTATTGGTATTCATAATGAAGAATTATTTTTAAAGAAAATACCTATTATTTTAAATAAATATTTTAAAGGAATTACTAAAAAAGAAATCAAAGAAGCTAGTAAAAAAGCTTATGCAAAATATAGGGAACACCTAGCTTATTTAAGAAAAATGGGCGAAGAAATTATTACTACTGCTAGATTAAATCACAAACGTATTATTGTCTTAGCTGGTAGACCTTATCATCTAGACCCTGAGATTAATCATGGTATTGATAAATTAATTGCTACTTTTGATGTTGGAATTGTAACTGAAGAAAGTATCAGTCAACTAACTCCTAAATCTAAAGTTAATGTCTTAAATCAATGGACTTATCATGCTAGACTATATGATGCTGCTAAATATGTAGCTAAATCAAAGGATTTAGAACTAGTTCAATTAGTTTCTTTTGGTTGTGGTCTTGATGCTATTACAACTGATGAAGTAAAATCTATTTTAGAAGAAAAAGATAAAATATACACTCAACTAAAAATAGATGAAATAACTAATTTAGGAGCTATAAAAATTAGATTGCGTTCTTTATTTAGTGCTCTTGATGAACAGGAAGGAGAAAATAAGAATGGATTATCCTAAATTTACTAAAGATATGGTTAAAACCCATACTATATTAATTCCTTCTATGTTAGACATTCATATGTCTCTATTTGAAAATGCTTTAAAAGGTTCTGGATATAAAGTTGAAGTTTTACATAACGAAGGACCAGAAGTCGTAGAAGAAGGTCTTAAATATGTTCATAACGACACTTGTTACCCTGCTTTATTAGTAATTGGCCAGTTTATTGATGCCTTAAATCATCGTGATGACACCCATAATGTTGTTTTATTAATTACCCAAACGGGTGGA
Organism: uncultured Acholeplasmatales bacterium; assembly: GCA_944323055.1. Classification (GTDB taxonomy): domain Bacteria; phylum Bacillota_I; class Bacilli_A; order Acholeplasmatales; family Anaeroplasmataceae; genus CALUXS01. Next base: position 49,114 of record CALUQZ010000001.1, read on the forward strand.
GGTTGTAGAGCTAGTAATTACATTCATCTTTTAAGAAAAGCTTTAGTCAAAGCCGGCTATCCTTATGTTCCGGTTGTCAGTTTAAATGCCTCTAATTTAGAAAAAGATAGCGGGTTTACTATTACTTATACTTTAATTAAAAAAATTGCTGCCGCTATGACATATGGTGATTTTTTAATGTATTTGCGCAATAAAGCTCGTTCATATGAAATAAATAAGGGTGATACTTATAATTTATGTGACAGATGGGTTAGTGAATTATCTAAACAATTTGATAATAATAAAGGTACTTCTTTTAGACAAATTAAAAAGAACCTCTATCAAATAGCTCATGATTTTGATAACTTACAACTAGATCTATCACATAAAAAACCACAAGTCGGTGTAGTTGGTGAAATCTACATTAAATATGCTGGTTTAGGTAATAATAACTTAGAGGATTTCTTAGTTAGTCAAAATGCGGAAGCTATGGTACCAGGTTTATACGGTTTTATTTATTACTGTTTATATAACCAAATCTATGATTATAAAATCTATGGTAGTGGTATCTTAAAAAAATATATTGCTAAAATATTAATAAAATATTTAGAAAAAAGAGAAGATTTAATGATTAAAGCTATTAAAACTACTAAATTTACTCCTATGAAATATTTTAAAGAAACTAAAGAACTATCACATGGTGTCTTATCACATGGTACTAAAATGGGAGAAGGTTGGTTACTAACAGCTGAAATGATTGAACTTGTAGAAATTGGTTATGGCAATATAATTTGTGCTCAACCATTTGGCTGCTTACCTAATCATATTTGTGGTAAAGGCGTTATGAAGAAAATTAAAGAACTTCACCCAGAAGCTAATATTGTAGCTATTGATTATGATCCATCAGCTACGCGTGTTAATCAAGAAAATAGAATTAAGCTTATGTTATCTATTGCTAGAGAAAATATATTACCGCAAGATAAAGCTAAAATTTAAGAAAATAAAAAGTCCTAGTTAGGACTTTTTTTATTCTATTAAAGTAATTCTAATTTTAGCCTTATATAAAATAATAAAGGTAGATAAAATAATAGTTCCTAAAGCAAAACCACCTATAACATCTGTGAAATAATGAACACCTAAAACCATTCTAGATAAACCAATTAAGACAAGTAAAATACTAATTATAGAAATTAATATAATTTTAGCTTTTTTCTTAAAAAACAAACTATCATATATGTAATACATTATAATACCATAAAAGACGATAGATACCATTGAATGACCAGACGGATAAGATGAAGAATACTCTGTCATCCATTGCAAATCTTTAATAGGTCTATCTCTTAAAAAGATAATCTTAACTAGCTCATTAGCTATATATGTGAAAACAGTTATTCCACATAAATACCAAAATCGTCTATCAAACCTAACACTAATAGCTACAACTAAAGCAACTACACCAACAAAATAGAAAAAACCAAATTCAGTAACAAGTCTAAAAAAGATAAACCAGAAACCATATTTACCCCCTCTAAATTGATACATTGCATCTCTAATTCTTAAATCAACTAAATTAATATTAGGCTCTTTATAGATATAAACACTAGTTAAAATAAAAATTAAACTACAAAATATTATTAATAGTATTTCATAATAATATTTAGCTTGAAATACTTTCACTATAAAACCTTCTCGCTATATATTTTTTCTATCTCCCCTTTAATTTCATAAATTCTACTCCCAATATAAGAAATAAAATAATCGCTCTTAATAAAATGAAAAAATTCATTTAAACTTAAAAACTTATAATCAATAACTTCATCATTAGCTAAACTAAGTTTTACTTCTTCTTTTAAGAAAACTATATATTGATAACAATAAAAATTATCATTAACTAAACTAGATAAGCTAATCAAATCACTTTCATTAATTAAAATTCCCGTTTCTTCTCTTAATTCTCTAACAGCGGCCGTCTTTGGTTTTTCATAAGCTAAAATTCCACCACCAGTAACTTCCCACATCAATCCTGGGGCTTTATTTGGGTGTCTTTTAGTAACTAATACCTCGCCTTTATTATTAACTACTATAATAGTTACTACTCCCATATATTCACCTGGCAACAACATAAGACCACGATCTTTAATTTTACCTGTTTTATGACCTTGATTATCTAAAACTTCAAATTGTTCAACATGATTTAACATTTAAAATCCTTCTTTCTAATAATTTATAAATGTTTTGTTGTTTTAAAAGATATAACAAACTTGTACTAATAATAATACCAATTAAAACAGGTAAAAATACATTTATAAATGACCCCATTTTAAAACTTAAAGCTAAAGCTGTAAGTGGAGTTTTACAAACACTATTGTATAACACTAACATACCTACAACAACTAAAATATCATTATATTTAGTAATATTAGGAATTATATCTTTAAACATTAATGTAACAAGTAATCCACATAAAGCTCCTAAACTTAACATCGGTAATACTAAACCGCCTGATACAGCTAAACTATTAGAAAAAGCGGTACCTAATAAACGATAAAATAAATAAAATACACATAACATAATACTTGTTGTAAATAAAGGATTAGCTAAAATATTTTGTCCTGACCCGATAAAATATAAATCTTTAGTCATATAAAACAAAAATAATAAGCTAAATAGAGGAGTTAAATATAAAAAATTCTTAAATATTTTACTCATATCTTTAACTTTAATAATAGCTAATACATATAATCTACCAACTATAAAAGCTATTATACTTACTATAACAATTAAATAATAATATTTATAATCTAAAGCTGTTTCAACAAATATCGGTAACAAATTATGCGGATAAACTAAATAAGCTACTAAACTAGCGATTATAATTAAAATAAATCCTTTAAATAAAAATGAAATCTTAACATAATGTCTATTTTCTTCTATTAAGTGAAAGAAACCGGCTAATGGGGCTAAAAAAGCAACACAAAATCCAGTGCTACCACTAGCCGCAATTAATTCTTTATCTTTTGTTATCATTTTAGCTAAACTTGCCGATAAAGTAATTGAAGGTCCTTCACCACCTAAAGGAAAACCACAAAAATAGGCATATAACGAATCAAATAAGACTAAGAAAAACATTTTAAAAGGACTAAAATCTAAATTGCCATCATAAAATGCTTCATATTGAGGAATTCCACTTCCTAAATAGCCTTTATATTTGTTATTAATAAAAATAATGATAAAAGATAAAATTATAGCTATAACTAACATTATAAAAATTAATAAAGAATTATTACTTTGAAATATATCATTACTAATAGCTATTATTTCATGCATAATAAATTGATAAAATGATATAAATAAGCCAATTAATACACCTAGAAGTAAAATTTTTAATCCTAAATTTAAAATGCCTTTAGCTGTCATAATTTCACCTTCGATGCTAATTATAACAAATTATAAATATATAAAAAAGTAAAAATTGTGTAAGCATAATAAAAAGAGCTTGTTAGCTCTTTTTATAGTTTATTAGTAGAACCAAAGCCTCCGATTCTTTCGTCAACAACATCATCATCTACAGTTAGACCATAAGCCAAGAAAATACCTTGAGCGAAAGCTTCACCTTGTTTAACTTCTAATACTTTATCTTTAGAATTATTAGTCATTTTAATGAAAATATGACCTTCATTTAACGCATTATAATAATCAGCATCAATGACACCTACTGTATTATCTAAAGCTAAACGATATTTAAAACCTAAACTAGAACGTGGTAAGATTAATAAAACATAATCTTCATCCATCTTACATCTAATACCTGTAGGTATTTTAATTGTTTCGCCAGGATTTAACACAAAACTATAAGGGGCATAAAAATCATAACCTGCACTAGCTTTAGTAGCTCTTTTAGGTTTTTTTAAAGCCTTATAAATATTTTTATCTTCTACTGACTTTAAAAATTCTTGTTCACTAACAAATTCAAATTTAGCAATTCTTGCCATTAGTTATCGCTCCATCATTAAATAATATTATTCTACCTGCATCAATGGTCTTTTTAACATCAATTACTCTTTGATTTTTACTACCAACCCAATGAAGTTGGGGGTCAAAATTATCAATTTCAAAACGACCATCACAAATTACATCAAGCATCGGAATAAAAGGTAAAGAATTAATATCTTCATATAAATAACCTGTATATAACCATTTAGTTTTATTAGGATATTTAGCATTAATCTCCGCTACTAATTCACCTATATCATTAACATTTAAAGGATGTAAAGGGTCTCCGCCACTAAAGGTTATACCATCAACATAATCTTTATCTAATTCTTTAAATATTTCTTCTTTAGCTGCTTCATCAAATAAAATACCGCCGTTAATATCATGAGTAATAGGATTATGACAACCAGGACAGTGGTGTGTACAACCGGCTACCCATAAGACTACTCTTAAACCATAGCCATTCAACATATCATCTTTTGTTATATTATGATAACGCATTACATACTCTTCCTCTCTTTAATTTCCGCCATTTTAGCTTCATTTAAACGAGTGTCACCAGCTACCCTTGAATATGATAAATAGCCATTCATTCTTTCTATTTTCGTTAAGTTGCGTGAACCACAAATCGGACAAACATCCATATTTAATTCTTGATGACCACAATCTTCACAATAAGCTAAAGATAAGTTGACACCTTCATAAAAGCCCATTTTCATAGCACGATGAATTAAAGATTTAATAGCTCCGATATTATAATCAATAGGATATTTTACATATTGAATCTTACCACCATTTGATAAATCCCAAAATCTCTTTTCTAGATTTTGTTTTTGAATAGGTGTTATATCTTCTGTTACATGACAATGGAAAGAATTAGATACATAAGGACGATCAGATACACCTTCAATAATGCCATACTTCTTTCTAAATTGTTTAATTTGTAAACCACATAATGACTCAGCTGGTGTACCATAAATAGCATATAAAATGCCATCTGCTTTCTTATATTCATTAATCTTTTCATTAATATGTTCAAGAGTTTGTACAGCAAATTCACCATCTTCAACTAAACTTTTGCCATTATATAATTCTTGTAATTCATTTAAAGCAGTATAACCAAAAGAAGCTGTCATCGGTTTTAATAATGGTTTAATTTTATCATTAGGATTTAAATGACCACCATAAAAACCACCTTGACAATAACCTAAAGGATTAGTAGAAGCTTTCATTTCTCCTAAATAATTATAAGTTCTAATATGAAGTCCTCTAATTAACTCTAAATAATAATCTAATACCTCATAAAATGGTTTACTTTCTTGTCTAGCTTTAGCTAAAATCATCGGTAAGTGAAGACTTATAGCTCCGATATTAAAACGACCAACAAAAATCGGTTTATCTTCACTATCAGCCGGATACATACCGCCTCTTTCATACCATGGTGATAAGAAAGCACGACAACCCATCGGACTTACTACTCTTTTATATTTTTTATACATTTCTGCTACATAACCTTCACCAGTTAAACTTAACCAATCTGGGTACATTGTCTTTGATGAACATAAAATACCTTCTTCAAAAACATCTTCATTAAATTTATTAGGTCCATGTAATTCTTCATCATATAAAAAGACTATTTTTGGGAATAAAACAGGTCTCTTACGACCTTTTTTGCCTTGACCACCTCTTCTAACTTTAAAGCATTCAATAGAAGCCATCTTAGCAAATCTTTCTGTTCCTAATCCTAAAGTTATTGTTATAAACGGATAATCTCCTCTACTTGAACCAATTGTATTAAACTTATATTCAAGCCCTTGCCAACCTTGTCTAAAATCATTTCTAACATCTTCTAATGCTTGAGCATCAGCTTTAACTTTAGATAAACCTAAACCGATATATTTAGTATAATATTTAGTATAAGACTTTTCCGCATAAGGAGCTAAAATTTTATCTATTTCTGGCACTGTAAATCCACCATATTGTTGAGCAGCCGTTGATAAAACTAAATCTCCCACTACGTCAAAAGCTACATCTAATGTCTTAGGTTCGTTATACCAAATATTACCCATTTCAAACCCGCCTTTTAAGACATTTTCAACATCAAATAGACAACAATTCATCGTATCACGTCTAGCAGACATATCATGAATATAAATATAACCATCATTAATGGCTTGTAACTCTTCAACATTTAAGAAAAACTTTTTATATAATTCTTTATTTAATTGATTATAAATTAAACTTCTTTTAGTAGATACTAAAGCACTATCGGTATTACTATTTTCTTTATCACCAATATACATAATAGACTGACTTTTAGAATAAACTTCATCTAACATATGAACAAAGTCTTGTTTATAATTACGATAATCGCGATAACTTTTAGCAACTACCGGGAAAGTTTCTTCAAGTGCACCTTCAACTATATTATGCATTTTAGCAATATTAATTTCATTTAATTCATTTGTCTCTATTGAATGTAAAACTGTATTAATGATCTTTTCTAAATCATCTTCTGTAAAATTAACTAAAACTCTACTAGCAGATTTCTTAACAGCTATTTTTATTTTGTCTGGATCAAACTTTTGTTTAGTACCATCTTTTTTAATTATTGTAATTTTGCTAGTATCAAACATAATCTCACCTCTCCTAATCTTGATTTAAAGTAAAGTTATAATACCATTAAATACAACTAGGTGCAATCAAAAAAAATCTTATTAATATTTTTTAATTGAAAACCCCATTTCCATAAAAAAAATTTATAGTTGTTGAGAAAAAATAATGTTTTGTAAACTAATAATTAAAATAATCATTGTCATAATATAGTCAAAAAAGATATATTTTTCAATTAATTATAAGTTTTTTTTATAGTTGTAAAATGGAAAAAATGAGTCTATTCTTATAGAATTTGACTCATTTAACCGCTCACTTTGTTAAATTATCGCTAATATACATTTTATAAAAATTATTATACACACCAGCATAATTTTTAGTATGTCTTATATATGCAATAAGTAGCTATTTTTATAGCTACTTATTAACAAAATTTATTTTAATTTCTTTTCAAGTTCAGCTTTTAAATCTTCATAACCTGGTTTACCAAGTAAAGCAAACATATTCTTTTTATATGCTTCAACACCTGGTTGATTAAATGGATTTACTCCTAATGTATAAGCTGAAACAGCACAAGCATATTCAAAGAAGTATACTAAATAACCATAGGCTTTAGGAGATATTTCACTTAATTTAACTAAGATATTAGGAACACCACCATCATAATGAGCTATTCTAGTTCCCATTGTAGCTACATGATTAACTTCATTCATCGTTTTACCAGCTAAGAAATTTAAACCATCTAAATTATTATCATTAGCCTTAATTGTTACATCTTTAGCAATGTGTGAAACTTCAATAACTGTTTCAAACATTGTTCTTTCCCCATCTTGAATCATTTGACCAAGTGAATGAAGATCAGTTGTAAAATTAGCTGAAGCAGGCCAAATACCTTTATGGTCTTTACCTTCTGATTCACCAAATAATTGTTTCCACCATTCAGCAAAATAGCTTAAACGTGGTTCATAATTTACTAATATTTCAAATTTACGGCCTTGACGATATAATAAATTTCTTACTAAAGCATATTCTAAAGCTATATTATTTTCAACTTCTTTATTGTTTGAAAAATCTAAATAAGCTTCTTTAGCTCCTTCTAAAATTAAATCAATATCAACACCACTAGCCGCGATAGGTAAAAGACCTACTGGGGTTAGAACACTAAATCTACCACCTACATCGTCAGGTACTACAAATGTTTCATACCCTTCCGCATCAGCTAAAGTCTTTAAAGCTCCTTTAGCTTTATCTGTAGTAGCAAAAATTCTTTTTTTAGCTTCTTCTTTACCATATTTATTAATTAAAGCTTCTTCTAAAATTCTAAAAGCAATAGCTGGTTCAGTTGTTGTTCCAGATTTAGATATTACATTAATTGAATAATCTTTATCTTTAATATAATCTAATAATTCATTCATATATGAACCACTTATTTGATTACCAACAAAGATAACTTCACAACCATTATTACCAAAATAAGGTTTAAATAATTCAACACATGATCTAGCTCCTAAATAAGAACCACCAATACCTACAGCAAGTAAAACATCTGAATGTTCACAAATACGACCGGCTGCTTGTTTAATTCTTGAAACTTCTCTACTATCAAAAGTAATTGGTAAATCAAGCCATCCTAAAAAGTCATTGCCTAATCCTTTTCTACTTTCTAATACTTCTCTAGCTTTAATCACTTCTTTAGCTAGTTCTTTGTAATCTTTTTCACTAAAAAAAGATTTAGTTAGACTTGTATCTAATTCTAAATAACGCATATATATCCTCCTAGTTTTCTTTACTTAATTATAGCCCTTTTACTTTTAAAAAACAATATCAAAAAGCGCTATATTGTTAGTACCTACATAAAGTTAAACTCAATAAAAACTTTTAAATTCAAAAGAAATACCCCAAGACTCATAACCAATATCATCTAAAAAATAATGATTATTAAAAGTTGATTTATTATCATATAAAATATCAATATGGGCATCAACACTTATTTCTTCCCCATCATAATTTGTAGCATTACTAGGACGATTTAAAAAATATATTGAACCCCTATCAAATATATATGAATAACCTATATTATCCCGATCTTCAAACTTGTATTTAAAATCAATTTGAGTTAATGGAGTATCACTGGTTCCTAAAAAGACTTGTAAATGATAAAATTTATCAGTTACAAAATCTTTAAAAACGTTAATTCCATTAGCTTTATTATGTTCATCTTCGCTAATTTCTGTAACTATAACTTTTAATTTAAATTTAATCTTAGAAATAACTGTTTCAATATCCTCTCGTACATTTGGTTTATCTAAAGGATACATATAAAATTGATTATCTTTTAAAGCTATAATATTAGGAAAACTATATAGTAAATGTTCCTGCCCTAACTTCTAGATATTAAGAAAATAATACTCCACATAAGTTAGAACAAATTAGTAATATAAACATCATACTAATTAACATTATTTTTTAAACATAAATAATCATCACCACATCTTTTGTTAAATCTAAACTATATTTACAATAATAACATAAAACATATCTTTTACTTGTTTCACTAGACAATATAGCATGTCTACCTGTAATTTCTTTACCACTCCATAGACCCATATTAAATTCTAAAGCTCTGATTTTATTCTCAACTTCAAATTCTAAATAAGCTCTTTAACACCGCTACGATTAGCAGATAAAACTAAATATTTATCTTCAATATAACTGCATCTAAGTCTATTAGTATTAAAAATATAATTACTATTAGTGCTAACTAATTCTGTTTTAGGATCATAAAAATATTGCACTTGATTAGTATCATGATTAATAAATCCCTCTTTAAAGTCACTAGCCATCGCGGTATATGTATTATACTTAATTTCATAATAGATAATACCGCTTTGTAATTCACCTAGTATATCTGCATCACAATATACAAAATCTTCTGAACCATTAGTATGGCAAAACAAGCCTCCAATAATAACGCTTTCATAATTTAATCTTATCATACGAATAGAATCATGTCAAATTAACACCTATTTTATTGTTTCTACTAAGATACTTTAATATTGCATAAAACAACCTAAGTTGTTATAATTTAGACACGCCCTTTTAGTTTAATGGTAAAACGAAGCAATGGTAATGCTTAAATCCAAGTTCGATTCTTGGTTGGGGCACCAAATTAACAAATTATGTCTACTAATAGGTAGGCTTTTTTAATAATATCAATTTATTCTTGCTTTAAGATGGAGTTTTTAATATAATTGTAAAGGGCACAAGTTCTTCCCTCGGAAGAGCTTTTATTTTTTTTAATTTGATGGAGGTTATCATGACAAAACAAGCCAAATTTATATTTGTAACTGGTGGCGTTGTATCTTCTTTAGGGAAAGGTATTGCTGCTTCATGTATAGGTAGACTACTTAAAAATAGAGGCTTAAAAGTCTTTATGCAAAAATTTGATCCTTACATTAATGTTGATCCAGGAACTATGTCTCCTTATCAACATGGGGAAGTGTTTGTCACTGATGACGGTGCCGAAACTGATCTAGATTTGGGACATTACGAGCGTTTTATTGATGAAAATTTAACTAAAGAATCTAATATTACGACTGGTAAAATTTATTCTAATGTCATAGCTAAGGAAAGACGAGGAGATTATTTAGGAGCTACTGTTCAAGTTATTCCTCATATTACTAATGAAATAAAAAACAAATTAAAAAAAGCAGCTGAAGTTAGTAAAGCCGATGTCATTATTACCGAAATTGGTGGTACTGTTGGTGATATTGAATCTTTACCTTTTTTAGAAGCTATTAGACAAGCTAGACGTGATTTTGGATACAATAATACTTTATATATTCATAATACATTAGTTCCTTATTTAAGGGCAGCTGGGGAAATTAAAACTAAGCCAACTCAACATTCAGTTAAAGAATTACGTGGTTTAGGTATTCAACCTGATATGATTATCTTAAGAACTGAAGTTACCATAAAAAAAGAACAACGTGATAAAATAGCTTTATTTTGTGATGTTCCTGAAAATTGTGTTTTTGAAGCTAAAGATGCTAAAATCTTATATGAAATTGCTACTTCTTTACATGAACAAAAAATAGATGATTTAATTTGTAAACATTTTGGTTTTAATGACATAAAGCCTTGTGATTTAACAGAATGGAATAATTTAATTTATCAAATTAAAAATTTAAAAGGTGAGGTTAAAATTGCCTTAGTAGGTAAATATGTATCTTTACAAGATGCTTATATATCTGTTAATGAATCTTTAAAACATGCTGGTTATTATTTTGGTAAAAAAGTCATTATTAATCCGATAGATTCAACTAAAATTAATGATGACAATTATATTGAAATCTTAAAAGAAAATGATGGTATTTTAGTACCTGGTGGTTTTGGAGAAAGAGGAACTTATGGGAAACTTTTAGCTATTAAATATGCTAGAGAAAATAAAATACCTCTTCTTGGTATTTGTTATGGTATGCATTTAGCTTGTATTGAATATGCTAGAAATGTTTTTGGCTATGAAGATGCAAACACAACTGAGATTGACCCAAATACTACTCATCCTATTATCGATTATTTACCTGGTCAATATGAAGGTATTAATTTAGGGGGAACTTTAAGACTTGGTCTTTATGATTGCAAATTAACTGATAACACTATAACTAAACATTATTATCAAAAAGATTTAATTAAAGAAAGACATCGTCATCGTTATGAATTTAATAATAATTTTTTAGAATTGTTTAGTAAAGATTTAATAATTAGTGGTATTAATCCACAAGCTAATTTAGTGGAGATAGTTGAATTAAAAGGACATCCGTATTTTGTTTGTTGCCAATTCCATCCTGAATTCTTATCACGTCCGAATAGACCTCATCCATTATTTATTGGTTTAATTGAAAATGCCATTAAAAATAGTAATAAGTAAGTTACCTGTAAAATAGATTTACAGGTTTTCTTTTAATAAATGTCTTTAAAGTTGAAAACGCCTAATTTTTAGACTATAATATTAGCGAAAATAATTCAAATACATGGAGGGAATTAAAATGCCATTAGTAAATGCAAAAGAAATGGTTGAAAAAGCAAGAGAAGGACATTATGCAGTAGGTGCCTTCAATATTAACAATTTAGAATGGACTAAAGCTATTTTATTAGCTGCTGAAGAAGCTAAATCACCTGTAATGCTAGGTGTTTCTGAAGGTGCTAATAAATATATGACTGGTTATAAAGTTGTAGCTAGTATGGTTAAAGCTATGGTTGAAACTTTAAATATAACTGTACCAGTAGCTCTACATTTAGACCATGGTACATATGAAGGAGCTAAAGCCGCTTTAGCTGCTGGTTATACTTCTGTTATGTTTGATGGTTCACATTATCCATTTGCTGAAAATGTTGAAAAAACAGTTGAAATTGTTGAATTAGCTAAAAAATACAACGCATCTGTTGAAGCTGAAGTTGGTTCAATCGGTGGTGAAGAAGATGGTGTTGTAGGTATGGGTGAATTTGCTGATCCTAATGAATGCGCTAAAATAGCTGGTTTAGGTATTGATATGTTAGCTGCTGGTATCGGTAATATTCATGGTGTATATCCAGCTAATTGGCCAGGCTTAAATTTTGAAGTTTTAGAACAAATTAAAGAAAAATGTCCTGGTATGCCACTTGTTCTTCATGGTGGTACTGGTATTCCTGAAGATATGATTAAAGAAGCTATCAGCTTAGGTGTATGTAAAATTAATGTTAACACAGAATGTCAATTAGCCTTTGCTGCTGCTACTAGAAAATATATCGAAGAAGGTAAAGACCAAGTTAAAAAAGGATTTGATCCACGTAAATTATTAGCCCCAGGTACTGAAGCTATTAAAGAATTAGTAAAAGAAAAAATGGCTATCTTCGGTTCTGTTGGCAAAGCTTTATAATCGAGGTGTTTTAATGCGTATTGTTTTAATAAATGAAAATTCTCAAGCTAGTAAAAATTCATTAATATTTACTACTTTACAAAATGTTGCTGAAAAATACGGCCACACAGTTAAAAATTATGGTATGTTTGGCGCTGATGATAAGTCTTTAACATATGTACAAAACGGCTTACTTGCAGCAATTTTGTTAAATGCTGAAGCTTGTGATTTCGTTGTAACTGGCTGTGGCACAGGTGAAGGTGCTATGTTAGCTTTAAACTCTTTCCCTAAAGTATTATGTGGTCATATTGTTGACCCATCTGATGCTTATATGTTCAATCAAATCAATGATGGTAATGCGGTAGCTTTCCCATTTGCTAAAGGGTTTGGTTGGGGTGCCGAATTAAATTTAGAATATTGTTTTGAAAAATTATTCAATGGCCCTAAAGGTCAAGGTTACCCAAGAGAAAGAGCTATTCCTGAACAAACTAATAAAAAGATTTTAGATCAAGTTAAAGAAGTTACTCATACTGATATGTTAACTATTCTAAAAAATATTGATCAAGCTTTCTTAAAAGATACAATTGATCGTGATTCATTCAAAAACAACTTCTTTAATGATGCTAAAGACGGTCCAATTAAAGACTATTGTAAAAAAGTATTAGGCTTATAAAATGAAAAAAATAACCATTAATATGTTATCTAAAGCCGATAGCGTTGATGGTCAAGGGGTAGGAAGTGCCTATATTGAACAAGTTCGTTTAGTTAAAGAAACTTTAAGTGATTATTTTGATGTTTCAATTAATTCTCATAAAAAAGCGGATATAGTTCATGTTCATAGTGTTAATCCCGGGTTTTATTTAAGATTTAAAAAGAAAAATGGCATTAGAGTAATCTACTGCCATTTTCTACCAGAAACCCTAGATGGTTCTATCAAACTACCTAAGCCTATTTTCGCTATCTTCAAAAAATATGTCGTAAAGTTCTATAAGAAAGCCGATTATGTCGTTGTAGTTAACCCTATTTTTATAGAACCTTTAACTAAACTTGGTATTAAAAAAGAAAATATTGTCTATATTCCAAACTATGTATCAAAAGAAGAATTCCATCCTCTTGATAAAGATACGATAGTTAAAATAAAAGATGAATATCAAATACCACAAGATAAATTTGTTGTTATGGGATGTGGTCAGGTTCAAACTCGTAAAGGTGTCTTAGACTTTGTCGAAGTAGCTAAACAAAATCCTGACAAATATTTCATTTGGTGCGGTGGTTTTAGTTTTAGTGTTATTACTGATGGCATTAAAGAACTTAAAAAAATAGTTGAAAACCCACCTGTACCTAACTTAAAATTTTTAGGTATCATTCCTCGTACTAAGATGAACCAAATGTTCAACATCTGTGACACTTTATTTATGCCAAGCTTTAATGAACTCTTCCCTATGAGTATTTTAGAAGCTGTTCAATCGCAAAAACCAGTTGTTTTACGTGATCTTGAACTATATAAAAATATTTTATGGGACACTTATCTAGCTGGTAATAATGTTAATGAATTCAGTGAATTAATTAATAAATTAGCTAATGATCCTGATTTTTATAAACATTATGCCTTAAAATCTCAAGAAGTTGCCGATTATTATTCAAAAGAAAATGTCAGCAAGTTATGGTTAAATTTTTATACTGATATTTATAATAAAAATAAAAATATTTAAATACTTCCACAAAGAATAATTCTTTGTGGATTTTTTATTAATAATTAAAAAGCCAAATTAAATTGTATAGACAATAAACTTGGCTTAACTATTACTTCTTTTATATATTAAATGATAAGAATATATAATATTAAACAAACTAATAACAATGAAATAAATAGAAAAATGAATGTACAAATGCACATTCATAATTTTATAAATTAATTTAATATTTCATAAGCTAGACGTTCTGGTTCTATTTGTTCACCAATTATTTTAATAATACCACAATAACTAAAATTAGCTTTTTTTATTAAATTAATCATTGGTATATTTTTTAAATGAGTATCTATTCTTAAACTAACATTATCTTTAAATGCTAATATTTTAGCATATTCTAACATTTTACTACCTAGCCCTAAATGTCTAGCTTCTGCTTTAACAGCCAAACGATGAACAGTATAATATTTATTGTCATTAAGCCATTTACCATCTATTATTTCATAATCAGGATTAATGCTTTTAACTAATGACATAACTGCTAAAACTTGACCATCTTCATAAACATAAAGTTCTTTATTAACAATATCTGTTGTAAATGTTTTAGCATTAGGATAATTGCTTTCTTTAGTCCATTGTTTAAAGTTTAGATTACTTATTTGTTTTCTAGCGTCTTCAACAATTTCTAAAATAGCTTCTAAATCATTAATGTTCGCAAGTCTTATCATGTTCTATTTTATCATTTAGATAGTCATTGATATCAAAACTATCATCATCTAACAAACCATATGTTTCAGCTATATCATAAAATATTGAATCAATTGGATTAACATCAATATGATGTTTATTAAATATTTTAATTGTCATTTCATCTAATTTAACAAATAAAGCATCTTCTACTTCTTTTTTATTTTCTAAATAATTATATATCTCATCTAAGAAGTCTTCAAATTGTTTTAAATCATCTTTAATATTTTTATCTTTATCATCAACGTAATTTAAAAATTCATCTTCTAAATCTAAGGTATATAAAATTAAATTAATAGTTTTAGAACAAGATTCGGCTTCTTTGATATTGTTATTAAAGTATTTATTTAAAACTTCTTCAATTGTTATAAAGTTATTATCTAAATATTCAAAACCAGTATTAAATATCACTTCTTCATCAGCTGATAAAGTTTGTTTTTTATCTACTACTTGAGAATATAAATAATCTAGGACCGCTATAACATTATTATATCTTTTGATAATATTGCTATCTAATTCTTTTAAAGTAGTAACTAAATCATACTTTTCAAGTTTCCAATTAGCATAATCAGTTAAGATATCCATTAATTTTTGCCTCTTTGTCTATTATGTGGGAATAAAATAATATCTCTAATGTTTGTTTTACCTGTTAATAACATAACTAAACGATCAATTCCAATTCCAATACCGCCTGTAGGTGGCATACCATACTCTAAAGCTTCAACGAAATCTGTATCAATTTCACAAGCTTCATCATTACCTAATTTTCTTTCTTCTAGTTGTTCTTCAAAACGTGCTAATTGATCAATCGGATCATTTAATTCACTAAAGGCATTACAATATTCTGTACAACCAATATAACATTCAAAACGATCTGTAAAACGCGGGTCTTGTGGGTTTCTTTTAGCTAGTGGAGAAATTTCAACTGGATGACCGTAAACTAAAGTTGGTTCAATTAAATCATCTTCACAATATTTTTCGAAGAAAGCATTAATAATATGACCGACACCTGTAAAGTGATTTGGAACTTCTACTTGATGAGTTTTAGCTATTTCTTTAGCTTCATCAAAAGTCATTTGTTTAAAGAAATCAACACCTGTTTTTTCTTTAACTAATTCTACCATATGACATCTCTTAAATTTAGATAAATCATATTCATGACCATCATAATTAATAATGTGGGTACCTAATACTTCTTCTGAAACTTCTTTAAAGAAATCTTCAATTAAATCCATCATTGAATACATATCCGCATAGGCTAAATAAGCTTCAACAGTTGTAAATTCTGGGTTATGTTTAGCATCTACCCCTTCATTTCTAAATAATCTACCGATTTCATAAACAGCTTCCATACCACCAACTATTAATCTTTTAAGTGGTAACTCCGTAGCTATTCTTAAATAAAATTCCATATCTAAAGCATTATGATGTGTAATAAATGGTCTAGCAGCCGCCCCACCTAAAATTGGTTGTAGAACTGGTGTTTCAACTTCTACAAATCCTCTATTATCAAAGAAATGTTGTACAGCACGTATAATTTTCGGACGAATAAATGCTACTTTTCTACTTTCTTCATTTACGATTAAATCAACATATCTTCTTCTTCTAGCTTCTTCAACATCTTGTAGACCATGAAATTTTTCTGGAAGTGGCCTTAAAGCTTTACTTAAATGTGTAAATTCTTGGCATTTAACTGTTAATTGATTAGTGTTAGTACGCATCACATAACCTTTAATACCTAAGATATCGCCAATATCTGATTTGATAAAGACATCATACATATCTTCACCTAGCATATCTTTAGCTATGTAGCATTGTACTTGACCAAACTTATCTAAAAGATTGATAAACCCAATCTTACCTTGACGACGTTTAGCTATCATTCTACCAGCTACACTAACAACAAACTTCTTTTCTTCTAATTCTTCTTTAGAATATTTGTCAAATTTTTCTAAAATAGTTTTAGAATTATCAGTTCTTTCATATTTATGTCCAAAAGGTTCAATCCCTTTTTCCTTTAAATAATTTAATTTTTCTCTTCTAATACGTTCTTGTTCAGATAAATTGTTATCCATACTTTCAACTCCATTTCCTAAAGATTATACCATAATTAGCGCCTAATAAAAAGCAAATTAATTAACTTTTTAGTGTTATTATAAGCTTTTTAGTGCTATAATTAAAAATTATTAGGAGGTAATTTTATGGATTTTGTCACAAAACATGCAAAAAATAAAAAAGATAATTCTAGTATCATTTTTAAATCTGTTATAGCCAAGGAAGCTAAGGCTAAAGATAAGAGTGTTATAAATGCTACTATCGGGATGTTGTATGATGAAAATGAGGAATTTTACACCTTTAAAAGTGTTAAAGACGTAGATTTAAGCTTAAACAATGAACAAAAATTTCCTTATACTAATTCAGTAGGTATTAAACCTTTTTGTGATGCTGTAGCTAAGTGGGTTTTTGGCAGTTATTATGATTATTTTAAGGAACAAGAAAATCTAGAGGTAATAGCTACTCCTGGTGGTAGTGGTGCTATTAGTAATGCTTTTTCTAATTATTTAAATCCAGGAGAAAAAGTTTTATTGCCTGATCCAATGTGGACAAATTATACCCAAATGGCTTATGAAAACCATTTAGGCTACACAACTTATAAAATGTTTGATGATAATGGCAATTTTAACCTACAAGATGTTAAAGAATCTATAATTAATTTACAAAAAGAACAAAATAGAATAATTTTTGTTATTAATGATCCTTGTCACAACCCAACCGGTTTTTGTCTTGAAAGAAATGAATGGCAAGAATTAATTAATATTATTAATAAGCTTGCTAGTAAAGAACACCCTATTATTTTATTTTATGATATGGCTTATATTGATTATGACAAAAGGGGTCAAGAATTTACTCGTCAAACTATTTCAGATTTCCGTTTGTTAAATCAAAATGTTTTAACAATTCTAGGTTTTTCTGGTTCTAAAACTTTAGGCTTATATGGCATTAGAATTGGCGCTATGCTTGGAATAACTAAAGATAAAAAAGCTAGTTTAGAATTTTTAGATAGTTGTCAATATAGCGCTAGAGCTAAATATTCAATGTGTTCTACTTATGGAATGTATTTAATTGCTAAAGTATTAGGTGAAGAGCCTTATTTAACAAACTTTAAAAATGAAATAAAAGAAGTTTCTGCTTTTATTAAAGAACGTTCTGAAATTTTTATCAATGAATGTAAAAACGTAAATTTAAAAACAGAACCATTTAAATGTGGGTTTTTCGTTACTATCCCTTGTCAAAACGATGAGGCAGTTTACGATTATTTAGTTACTAAAAAAGTCCATGTTGCCCCTGTTGGTAATGCGATTAGAGTAGCTATATGTTCAATTTCTAAAGAACATTGTAAACTATTGCCAAAATTAATAAAGGAGGCTCTTTTAAAGGCTTAAAAGTCTTGTTTTGAAATGAAAGATTTAAAGTATATATTAAGTTATTTAAAATATTATAAAAAAGATTTATTTGTTACTTTAGCTTTAGTTATAGTTGAAACTGTCTTTGAATTAGTAATTCCTTTCTTAATGAGCGATATCATAGATTTAGGGATTGCTAAAGGGAATGAAAAACAAATTTGGATAAGTGGGGCTTTAATAGTTATTTGCGCTATAATAAGCTTGATAACTGGCCATTTTTACGCTAGATCTAATGCTAGATTAGTAACTAAATTTAGTTATCACTTAAGGGGAGAAGTTTTTAAGAAAATTCAGACTTATAGTTTTTCTAATATTGATCATTTTGAATCTGCCTCTTTAATAACAAGAGTCACAAATGATGTACAAATTATGCAAAACACCCTAGCTGGTGGCCTGCGTCCGATTTGTAGAGCTCCTATTATGTTAATTATGGGGGTGGCTTTATCTTTTGTAATGGCTCCTAATATAGCTTGGATATTTTTATGTGCTATTCCTATTTTAGGTATCATTTTATTCCTAATAGTTAGAAGAACAGCTTCTAAATATAGCATTATTCAAAAATCAGTTGATGATGTAAATAGAGTTGTTAGAGAAAATGTAACTGCGATTAGAACGGTTAAATCTTATGTTAGAGAAGATTATGAAAAAGAAAAATTTAATACTGCTAATACTAACGTTATGAATGTAACAAAGTTCACTTTTAGAGTTGCTCAATTAAATCAACCATCTTTTCAATTAGTTATGTATGCCGTTACCGTCACTATACTATATTTAGGCTCAATGGCTATTCACAATAATGCCTTAGGAGTCGGTAGTTTATCTGCTTTATTATCATACATCTTACAAGTATTAAATTCTTTAATGATGTTTTCAAATATTTTCTTACTTGTGAATCGTTCTTTTGCTTCTTCAAAAAGAATATGTGAAATTTTTAATGAAGAACCAACTATTAAAAATAAAGAAAATCCTATTTTAGGAATTAAAGATGGTACTATTGATTTTAAAGATGTTTATTTTAAATATAAAGATACTAGCTTAGAATATGTATTACAAGATATTAATCTTCATATTGAAGCTGGTAAAAGTGTCGGTATTTTAGGTGGTACCGGTAGCGCTAAATCTTCTTTAGTATCTTTAATATTAAGACTTTATGATGTTACTAAAGGCGAAGTATTAATAGATGGAATAAACGTAAAAGATTACGATTTAAAAAGATTAAGAGATGATATTTCTATCGTTTTACAAAATAATGTTTTATTTAGTGGTTCTATTAGAGACAACCTAAAATGGGGAAATAAAAACGCAAGCGATAAAGAACTTTATGATGCTTTAAAAATGGCTTGTGCTGACGAATTTATTGGTCGTTTACCTGGTGAGCTTAACTATGATTTAGGACAAGGTGGCGTCAATGTTTCTGGTGGGCAAAAACAAAGATTATGTATTGCTAGAGCTTTACTTAAAAACCCTAAAATAATCATTTTTGATGATTCTACTTCCGCTTGTGATATGGAAACTGAAAGAAAAATATTAACAAATATAAGAAGTTTAAAAGGTTTAACAAACATTATCATTGCACAAAGAATAACTTCTGTTATGGGGGCTGATATGATTATTATTATCGATAATGGTAAAATAGTTGATATTGGTAACCACAAAGAATTATTAGCCCGCAATGATATTTATCAAGAACTTTATAATACACAATTAGGAGGTGTTAGCGATGCCGCCAATTCTTAATGCTAAAAGACCTACTAATTTAAAAGGAACAGCTAAACAATTCTTACATTATTTAGGTAAACATAAAATATTATTATTTATTGTAGCTATTTTAGTAACTTTATCTGCTTTAGGTAATCTTTTAGGTACCTATATGTTTAGATATGTAATCGGGGTAGCTGAAAACCCTACAACTTATGCTAGATTATGGCAATACATCTTAATTGAAGTAGCCATCTATTTAGTAGGGGCATTATCAACTTTAGGTTATACGCAAATAATGGTATATTTAGCTCAAAAAGTAATCTATGAACTACGTCGTGATATGTTCAGTAAAATGGAAACTCTTCCTCTATCTTTCTTTGATCATCAAACACATGGTCAAATAATGTCTAATTATACTAATGATATTGATATGCTTGCTGATGCGATGAATAATGCTTTTGCAATGTTAATATCAAACTTTATTCAAATTGTAGGTTTATTTGTTCTTATCTTTATTTTAAACTGGTTATTATCAATATTATGTACAATCTTTTATATCATTATCTTCGCTTATGTTATTTATGCTAGTAAAAAAGCTAAAAGAAACTTTGAAAAACAACAAGAAGCTATGGCTAAATTAAATGGTTTCGTTGAAGAAAGTTTAAGTGGTCAAAAAGTTGTTAAAGTGTTTAATCATGAAGAGGAAAATATCTTAGAATTTACTAAACAAAATAAGTTTCTACAAGAAGTTGGAGAAAATGCTTTAAGATATTCTTTTTCTATGATTCCTTTTGTCGTAAGTGTATCTTATATTAATTATGCCGTTGTTGCTATAATAGGTGGTCTATTAGTTATTCACCCATTATTAGGTATTACTTTTGCTGCAGCAGATATGGCAACTTATCTCGTGTTTGTTAGACAAGCTACAATGCCAATTAATCAGTTCACTCAACAAGCTAATTTATTATTAGGTGGACTAGCCGGAGCGGAAAGAATATTTAAATTAATCAATGAAAAACCAGAAATAGATAATGGTAATGTGACTTTAGTAAATGTTAAAGAAAATAATGGTACTTTAATTGAAGTAAATGAAAAAACTAATAAATGGGCTTGGAAAAACACCGATGACACTCTAATTCCTTTAAAAGGTGATGTCAGATTTTATGATGTTGATTTTTCTTATTATAAAGATAAACCAATTTTGACTAATTTATCTTTATATGCTAAACCAGGTCAAAAAATAGCTTTTGTCGGTTCAACAGGAGCTGGTAAAACAACTATTACTAATTTGATCAATCGTTTTTATGAAATTGATAATGGTTCAATTACTTATGATGGTATAGATATTAAAAACATTAGAAAACGCGATTTACGTCATTCTTTAGGAATCGTTTTACAAGATACTCATCTATTCACAGGTACAATTAAAGATAATATCAAATATGGTAAACTAGATGCAACAGATGATGAGGTTGTAGCTGCCGCTAAACTAGCTAATGCTGATAGCTTTATTAGAAAACTACCAAATGGCTATAATACTTATATTGTTGGTGATGGTGCTAATCTAAGTCAAGGTCAAAGACAACTTCTATCAATAGCTAGAGCTATGATAGCTGATTTACCTGTTTTAATCTTGGATGAAGCAACTTCTTCAATCGACACAAGAACTGAAGCATTAGTTGAAAAAGGTATGGATAAACTAATGGAAGGCCGTACCGTCTTTATGATAGCCCATAGACTATCAACTATAAAAAATTCTAATGCTATTATGGTCCTTGAACATGGTAAAATAATAGAAAGAGGAACCCATAAAGAATTACTTGCTCAAAAAGGTATTTATTATGCTTTATATACAGGCAAATTAGAACTAGACTAAAAAGAGGTCAAAGACCTCTTTTTCCTATTATTAAGCCATTTTTATATTCTCTTTTATTTTCTTTTGTTTCCTTATAAATAACCATAATACTAAACAAAATAATATAGGCATTATTAATAAATAAGTATTTAAAAGAGTATGTTCTGCTAATAAAAAAAGAATTAAATTAAAATTTACTAATTAAATTTTAATTTAACCCTTTATTATAGGAATAATATATATATATATATATAATTAAGCAATATTTTGATTATTTTTTTCTTCATATTTTAAATAAATAGGATAATATAGTTCATCTGTATAAATATCATAAAAAATAAAACTATCTAAATATGTTTTAGCTACTATTTGAGCATGTTCTTCTATTAAATTTATTACTTTTCCATCTGTATATGGTACTTCTAAGTGTAAATGTAGATAATTTCTACTTAAAGCTTTAAAAATAATATCAGCTAGCTCTCTTATACCTATACCTTTTTTATTATCAATAAACGCGAAACTATATTCTTTATATTTTATATCTTCTTTAATATTTTGACTGATAAAACCTAGTATTTGAGAAGGTAATAAAGTCTTATTATTAGATAATTTATCTATTTTAGTAAAAGAAACTATAAATGGTATTTGACTAGCTCCTATTAATTCTAAAACTTTATAAGTTATTTCAAATTCTTTTAAAGCATATTCAGATGAAATATCTACAACATAAACGATTAAATCAGAATTAATTACTTCTTCTAAAGTAAAATAAAAGGAATTAATTAAAGTAGTAGGCAATTTAGAAACAAAACCTATCGTATCAGTTAAAATAAAATTTAAATTATTATGTTTTAACCTTCTTGAATAGGTGTCTAGTGTAGCAAATAAACAATCCTTTTCTAAAACTTTCTTTTCATCATTAACATTTAATAAATCTATTAATGAATTCATAGTTGAACTTTTTCCGGCATTAGTATAACCAACTAAAGAAACAATAGGTATACTATTTTTCTTACGTCTATTAATTTGATTTAACTTTTGTTGTCTAATGTTTTTCAATTCACTTTCTAATTTAACTATTTCATTTTCTAAATGTCTTCTATCTAATTCTTGTTGAGTTTCTCCACTACCTCTATTAGACATACTGCCACTAGTGCCGCCATTACGCGATTCTTCCTCTCTTAAAAGACCAATTCTTGGCAATAAATATCTATACCTAGCTAAAGCTATTTCATATTTAGCTTCTTTAGTACTAGCTCTTACATTAAAAATTTCTAAAATTAAATACGTCCTATCAATGACTTTAATATTTAAAATTTGTTCTAAATTGCGGTTTTGAGCAGGACTTAAAGCATCATCAAAGATAATAATATCAGCTTTGTACAAATCAATTAAATCTTTTAATTCACTAACCTTACCTTTACCAATAAAAGTAGCTGGGTCTGGTTTAGTTTTAGCTTGTCTAACATTATAGACTATATCATAGTCTAATGTTTCGGCTAATTTTTTTAATTCATGTAGAGAATAATCAATATCAAAGTAATCATTTTTACTAGTAATACCAACTAAAATTGCACGCATGATATCAACTCCTTCTATACTATTATACAATAACTAGAAAAAATTGTCTCTTTATTATAAAACTTTTTACTATCAACAAAATTTATAGTATAATTATGCAAAGGAGGCTTTACATATGGCAAAAATTAAAATTATTACTGATTCAACTTGTGATTTAACTAAAGAACTATTAGAAAAGTATGATATTACGGTTATTCCTTTATATGTCAACTTTAAAGAAACTAGTTTTAAAGATGGCGTAACTATAGATACTAGCCTTTTATATCAAAAAGTTGAAGAATATCAAATGCTACCAAAAACGGCAGCTATTACAATTGTTGATTTTATGACTGTTTTCTCACAATATATCAAAGAAGATTATGACATTATCTATACAGGTATATCTAAGGCTTTATCTTCTACCTATAATAATGCGGTTATTGCGGCTAACGAAATAGATCCTGATCGTATTAGCGTTATTGATTCTATGAACTTATCTACTGGTATTGGTCTCAATTTGCTTAGAATAGCTAAATTAAGAGATGAAGGTAAAAATCTTGCTGAGATAACTGAAGATATCACAAACTATCGTTTAAAAGTAAAATGTCAATTTGCTATACCTACCCTTGATTATCTTTATAAAGGTGGTAGATGTAGTGGTCTTACGAACTTAGTTGGTAAAGTGTTTAAAATAAAACCAATTATAGAAGTTCGTAATGGTAAGATGAGCGTAGGGCCTAAACCACGTGGTAAAATGATTAACGCACTAAACACTTTACTTGAAATGATTAAAAAAGATTTAAACAATTTAGAACTTGAAAATGTGTTTGTTACTCATTCTCTAAATTATGAGGATGCTTCATATTTAGAAACTGAATTAAAGAAATTTTTACCATCAGAAGTCAAATTATATAACACTTGTGCGGGCTGTGTTATTTCTTCTCATTGTGGTAAAGGAACTATTGGTATTTTATATGTAGTAAAATAGGTGATAAAAATGAAATTTAAAGATATGCCATACGTAAGACCAGATATAGATAACTATATTTCTGTACAGACTAAATTAATAGAAAAAATAAATAGTTGTCTTTCAAAAGATGAAATCAAGACATTGATAGATGAATATAAAAAAAATGAAACTGATTTAAATACTACTTTTGAATTAGCTAATGTAAGACATACTATTAATACTTTAGATGAATTTTATAATAATGAATTTAATTATTTAATTGAAATAAGTCCTAAAGTCGAATCTATATCTAATACATTTAATAAAACTTTACTAAATCATAAATTAATAAATGATATTGAAGATATTTATGGCAAATATTATTTAGACAAATTAAATATTGAAGAAAAGTGTTTTAATGATTCTATTAGTGATTTATTAATTGAAGAACAAAAACTTGTAGATATGTATGACACTATTATTGCCGGAGCTAAAATCGAATTTGAAGGTAAGACTTATAATTTAAGTCAAATGGCTAAATTTAGCCATAATTTAGATAGAAACATAAGAGAAAATGCGGCTATTGCGGTCGACAAATTTATGGAAAGCAACGATGAAAAAATAGGTGACATTTATTCTAAACTTATTAAAGTTAGAAATGAAATGGCTCATAAATTAGGATTTGAAAGTGCTATTGAACTTTACTATAGTAAAATGCAAAGATTAGACTATGATAAAAATTTAGTAGCTAAATTTAGAGAAGAAATTAAAAATAATATTGTTCCGATAGCTTCAAAATTATTTAAAGAACAAGCTAAAAGAATTAATATTAATGATCCTAAAATGTATGATTATTCTCTATCTTACCTTGATGGTAACCCTATGCCTAAAGGAAATAAAGATGAACTTATTGATAAAGCTTTAAAGATGTATAGTCAAATGAGCAAAGAAACTAAAGAATTCTTTACTTTGATGATTGATAATGAATTAATGGATTTAGAAACTAAACCTGGCAAAATGTCAGGTGGCTATATGACTCATTTTGCTAAATATAAAGTTCCGTTTATCTTTTCTAATTTTAATGGTACTAGCGACGATGTTAATGTCTTAACTCATGAAGCTGGTCATGCCTTTATGTATTACTATGCTTCTAAGTTTATAGATAATGAAAGTTTGATTTTCCCTACAATGGAAACTTGTGAAATACATTCTACCGCTATGGAGTTTTTTGCATACCCTTATTTAAATAGTTTCTTCTTAGATGATACTAATAAATATAAACATATGCATATGTCTGATTCTATAACATTCTTGCCATATGCTTGTTGTGTCGATGAATTTCAACATATAGCTTATAGTAATCCTAATTTCACTTTAAAAGATTTAAAAAAGGCATGGCAAGATTTAGAGAAAAAATATCTACCTTGGCGTGATTACGGAAAATGTAGTTTTACCGCAACCGGAACATTTTGGTATAAACAAGGTCATATTTTTGCTAACCCATTCTATTATATTGATTATGCATTAGCTACTATTTGTGCTTTGTCTTTTTACTTAGCTGATATTAAAGATCACCAAGATGCCTATTGCCGCTATTTAAAGTTATGTAGTTTAGGTGGAACTATGCCTTTCTTATCTTTATTAAGTGCCTGCAATATACCTAATCCTTTTGCTAAAGATACAATAAAAAATATAACATCTAGTTTGCTACCTATTATTAAAAATATTGATTACCGGAGTAACTATGATAAATAAAGTTTATATATATCGTAAAAAAGCTAAAATGACACAAGAGTCTTTAGCTAAAGCTTTAGGTGTTACTAGACAAACTATTATTTCTATTGAACAAGGACGATATATTGCAAGCTTGCCACTTGCCTTAAAAATGGCTAAAATATTTAATGTTCATGTCGAAGATTTGTTTCAAATGGAGGAAAACGAATAATGAATAACATTGAACGTTTTGTAAAGTTAACAAAAGTTAAATTAATTTTAATGTGTTTAGCTACTTTATTACCTATTGTAATAGTATCTTCTTTAGAAGCTTTTTTTGATAAGCAATTCGCTGATTTCCCTGAAACTTTATTTTTGGTTTTACGCTATATTGTATTTGCTTTATGTGAATTGTCTATAATATTTAAAATTATTTCTTATATTTTAATTATTAAAAAAACTGATTTTAGAGAACAAGTATATACTAAATACGTCGATGAAAGGAATACTTTTTTAAAAGCTAAAACAGCTGTTTTCACTATTAAAACTATCTTATTTTTAAATAGTTTACTATTAATTGTTTTTGGTTTTACTAACCCAATTGCTTTTATAGTATTAGCTGTTGAAACATTAATTATTGTCATTATTTATTTTGGCTCATATTATTACTATAAGAAAAAATATTAAAAAATATTTGACAAATGGCTTGTTTTCTTTTATCATTTAAATAAACATAAAGAAAAGAAACGTAGTTATTACCTTTATTGTCAAGAGAACTTTCATTTGGTGGAAGAAAGTCTATAAAGCATAACGAATTCATCTTGGAATGATTAACTGAACTTAGTAGGTTATATCGGGAATGCCCGTTACAGCATCAAAGTATTGTCAGATACTTGAGGTTTATTTTTTGATAAACGAATAAAGGTGGTACCACGATTCTAATCGTCCTTTAATAGGACGATTTTTTTATTTTAGGAGGAAAAGTTTATGATAGTTGTTTTAAAACAATCAGCACAAAAAAAAGATATTGAAAGATTAACAAATCAAATTGAAAAACAGGGTTTAAATACTAGTATAGTTTATGGGACAGACCAAACTATAATTGGAATAATTGGTGACACTACTATATTAGATCCTAAAACAATTGAAGTTGATGAGGCCGTTGACCATGTAATGCGCGTTAGTGAACCTTATAAATTAGCTAATAGGGCCTTTCATCCTGAAGACACTATTATTGATGTTGCTGGAGTAAAAATTGGTGGCGGTCATTTAGGCTTTATTGCTGGACCATGTTCAGTTGAAAGTGAAGAACAAATAATTGAAGTAGCTAAAAGTGTTAAAGCTAGTGGAGCTAATATCTTGCGTGGTGGAGCTTTTAAACCACGTACTTCTCCTTATTCTTTCCAAGGTATGGGGAGTACTGCCCTTGATTTATTATTAAAGGCTAAGGAAGTAACTCATTTACCTATTTGTACAGAATTAATGGATGCTTCTTATATCCCATTATTTAACAAAAAAGTTGATTTAGTTCAAATTGGAACGCGTAATATGCAAAATTATGCCTTACTAAAAAAAGTTGGTAAAGAAGTTAAAAAACCGGTTTTACTAAAAAGAGGACAATCAGCTACTTATGAAGAATGGATAATGGCAGCCGAATATATTATGGCAAATGGCAATAAAAATGTCATCTTATGTGAACGTGGTATTAGAACTTATGAAACTTATACGAGAAACACTCTAGACCTACAAGCTATTCCAGTTTTAAAAAAATTAACTCACCTACCTATTATCATTGACCCAAGTCATGCCGGTGGAAAATGGTGGTTAGTACCACCTATGGCTAAAGCTAGTATAGCTGCCGGTTGTGATGGATTAATGATTGAAGTTCATAATGATCCTGAAAAAGCTTTATCAGACGGACCACAATCATTAAGGCCTGAAAAATATAGTTCTTTAATGGAAGATATTAAAAAGTTATCTACTATCTTTGGAAAATCTTATGAATAAAATATTAGAGATTAAAGAACTTTTTACAAATTACCTTAAAGATTTAAATTTAAATTTAAATACTACTAATTATGTTGATAACTTTATAAAAGATTTAAATAACACTATTGCCTTATATCAAAATGATGCGACTTATTGTAATTTAAACTTTCATTATACTAACACTAGTTTAGCAGGTGATATCGGTTATATGGGTGTTGAAGGAGCTTTTGCCTATGAAGCTAGTAATATTTTATTTCCTAAAGGTAAATTAAAATCATACCCTGATTTTAAAGCTGTTTTTGAAGCTTTAAAAAATGATGAAATCACCTATGGCGTCTTACCTTTAGAAAATACTAAAACTGGTTCAATCAATGATAATTATGATTTAATAAGAGAATATGGTTTTTATATTGTAAAAGATTTAAACCTAAAAGTTAGTCAAAACCTTTTAGGTATAAAAGGGGCTAAGCTAAGCGATATAAATCTTGTTTATTCCCACGAACAAGGTATTTTACAATCAAAAGACTTTTTAGAAAAACACCATATTAAATACAAATATTACAATAATACAGCTACTGCTGCTAAATTAGTAAAAGAATTAAATGATATTCATATTGGTTCTATTAGTTCTAAGGCATGTTCAAATATATATGATTTAGCTATTATAGCCTCTGATATCAATCAAAATGAAACAAATACAACTAGATTTATAGTTATCTGTAAAGATTTTATTGTTCTAGATAATGCTAAACAAATAAGTATAATTTTCAATTTAAAACATGAATCAGGAAGCTTATTTCAAATATTAAAAGATATAAAAGACTACAAGTTAAATATGACACGCATTGAATCTAGACCAATTAAAGATAAACCTTTTGAATATTATTTCTATTTAGATTTTATAGGCAATATTAAAGATAATAATGTCATTAAAGCGTTAAATAAAATCAAAAATGATTCTATTAATTTAAGAATACTTGGGAATTATTAAAAAACACCAATGGGTTAACCTATTGGTGTTAATTTGCTTTATACTTCTTTAAATATTCAATTTTAATATTGCCATCAATATAACTAACTAAAGCCTTAGCTCCATTTTTAATAGGAATTGACGGTGATAAATGACCTAAATCAACATCCATTAAAATTGGGACATTAAAATCTTGTAAAATATCTATAACAGCTGTGTATTTATCAACTCCCATAACTTCCATATCATTACACAAAGGTCTACCAATTAAAAAGCCTTTAACTTTTCTAAACCAACCGGCTTCTCTTAACTGAAATAAAGCTCTTCTAATTTGTAATGGTGATAAATCACAGGCTTCTAAATACCAAATAATACCTGTATGTTTATTAATAAAATTAGAAACATTATCAAACCTAGTTCCACATAATACAGTTAAACAATCTAGACAACCACCTAATAAAGTGCCATAAAATGGTTCTTTATAGTAAAATGGTTTAATAATCTTTCTTTCTGTTAAATTATATTTTACTAGTGGCTTACTTTCACTAGCTAAACTTTTAAGTTCAAAGCGCGGATATCCTCTAAATATCCTCTTTCCTTCTAATAAGCCGATTGTATCTTTAGTATCATATTTAAAAGGATAATAAAAGAATTTACTAGCACAAGGTCCATAAATAGTAACCATATTATTGATTGTAGTAATTGTAAAAGTTAAATTTGTATTATCTGAAAAGCCAACAAACCATTTAGGTTTACTTCTTTTTATCTTTTTAAAATCAATATATGGTAATATCTCACACATCAATTCGCCACCACCAACTGACATAATAACATCAGTATTACTATCAAAAGCTTGCATTATTTCTTTAGCACGTTCTTCTGGGGTATTTGATGAGGCTATTCCATCTTGTAAAAAGATATTTTTTCCCTCTATTACTTCATAACCTAGATTTTTAAAAATCTTGATTGCTTCATTTAATCTACTTAAATAAGGTTCACTAGTACAACCAAAGCTAGGAGCTACTAAAGTTATTTTGGCATTTTTACTTATCTTCTTTGGTTCAAGTATCATATCACAACCTCCTAAAAACTATGTGTAAATTATACCATAATTATGCTATAATAACAAAGAAAAGATAAAAAACTTATAAAGAAAGGAAAAATGAGATGTTT
This sequence comes from uncultured Acholeplasmatales bacterium, assembly GCA_944323055.1. Lineage (GTDB taxonomy): Bacteria > Bacillota_I > Bacilli_A > Acholeplasmatales > Anaeroplasmataceae > CALUXS01. The sequence goes on from CALUQZ010000001.1 coordinate 79,411, forward strand.
AAAAAAACAAACATTGTCGGTTTAGAAAGAATAGGTTGTTTTGACTCTAAGCCTTTTACATATATCAATGATCAACTTGAATATGCTAAAGAAAGATATGTAATAAATACACCAAATTTAATAATTAGGGTAAGAATATATAATAATTGGCTTTTTAAAGTTGTATTAATTAGTGATTTTTCAAGTTTTGATATAAGTAAAACAACTAATAAATATCTAAGTGAACAAAATTTATTAACAAAAGAGGAACAAGAAACTATCAAAAGTATAAATATTTATATAATTGAAGAAAATACATTGAGAACTAGAGAATTTGCTAAAGATAATACTATTTTAACAAAAAAAGGTTATCAACAAATCTTAATATATAATGCTAATGAAGTTGTATTAGATTATTATAATGTTTTACCTGAATTTGATTTTAATTTAATGAAGTATTATAGAACAATGGTATACTTTGATTTAGCTTGTCACAGCAAGGAAGGTGATTAAATATGCGAAAAATAAAAAAATGGCATTTATGGTTAATTGTAGCTATTACTTTAGCTATCGCGGTAGCTTTAATATGTATTAACTTATATGTCGTAAATAATACTGCTTTAATAGTTTTAATTGTAATTGATTTTATCATAATGACTTTTGCTTTAAATTCAGCTATAACGATGACAGTTAGATTCAAACCAAAACCTAAAAAATATCCAAATAAAGCCTTTAATTATAATCCTGATAAATTATTAGACAACTTGTTAAAACAAGGTTTTAAAGAAAATAAGGTTAGCTATGGTAATATCTATACTAAAGTTTGTAAAGATGTCGGTTATAAAATAACAATTATAACTAGTGCTTATAATTATTTAAATGTTGATAATGAAAAAGTTAAAACTAGTAATAATAAAAACACTACTTTTAAAAATTGTACTAAATTTATCGGGGCTGAAGTCTTTTTAGATTATGAAGATAATGAAAATAGGATTTTAAAAAGCATTCCTGATTTTTCTTTTCAAGGTAAAAATATTTATTATGAAGCTTTTTATTTTGATAAAGAAACTAACTTATTACATGAACCTAATATAATTAAGATTGATGATGAATTTGCACCTTATGTAAATGATTTAAAAATAAAATATTTATTATTAACTGATGAATATGGAAACAATCAAGAAAAACTATAAACCTGAATTTTGTAATTGTTTGATATGTAAATCAAAACTTAATTATCTATACGCCACTAGTGCTAAAACTATTACTTTTACGCAGGGAAAACAAGTATATGTTAAAAATTTAGCTTATATTTGTCCTAATTGTAAACATATTTATACTTCAGCTACTGCTTCAAAGTTAGCTTTAAAAGGGGTTAGGTATTCCCTTAAAGTTTGTTTTATGATTTATTATTATAAAACATTAAAATATAATCGGGAAAAGATATGTGATTTGTTTAGTGAAAGTAATATCTTTATATCTGAAAGAAATATTGATATTATCTATAACAAATTAAAAAAATTATTAGCTAAAGATTATTTATCAACTTTAGATTTAGAATATAAAGAAATGATAGATAACTTTAATAGCATTAGATTATCAATTGATTTAGTTAGTTACAATAAAAAAAGATTAGTTATAATTCGTAATTTTTATAACAATAAAATTATTGGTTTTTATTATTTTAATACTATTTATGAACAAAACTTAATAGATATATTATCAAAATATATTAATAAGAATTTAAATATAACGTCTATTATTAGCATACGTAAAGATGATTATTTTATCCCTTTACTAAAGAATTTAGCCCCTATTAACACTAAATTCTCTAGTTTCTTAAAAATATAATTTGACAATAGTTTTATATGTAGTATAATAACTTTAGGTTGGAGGTGGGTCCTATGAATGATTTCCCTAAAATTGATGAGTTTGATAAAAAAATATTGAGAATATTACAAGAAGATGCTTCTATATCTAATAAAGATTTAGCACAAAAAATTGGTTTAGCTCCTTCTTCTTGTTTAATGCGTGTCAAAGGTTTACAAAAAATGGGTCTCATCAAACGTACTGTTTCTGTCCTAAATGAAAAGAAATTAGGATATCAAATCACAGCGTTTTTACGAGTTGAACTTAAAGTAATTAATCAGAATTCTCTTCAAGACTTTTTAAAACAAGCTTTAAGTTTTCCTCAAATTTTACAATGCTATCTAATTACTGGTGGTGGTACTTTCTTAATGAAAATCATCGCTAAAGATTTAGAAGATTATCGTGATTTTATTATTAATAAATTAACAACAATAGATGGCGTTGGCAATATTGAGACTTCAATCGTTATGGGTATAGAAAAAGAAACAGATTGTATACCAGTATAGAAACCTTTAAAAGGTTTCTTTTTTTTTGGAGGTTATATGAAATCAAGTAAAAATTTATGGATATGGGCTAAAAAATATATTCCCATTATCCTATTTATCATTATATTAAATTTTATTTTACAATGGCTTTATTCATATATTGCCTTATTTGTTGAATATGCTTTTGTCATATTAGGAAATGAAAATAGTGATGTTAACTTACCTACATTTTTAATTAACTTTTTTAATTCCTTTTCTGATACTTTAACTATTATTTTAGTTGTCGGCATAACAATGGTTTTATTACAGTTATTTAGATCTTTTTTACGTTTTTTAGATGGTTATTATCGGGCTAAAGGAACCGAATTAATAGCTTATGATATGCGTACTAAACTTTATAATCATATTATTGACTTATCTTACTCATATCATAATAACTCTGATATTGGCGATTTAATACAACGTTCTACTTCGGATATAGATACATCTTCTTCTTTTATTTGTTCCCAATTTCCTGAATTAATATCTATCTTTATGACTATAGCTATTGGTGCCTATCAAGTTGGTAAAATTAATTTATTATTAATGGGAATTAGTTTATTATCTTTACCTTTGTTAGGAATTTCTAGTATTATTTGGTTTAAATATTTAAATAAAACTTATACAGATATTGAAAATGAAGAGGCTAAATTAACTACTGTCATTCAAGAAAATGTCAATGGAGCTAGAGTTGTTAAAGCATTTGCTAATGAAAAATATGAATTAGATAAAATGCATAAAGCTAATGATGCTTATTATAACAAATTATATAAACTATATGTTAGAGAACCATTTTTTTGGGGATTTTCTGATTTTGTAGCTACTTTCGAATATGCACTAACAATCGCAGTTGCCATTTATTTAGCTTACAAAGATTTAGTTACTCCTTCTGATATTACAGCTTGTTTATTACTATTAGGTATGGTCATTTGGCCTATTAGGGGATTAGGCAGAATTATCAGTAATTATGGTAAAGCTATTGTAGCTGCTAATAGAATTGTTCACGTTTTAGATGAAAATGATGAATATCAATATAATGGCGATAAAAAGCCATTAATAACAGGAGACATTACATTTAATAACGTCTCATTTAAGTTTCCTGATTCTAATAATGATTTATTAAAAAATATTTCTTTCCATATTAAAGCCGGAGAAACTATAGCTATTGTTGGTAAAACTGGTTGTGGAAAAACTACTATATGTAACTTAATTAATAGATTTTTAGATTATACAGAAGGCACTATTTATCTTGATGATACTAAAATTACCGATATCGATAAGCATTATCTAAGACAAAATGTTAAAATGATTTTGCAAGATCCTTTCTTATTTACTAAAACAGTCTATGAAAATATAGCTATTACTAATGATACATTTACTCTTGATGATGTTAAAAGGGCCGCTAAATTAGCTTATGTCGATGAAGAAATTAACCATTTTGAAAAAGGTTATGTGACTATGGTCGGTGAAAAAGGTACTACATTGTCTGGTGGTCAAAAACAAAGAATAGCTATTGCTAGAATGTTAATATCAGACGCTCCTATATTGATATTTGATGATTCTTTATCTGCATTAGATACTAAAACTGATTATTTAATTAGACAAGCTTTAGCCAAAAAAGATAAGAAAAGTACTATGATTATAATCACTCATCGTATTACTACTGCTAAAGAAGCTGATAGAATATTAGTCTTAAATAATGGCCAAATAGAAGCTTTTGCTAGCCATAAAGAATTAGTAGATAAACCTGGTTTATATCAGGAATTATGGAAAATTCAAGGTGATTTAGAAATTGAATTTAAAGATGTTTTAAAAGGTGGTGAGTTAAATGTTTGATGAAGAATATGAAGACCTTGACTATTCAAAAGGTAATGTAAAACCTTGGAATTCTATTATTAAAATTGTCTTAGAAAAGAAAAGTGAGGCTATATTATTAGTTTTATCCGTTTTATTACTAGCAGCAGCTGATTTAACTTACCCTTTATTAAATCAATATGCTATTGAATATTTTATTGAAAAGAAAGATTTCACTAATGCTGTAGCTTTTATAATTTTCTATTTCATCTTTGCAGCTATCTATGGTTTAATAGTATCATTATTTATTCTAGCAGCTAATAAAATAGAAATTAGAGTAGCATATACCTTAAGAGAACAAAGCTTTAAAAAACTACAAGAACTACCTTTTAGTTATTTTGATATAACACCTCAAGGATGGATCATGGCTAGGGTTACTTCTGATTCAAGAAAACTATCAATTATCTTATCTTGGGGCTTCATTGATTTCTTCTGGGGATTCTTGACAATGATTGGTATTTTTATAATACTATTAATTAAAAATATTCAATTATCTATTATTGTAATATGTATATTACCTATCTTACTTATATTCTCTATTATAATGCGTAAAGTAATATTAAAACATTACCGAAGTGCTAGAAAAATTAATTCTGAAATAACCGGGGCTTATAATGAAGGATTTTTAGGTGCTAAAACAATTAAAAGTTTAGTTATTGAAAATAAAGTAAAAGATAATTTTAAAGATAAAGCTAATAAATATAAAACATCAGCTTTAAGAGCAGCTGCCTTTAGTGCTTTATTTGGTCCTGTCATTTTTGTCATCGGTTATTTAGGGGTTGGCCTAACTTTATACACAGGTGGTATTATGGTAATAGGTGGTACATTATTATTATCAGAACTTTACTTGTTTATCGATTATACTATAAAATTCTTTGATCCTGTCATTTCTATTTCTAGAGTATTAGGTGATTTCCAACAAGCTCAAGCCTCAGCCGAAAGAATTATCTCTTTAATTAAGGAAGAACCAGATATTAAAGATACTCCTGAAGTTATAGAAAAATATGGAACTGTTTTTGCTCCTAAAAGAGAAAATTTTGAGCCTTTAATCGGTGATGTCACCTTTAAAGACGTTTCTTTTAAATATAAAACTGGTGAACAAGTTTTATCACACTTCAACTTAGACATAAAAGCCGGTTCAAATATCGCTTTAGTTGGTCATACTGGTTCAGGTAAATCAACTATTGTCAATTTAATATGTCGCTTTTACGAACCTACAAGTGGTGAAATATTAATAGATAATAAAAATTATAAAGAACGTTCAATCACTTGGTTACATGACAATTTAGGTTATGTTTTACAAACACCTCAATTATTTAGCGGTACTATTTTTGAAAATGTGGCTTATGGTAAATTAGATGCTACTATCGAAGATGTCAAAAAAGCTTGTCAACTTGTAAAGGCTGATGAATTTATAGAAAAATTAGATGATAAATATAACACTTATATAGGTGAAGGTGGTTCTAAACTTTCACTTGGCGAAAAACAACTTATCAGTTTTGCAAGAGCCTTAATTAGAGATCCTAAAATTTTAATTTTAGATGAAGCTACTTCTTCAATTGATACAAAAACAGAAACTTTAATTCAAAATGCTATTAATGTTGCTTTAAAAGGTCGAACAAGTTTTATGATCGCCCATCGTTTATCAACTGTTGTCAATGCTGATTTAATACTTGTAATGGATAAAGGTCAAATTGTTGAAAGTGGTAAACACCATGATTTATTACTAAAAAAAGGTTATTATTTTGAATTATATAAAACTCAATTTGAACAAGAAGCGATTAATCATCTATTAAATTAAAAGGAGAGTGCCTAGACATTCTCCTTTTTCATTTTAAGTTCATAAAAAGATTGTGGTTATTCTTTTAAATACTTTTCATAAACTCTATCTACCTTATCTATATTTAATTGATATAATCTAAAATAAACTATCTTATTTTTAGGTTGCCACAACTCTTGATAAGTATACATATATTGCATTCCTAATTTTTGCATAACTCTACCACTTTTATAATTTAATATATCATGAGTAGCTGTAATATATTTAAACCCTTCTTTTTTTAGTATTTCAATTAAAGCTAAGGCACCTTCTGAAACATAACCATTACCTTGATATTCTTTTAATAAAGCATAGCCTAAATCATGACTATCTTCCATACTTAAATGTAAATAACCAATGGCTTTATTATCTTTTAAACATATAGCATATAAATATGCTTCCTTCTTTTCATAATTAGCTAAATAAAAATTATAATATAACTCATTAGCTTCTTTCATATTTTTAATTGGAAACCAAGGTAAAAATATATTTATATCTTCATCACTATATATTTTATAAATTTCTAATAAATCTAATTCATTAAATTTCCTTAAAATAAGACGCTTTGTCAATATTAGCGGCGTATTCATCTTACTTATGATAAATCTCCTCTAATACTTTTCTAACATTATGCATAGCATCATCATTTATCTCAATAACCTTAGCCCCTCTACTTCTAGCTAAATCACGTAAACTACAAGCAATAGCCGTATGATATGAACAACCTATAACTAATAATATATCACCAGGATATAGTTTACTAATAATACGATAAGCCTTTTCATAATTAGGTGCTGGGTCACCATACAATACCGGTTTATTATAAAGTAAATAGGCTTTATCTAATTCACAATCTTCTGGTAAAGTTCCATGTAATGCTAAAACTTCACTACCAGCTTTTTCGTGAAGGCCATCAATATTCATAGTAATAACAGGGACATTATATTCTTTTAAAGCATAATGCGCATCATTAGGTTTAGCATCAGCCATACTAGCTTTTAATTCTTTAATAACTTCATTATATTCTTGAGGGTGACTATTAGCATAATCTCTAAATAATTTTTCTCTAACTTCTGGTTTTTCAGCAAAAGTAGAAATCCCACTTTGTTTAGATATACCAGCACCTGTAAAAGCTATAACTAACATTATTTATCCTAGTATAATTAAATTGTACTTTTAATTATACTAACTCCTTTCCATAAGTTTTTATAGTTATGAGTACAACATAACTTATATATCATCATTAAATGATGGTATAATTTAATGAAGCACTGTAGTCTGTTTCATAATTTGCACCTACAGGTTCTAATTTAAATTAGTTCTCTGGTTTGAAGAGGATTCAGCTACAGTCTTTTCTTTTATCATCTTTTTAGCAGTTACTAAATCACTAAATATAAAGTGCAACATGTTTAATGTTTCTTGTATTTGTTCAATGTCAAGTTTATCTTTTTTATCAAATACATAAATATTATGGATAGTATTTAATGCTTTTTTAAATTGTTCACTTTCATAAAATGTAATACTATTTAGATAACTAAAATCTTTAATTTCTAAATCTTGTGGAACTCCACCTTGTCTATGAGTTTCTTCTTCTCTTTTATACCCGATTAATTTAATAAGTTCTTCATCATTACTTAATAGATTACAAATTTTATCTAATGAACACATTACAGTAATATCATAAATATGCTTTGCTAAATCTAAAAACTTATCTCTTACAAAATAAAACTCAGAAGCAAATATTTTATCTATAAAAATTCTTTCAAGTGAAATAGTTCCAATCTTAAAAGGTTTGACATCAAAAACATTTTCTAGTATTTCTTTTTCTTCTTTGCTTGCAAGTTCATATAGATGTGGAGATATTTCCATAAACTCCACTGGTTTACTAACTGTAAAACTTGTAGCTTCAATTTTAACGTTTCCAAATCTTTGTAATGTATCATTTGTGTCTGGAACAAAGATAGGATCATATTTATAAGAAACTTCCATATTAGCTTTTTTATCAACTGACTTTTCTTTAAATTCTAATGATTTAAAATCTTCGACTGCAATCTTAAGTCTTTTTTGTTCTTGACTAGGACTAGATACATCTTCAACATATACAGTCAAATCAATATCTTCACTAAATCTTCTTACAGATTTTAATGCTTTATATAATGCTGTACCACCTTTGAAGTAAGCATAATTTTGATTATTCTTTTCAGATAGTTCTTTTAGTAATAATGTAACATAATAATCTTTTTCTAAAACATCTTCTCTAACACCAGTTCTTTCACTAATATTAGAAATTAAAAGTTCCATACTTTCTTTGTTTTCGTGTAATTTCATTTAGTTTCCTCCTCTCGCTAAGTTTGCTATTTTTTTATAAATTCCATTATCTTTATAAAAAGTTGCATAATATAGAAGACCTTCAAAACCTAAATTATTATCATCAATTACATCTCTGATAATTTCATTAGGATTATCAACTTCAAAAGGAACACCATATTTATTTGAGATAACATCTAAAATTTGTAGATATTTAAAGTTTTCTTTAGTCACTTTTACCATCGGTTTAACAAGTTCAATTGTGTTACTACATTTATCAACTCTATTTTTATTTGTTGCAAAATATGTATATTTAGGGACTTGTGTAGTTAATCCCATTCTGTTAATAAAAGATGGTCCTGTTTCATATCCATATACTTCTTCTTCATCTTCTAGATATAATCTTCTAATAAGTTCTCCTTGCTTAATTTTCGTTTTACCAAAAACAGTATCTATACATTTATAATAAATCCCTTTTTTATATCTAACGAAATTATTATTGTTTTTTTCATAACGATTAATATATTCATTGATAACTAAAGGTTTAGCATCCTCAATTTCATTTAAAACATAATCGTGTATATCACTAGTAAAAATCGGATAGCCATTGCCAATATTATCAATATATTCAGTTATTAAATCCATAATTGTTTTCATAATATCATTCTCCTATAGTTATAACAATGTTAATTTATACATTTTATTTTCAACGTGATTATAACATATTATATGCAAATTTTCAATAAAAATACATATTTAATATTCTATTATTTACCACAATTTTAACAACTCGAACTTGGTATCCAAGTTGCGAAACACCGAAAAACTATGTTTTAGTTTTTCTTATCTTGTTAAGTTAAGTAAATAATAACTACATTTCCATTTCACTATCATTTCTTAAGCTTCCATCATGATCAATAATGCCTTCTTCAACAAATCTATTAAATTCAACTTCTCTTAATTTCTTTTGATATTCTTCAAATACTTTATTAGCTTCATCAATTACTTTTAGATTATGTTTGAACGTTTGATAAATCAAATTTAGTATTTCTTCGTAAGCGTGTAATATAAGACGTATACTAAAAAATAAAGGTTACTGAATAGTCCTAGAAATACTAAGACATCAGTAACCTTTTATTTGCATTCTTAAAAAGCCTAATTACTTATCTTTTTTAAGATAATTAGGTAGTTCAGATGAATAAGGTAATATTTTCCTTATTTCATTTTCATCATTTTGATTTATTAGAGCTATTTGGTCAAAAACATAAGTTAAGTATTGTTCAACTTTTATATTATTAGCTCTACATGTTTCAACAATACTATAAGCTATGCTTGACCCTTCAGCGCCTGCCTCACTAAAACAGAATAAGAATTTTTTCTACCAAGAACTGTTAAGCCGTTCGCTATAGGCAGGAAAAACTTTTTATTTTCTGCAACTACTAAAGGTGCTAAAACAACAGGCATATTATTTAGTATAGTTCAAACTGCTAAAGCTAATGGGTTAATCCCAGAAAAATATTTAGAGTATGTCATAGATAATATTAATATCAGCAATAATATTGATGATCTTTTACCATGGTCAGATAATACACCTGAAAATATTAAAATTAAGCTATAAACATAAGCCAAGATAATAATTAAGGCTTTTTACCACGCCTTAATTATACCTTGGCTTCTTTATTTTTTATATACGGGTAATCTTTACCGCTTACATTTTTTTCTACTTTCTAGTATCCGCTATCAATAAATCTATTTATGATAATCACTTATTCGTTGATTAACATAATTATCATTTACACTAACAGTTTTTCCATTTTCATCAATGAAAAGGTTTGAAACTAGCACTTCTGGTTTTTCAGCAAAAGTAGAAATCCCACTTTGTTTAGATATACCAGCACCTGTAAAAGCTATAACTAACATTATTTATCCTCCTCATATTCTAAGGCTTTACTAGCCCAATATTTTTTATCATTTTCATTAATTTGCCGTAACACTCTACAAGGATTCCCTACTGCTACAACACCACTAGGGATATCTTTAACAACCACTGAACCTGCCCCAATGACAACATTATCACCAATTTTAACACCAGGACAAATAACTGTATTTCCGCCAATCCAGACATCACTACCAATAGTTATAGGTTTTCCGTACTCTAATTGTTTGTTTCTTTCTTCTTTTGTAATCGGATGAGCAGCACAAAATATTGAAACTTGTGGTCCTATAAAGACGTTATCACCTATTACAACATTACAAACATCTAAAATGATTAAGCCAAAATTAGCATAAAAATTATCACCTATATTAGTATGTATACCATAATCTAATCTTAATGGTGGCTCAATATAGCAATTATTACCTACCGCATTAAATAACTTATACATAATTTTATTTCTTTTCTTAATATTTAATGAATTATTAAATGTATGTAATAATTTAATAGCTCTTAAATGTTCTTTACCTAATTCCTTATCTTTAGCTATATATAATTTAGATGTTAACATTCTTTCTTTTTCTGTCATATTATTCTCCTAAAAAAGCCTTATTTAAAGCCTCTTTTTCAAATTCAAAATCTTCATATCCCTTTTTACATTCTAAAATATAACTATCAGTAGGTTTAACATTTAAATGTAGCTTCATAAAATATATTAAACCTATTTGATATCTATTATTTAAAATAAAAGGTATATCTTCTTTATCATATAAATTAGGATAATCTTCATAAATATCTAAATTGATTTCATCATCTTTTTGATATTCATATACACCTATTAAAGCATAACTATTAACTTCTTTAACAAGATCTAAATATTTATTACAAACTAATTTATAACCATTTAATTTAGATTTACCAACTACTTTACTATTTTTACAGCGTTCTTTCATTTTATTAATATTTAAATTAGAACCATATGCTAAATAATAATTAGTTTGTGACTCAATAATCAAATCTTTTAATTCCTTAGCTAAACTTAAAGCATCTAATAGCCCATTACTATAATTTAAGCCAAAATTTAAAGCAGCTGTATGAATTAATAAATCACCTTTTATAATAATATCTTGATAACTAAAATACTTTAATCCATAAGCTAAAAGACCACTTAAATAACCGGCTAAAGCATCACCTGAACCAGCTCTAGCTAAAGATGGAGTAGGACTATAATTAGATTTATAAATACTTCCATCAGCTAAAACTAAAGTAGAATTGTAACTCTTTATTAAAATGTTTACTTTATATTTTTGAGCAAATTCTTTAGTTTCTAAAATGTAATCTATACTATCTCGACTTCTTTTCTTAATATTTAATAGTCTATTTAATTCACCAATATGAGGAGTTAGTAAAATTTTATTATTTATTTCTCTAATTAAAAGATTATTGTTATTAGCTATTAAATTAATACCACCAGCATCAATTACTAAATTATGACAATTATTAATTAATGTCTTTAAAAATAATTCATTTTCTTTATTTTCAGCTATACCATTACCAAATAAAATACTATCATATTTATTTATGATTTTTATAGAATTGTCATTTACAACAAAACTATTATCATCTGCTAAATCTTCAATTACAACATTTAGATTTAACCTAGCTAAAACACTACTTTTAATACATTGAGGCACACTAACAGCAACATACCCGCAACCAGATAATAAAGCAAACATACTACTGATTAAAGGAGCTCCTAAATAATTATTAGAGCCTCCAATAATTAATGTTTTACCATAATCATTTTTAATACTATGACTAGCTCTATCTTTATATAGCGTTTCAACAAACCGCACAAAAATCACTTCCTTGATTACCATTATTATACCTTTAATTGTTATATTATAACAACAAAAAAACTGATTTAAACCTAAAAAGATTTAAATCAGCCTAATGCTAATTATTAATATAATTAATACTTATATCTTCCTTACCTAAATTCCATAAATTACCTTTTACTATTTCATTCCACATAGTTTCAGTTCCTAAATAATTAATCGTAGTAATAGTACTATCACTAATAATATAATTATCAATTTCTTTAACACTTAGAGGGATAGTTAAAGTTTCTAAATTGTTTATTCTTCTAAAGGCAGCTTGATGTATTTTAGTTATGCCATCAGGAATAATAGCATTATTAACACCTTTAATTAATTCTAAATTATCTTTTAAAATTAGATGACCATTTATACTAGTATAATATAAATTATCTTCTGCAACTATAAAAAACTCTAAGGCGCCACAATTATTAAAGGCACTATCACCTATCTCGTTAACATTTGTAGGGATGTAGATACTACGTAAATTCGAACAACCAAAAAAGGCGTTACGACCAATTATTTGTAAATTACTAGTAGAACTAATATTTATCTCTTCTAAATCACGACAATTATTAAAAGTATTTTGACCTATTTCTATAATAGAATCTGGAATAGTAATCTTTTTAATATCCTTTCTAGCAAAAACCCCACGACCATAAGTACCAGCAATGCTAGTTACAGGTAAATTATTGTAGGTTGAGGGAATAATAACATTAGTTTCCTCTCCTACTCCTCTTACTATATAGCTATTTGTTGTTTCATCAAGTTCATAAATTAAACTTTCAGTGGGGATCAAGTCAGAATTTAGTTCATCCCATCTAGCATATAATGTAATATTTTCATTAACTCTATTAACCGCAAAGTCCCAAATAGCAGTATATGATATATCTTGATACCAACCAGAAAAAGCATAACCTTCTCTTATTGGGGCATCAGGTCTAACACACACATTACCGGCTAAAACTTCTTGTGATGGGACATCTGTTCCTCCTTGTGAATCAAAAGTAACTTTATAATAAGTAAAATTGTTAGAATTAGGATTGTTGCAAGAACTTAATATTAATACTAACAAGATTAAATATCTTAAATATTTGATAACTTTCATCTTTCAAATAACCAACTCATAATATTATCATCATTAGCAATCAAATTGCTAGCACCATGTTCATTTGACATTCCTTGACTAGTATAATAGTCGTGTTCTTTAACATCTAAAACTACTAAATTGTCAATTTCTTGTTGCGATAAACCTAAAGATTTATATAAACTTACAATTTGTTCATATGTTTCTATCGTATTTTCACTACCATAATACTCATCATTACGACCTATAACTAAATAAACGGGGGTTTTAGCATGAACTAAAGCTTCTAGGTCACCATCCCACCTTGAACTACAATGTAAATATGCTGTAAATAGTTCGGGAACTAAGCCCATTACTTGCGACATTGTCTCGCCACCACCAGAATAGCCATTAGCAAATATTCTATTTTCATCAATATTATAATTAGCAATAAAATAATTAACTAATGTTATTGTTTGTCTAGCACTAGTAAGACCCCAATCATTTAATTGAGGGGCAACAATAATCATATCATCGATATAATTCATAGCCGTAAAAGCAAATTCTTCTGTTCTTAAATTAGCTCCTACCCCAAAACGATAAAGGCCTTGATAACCTGGCAATGTAAAATAAAGGGCATATGGCTCATTTCCATCATAACTTGAAGGGACGTATAAATTGTAATGAATTTGACCTAGTTCTGATTCTAAGACATTATCTAAACTAAAACCACGATAATAACTAGAATCATCAACTAAATCATCTATATTATTAGCAGTTGTCATCTGACATGAACTTAATAATAAAATTAAGAGAATAACTAGCAATTTCATTATAAATCTAAATTTAAGCTATCAATCCAGTTAGTAACATCACTTTCACTAGCTCTACTTCTAAATCTTTGAGGGGCAAGCCATGTAGCTTCTAGAGCTAAGTCTTCTAGATTGTCAGTTCTAAATGATGAGGAAGCTGAAGTTCCAAATGGAATAATAGTTTTATTAGTAAAATCATTTAACCTGACAAAATCATCAATAACCCAGCTGAGTTCCTGCCACCAAACCGGAGCACCTAGGAAAATATAAGTAGCATCAGCAAAACCGGCAAAATCAGTTGTCACTAACTCTACATGTCTATTAGGGTCATTATGTTCTTGTACTACTCTACTACTAGAATTACCGTAATTTAAATCCGCACTAGTATAAGGAATTACAGGTTCAAGTTCATAGATTTCTGAACTGATATAATTAGCTATAATATTAGCTACACTTTCAGTATTACCAGTGGCTGAAAAATAAACTACTATAGCCTTAGTAGTAACTTCTGTACTACCATTGTTATCATTGTTATCGTTATTATTATCACCACTTGTACCATCTTCGCTTGTATTATTGTTGTTATTATCAGCATTATTATCTGTACAAGCTACTAATGAAAAAGCGCTAAATAAAGCAAAAATAAATATTAATATTTTTTTCATTTTACTCCTTATTTCTTCTTTGAATTATCAAATTACCAAACCATTCAATTATATTAGGGTCTTGGTGTGAGAAGAATGATGATGTATTAGTATCTAAAGTCTTAATTAAAGCCATATCATCATCATCTAAAACTAAATTTTCAATCGCGAAGTTTTCTTTTATTCTTTCTTTATGAACTGACTTAGCTAAAGCTACAATACCTCTTTGATTTAACCATTTTAAGATTACTTGTGCAACCGTAGCATGATGTTTACCTGCAATCTTTAACAATGTTTCATTTTTAAACATATTATTTCTACCTTCAGCAAAAGGAGCCCACGCTTCTAAAATGACACCATACTTATTAGCCCATTTTAAAGCTTCTTCTTGTTGATGGAAAACATTAATTTCAATTTGGTTAACCATAGGTTTAATCTTAGAAAACATACAAATATCTACTAAACGATCAGGATAAAAATTAGATACACCAATAGCTCTAACTTTGCCTTCTTCATATAATCTTTCTAAATCCCTGTAAGCGCCATAATAATCAGCTACCGGTTGATGAAGTAAAATTAAATCAATATAATCGGTTTTTAACTTTCTTAATGATTCTAAAACTGAATTATAAGTTTTACCTTCACCATAATGATCAATCCATACTTTAGTTGTTAAAAAGATATCTTCTCTTTTAACATCTGTTTCTTGTAAAGCATCACCTACTTCACTTTCATTAAAATATGATTGAGCTGTATCAATATGACGATAACCAACTTTTAAAGCTTCTAAAACACTAGCTTTACAATCTTCTTTACTAATTTGATATACGCCAAATCCATTTACTGGTATTTCTACCCCATTATAAAGTTTTAAAGTTTCCATTTTATTCCTCCTACATTAAATAATTTATATGTTCATCAACAGACTTGTTGAATAAACCTTCTTTAAAATTGATTGTTCCATCAATGTTATTTAAATCACGCATACTATTTACCATATATTGCAGGTCATTAGTATAGCTATTAGCAAATACTACAACTTCTCCTTTATAACCTTTAATATGTTTAATAAAAGTACCAACTGGCATCGGAAAAGTATACCACCAAATAGGGAAAAACAATAAAATACGTTCATACTTATTAACATCTATTCCTAATTCTTTAATTTCTGGATAAATTTTCTTTTCTACTTCTTCTTTAGCTTCAACATACGCACAAGTATTGTAGTCAGTTGAATAAGGTATCTTTCTTTCAATTCTTAAAACATCATAATTAAATTTCTTATTTAAGTCTTCAACTAATCTTTTAGTATTATTAGACCAACTAAAATATACAATTAAACTATTCATAATTTTACCTCCAACTAAATTATAAGATTAACACAATAAAAAAGTTTATATTTTTTTAGAAAGGTAGTATAATTATTTTGAATAGTAAGGAGAGGTATTATGTTAGATATAAATTTATTAGAATACTTAATTACATTTCAAGAAGCAGGCTCTTTATCTAAAGCTAGTGAACTACTACATTTATCTCAACCATCACTAACTAAAGCTATGCAAAAATTAGAAGCAGAATTAGGAATTACCATTTTTGAACGCAGTGCTAATAAAATTGTTCTAAATCAAAATGGATTAGATATCCTCACCTATGCTAAAGACATTTTATCAATGGTAAATAAACTAGAACAAAGAGCTAAAGACCTAAAAAATAATGTACTGACTATAACTATAGGTTATACTGCCCCTGGTCCTGTCTTCAGGTATCCTAATTTATTTTGCCTAACTCATACCAATCTAAAAGTAACTAGTACAATTGATAATGAGAATAATTTAATTCAAGGACTTTTAAATAATACTTACGATATAATATTTATTAATAAACCTTATAATATTGAAAATGTCTACTGTCAAAAAACAATGACGGAAAACCTTAGTATATCAGTTCCTAATAGTCATTTTTTAGCTTATTATAAAAATGGTATTCACTTTAGTGAAGCTGACGGCCAATCTTTTATTTTACTAGCAGAAATTGGTTACTGGGAAAATATTTTAGCTAAACATTTTCATAATTCTCGTTTTATTAAACAAAATAGTTGCCAAGATTTATATGAATTGATTGAAAATTCATCAATTCCTTGTTTTATAACAAATATAACTGAAAAGTATCATAATGTTAAAAATAGAGTTACTATTCCTTTTTTAGATGATGATGCTAAACTTGATTTTTATGTCTTATGTAAAAATAAAAATAAAGAGCTATTAAAAGTATTAAACTAAAAATACTATTAATAGCTCTTTTTAAACAAATAAACTATAATTAAGATTCTTTGCTAGAACGTACTACTAATGACTAAAAAACAAATAGTAGATTATATGCTAAACATCGATGATAATTTAAAAGATGCATACAATTTATATCGAATTTAATATAAGCATTGTATAAAGCAAAAAAGGAGATAAAGTATTTGTAAGCTTCTTCTCCTTTTTTATTTTTTGATTGATTTTTAACATTCCCCACTTGTTTTAAAGCAGATTTTCCGTTTTATTTATAGCTCTATTTTTTAGAAAACCAATAATGCTATAAGCACTATAAAATAAACACTCTTACCTAAAAATAGCCTAATTATAGGCTATTTTTATAAGTAAATTTACTTATTTAACCAAAATCATACCAACCATCTAATCGATTTTCTTTGGTACTCTCTAATATAACTATATTACAATTTTGCGGAATATCTAACAAATGAATATATTTGTAATAAGCATCTCCATTATCTTTTTTAACATACGCACGGTAATATATTTTAGAATTGGCTGAATCAATATAAAGATCAGCATTCTCCTCTTTATTGTAAGATGCACTAAACCAATTTTCACTTACTACAATATAAATATGATCTAATTCACTGTTTAATTCACTATCAAATAAATAACTTTTAACTTTATCATTTTCAGCATATACATGATAAAACATATCCTTTGATAAACACAATTCTTTAGGTTTACTACAATAACTCCCATCTTTTATTTTACCATTTGATATCAAAACCGGAAAACAATAATATCTACTATTAGGATACAAATAAATTAGTCCTGTTTCATGTAAAAATACTCTTGTTCCTAAAACGACATAAAAATCACAATCTACAAAGGCAGCATCATAACTAAAAACATCAACCCGCCTTGTAAGAGTTGTTGCAATATTATTTATGTATAAATAACCTGTGTCAAGTTGTGAACTAAACAATGTATTTTCATACGCAGTATGGCTTATCTCGCATTTATAAAAAGCCTGATTAAGTAAAAAAATTCTATAATTAAATTTAATACTATATGATGAAACATTATTAAATCCTAATGGATATACTAATAATTGCCTATCACAGAGAATTTCACCAATATCTAAATTAAAAAAAGCATAAGGCATTATTAATAATGGAACATCATATCCCTCTAACTTTCTAGTTACATTTGGATAATAATTGGGATAGTAATACTTTAAAATCTGATTATCAACCTCTTCTATTATTAGATTATTTATATCTTGCGTACCACTTCGTGTTTCTCTAGCAAAGGCAGCATAACCTATACCAGCTACTATAATATTATCAATTTTATTTTTTATTCTTACATCATCTGTTTCACCATCACAACCAACAACCCAAAAAGATGGATTATTAAACGCATAATTAGCATAAACAAGGTCACAGTCCATATCAGTTGCAAAATAATGATGTCTTGATTGAACTAACCCATATTCATCTTCTATAAAGTTCTCATCACTTGGAAAATTATGGCCATAACGAGATGAAATAATATATACATTTTCTCCCCAATTCTCTTCATTAAACATATCACTATTAATTGGAAATTTTTCTGGATTAATCATATCAAAAGGATAACATGAATGATATAAAGGCTTATCAGAATCTAATATATCTGCCATTCTATAATCATAATATGGTGCATCTACTTGTTTTGGATCAACATATTCATAAATGATATGATCTATAACTACTCTATCACCATGTTCATATTCTCTTTCTTCCTTACAACTTATTATTAAGATAATAAAAATTAATAAGCATATTAGATTTAACGTTTTTTTCATAACTAACTCCATTTAATTAAAGACAATTCTACGTTATTATTATTATAATAAATTGTCTTTGTTCTACAAACTATATATACCAATTCATCATCACCAATAGGCTCATACAATGAAGCATTGTAGTTACTAACATCTTCATCTTGATATAAAGAATTATCATCATAACCTATTAAACCACTCTTTAGATAAATAAACATACAAAATATTATATGAATCATAATATAATATTTCATTATTATCCCCCAACTCTCATTAAAATGTTTTATCTACTTATATACTAACATATGGTTAATAAAAATGCAATATTTCACTTAATTTTGAATTAAAATCAATAAAAATTTTATATTTTAATGTTTGTTTTTAATTAATAATTTACCATAAAAAGGTTGTAAAGTTAGCTGAATTATGCCTTCTTTACAACCTTTTTTTATTCTTCTTTATTTAATAACAACAATATTTGACTAGAATACTTTTCTTTTCTACTTCGTAATAATTTATTAAATATTGGGTAATTAGTTGCTACTAAAACTATGCCAATTAAACCAACAATTATACCTATAACAAGAAATATAGTTGTACTTCCACCAATAACTCCCATGGCTAAACACATCCCAATTCCTAAAAGTAAGGCCCCAACAACTCCATAAACATAAGTGAAAATGTAAGCTGGCATTTTACATCTTCTATCTAAGATTTTAGCTTCTTCTAAATTACTTGGACTTCTTTTAATAGTATATTCTTCTTTTAATTTTTCTTCTTCATATGTTTTCATATTTTTTCCTCTTTCTGTAGCTTAGCTACAGCTATATTAAATCAAATAATCAACAAAAGAAAAACGACACAATTTAAATAATGTGTCGGATTTAATAATTTCTAAGAAGCTATCAGATATGTTGTATAAATATGACAAACTAATATATTTTGTTTTTTAACTCATCGTTTTTTGATAAAAATAAATAGATTGAAATTTAAGTTTCTTTTTTGACTAATGTTCATAAAGATTAGAAAACGTATTGTTCTTCTTTATACTAGGAGATTATTGTATGCAAATCTTGTAATGATATATTTAGTATTTAGAGTAATATGATTAGCTATGTCGCAAAACTTTTTCTCGTGATCATAATTTTCGCCTTTTAGATCAGTTAAAACATGGATTATTTCATGAATAATTATTTAGTACTTCCCAGTAACCTGTTTTATTAGAACCGATTCTTTTAATATAACCTTTGTCTTTTAAAGTTTTAATAATCTTATCAATAGACGTTTTACCTAATTCACATTTAATCATTAGTTGTGGTTTTGTGATATTCGGATTGTTCCTTATTTCTGTTAAAACTTTGATTTGTGAAATGTTAAGCGTGTCACTTTTTGTTTTATCACCCACTTTATCACCCACCTCGTTAATTCTGTTAAGTAGAATAGTAACAATAATATTGTTTTCGCTAACTTTTATAGATTCTTTCCCATACTTATTAATAATCGTAGGAACACCTCTACCCGTTTTTTCACTTATATGTAACTGCATATACAACTCAGATAACTTGTCATTTACAGGCACTGAATGCACTTCATAAAAACCATTTATAGTTTGTAATGGTGAAGTGATCATCTAGATAATATTTCAATTCTATCAGAATAAAAAGTTATCATTGGTTCATTTAAATTAACCCATTCATTGTGCAAAAAAACGTTAATTATTGCTTCTCTATAACAATCAAAATCAAAGAGCATTATTTCTTTACGTTCCATTATTCTTCCCTTTTCTTCAGCTTGAGTAATTCCAGGTTGTTTTCTAACTTGATGTAAAAATCATACTCTGAGCTATCAACCCCTAGGTCTTTTAATTCAATAGGAACCATTTTTTAATAAAATTTATTAAATTTTAAACTTTAATTAACTATCACAATTATTTTTAATAAATTTTTTTTAATAAATATGTATTTATTAAAATAAAAATTGTATAATTAATATATAAAAAACTATATTGGAGGAAAAATTATGAAAAAAGCACTAAAAACCATTAGTACTTTTATAAGTCTATTATTATTAACTATAATAATGGTAGCTTGTGATGGGGAAACTACCGTAAGCTTAGCCGTAGAGGGAATAAACGGCTATAGCGATGCTATTATCGACAATGAAAATAGTACAATTAGTTTTAATGTTGATGCTAGCACAACAACTTTTGATGTTGCTGATATCATTTTGCCAGATAACATCTTAATAAATGTTTATAGTAATGAAGAACATACTGACAAATTATCTTCTACTTTAAACTTAGAAGTTGGTCTAAATACTTTTTATTTAAATATTTATTTTGCCGAAGATGATATTTTAAATAGAGATTACACGCTAAACATCACGCGATTTGAACTAAATGTCGCAACTATCAGTGTCGATTCTCTTAATGATACTTATAATATTGGTGATCCTTTTACAGAAGGAACACTACTAATTAATTATTTAGGTGGTACTAGTGAAAAAATACCTTTAACACTAGATATGATTACCGGTTTTGATACTACAACTCCTGGTGATAAAACTTTAACTATCACTTATAAAGATCAAAGTATTACATTTAATTACAAAGTCTTAAATGAAGTTATTAATATTGAAGTAGCTGAACTAAAAAACAATTATTTCCTAAATGAAACATTTGTAAGTGGTAAATTAACATTAATTTATTTTGATGAAACCACTGAAACAATTGATTTAACTTTAGATATGGTTAGTGGCTTTGATACTACAACTGTAGGTAAAAAGAACCTTACTATTACATATAACGATTTAAATGTCACTTATGAAATTGAAGTAATAGACCCAGCTGCTGTTAAGGCTATTGAAATAGTAGAGTTAAAAAATAATTTCTTTGTTGACGATTCTTTTGTTATAGGTAAATTAAAAGTTACCTATAACGATGAAACAGAAAAAACAATTGATTTAACAGCCGATTTAGTAACTAACTTTGATACTTCAACTGCTGGTGATAAAACTTTAGTTGTTTCTTATGGTGGTCTAACCATAAATTATAATTACACAGTTAACCCGATCGTTTTATCAAGTATTAGTATTAAAGAATTACAAAAAGAATATAATCTAAACGATCCTTTTGTTAATGGTCTATTAACATTAACATTTAATAATGGCAAATCAGAAGATATTGAACTTATAAGTTCAATGGTTAGTAACTTCGATACTACTAAACCTGGCGATAAGACTTTAACTATCACTTATGAGGGATTCGCCGTAGAATATGAAATCAAAGTTTTAGATGTTTTCTATGATGAAGATTTTGAAATGCCCGCAACTTCTACTAGTTTAAATGATGAATATGTAATGGATACAATGGTAACTATTATATCAACGACTACCATCAAAAATAATGTAGAATCATATGCCGAAAATAAGGAATTAATAAAAACTGATTTATTAGATGATGAATACACTCCTGAAAATCTTCAAATGATTAAAGATATGTTACTTTTAGCTGGTATAACAGATGATGTTTTATTAGATTTTAATAAATCATTAAATGATGGTGCCGCTTTAATTTATGAATTTGTTTATAATTTTAACAACTCAACTGATAAATTAAATACTATAACTAATTTCTTTAATGATGATAATTTAAATAAATTAAAAGATTTATTAGTTACTCTATCTAGCAAAATAACGCAAGAACAATTTACTGTTATTCTAGCTAATATGTTATATCAAATGTTCTATTCTGGCAGCATGTCTTTTGATAGTGGTTTTTCATACTACTATGTAGATTCTATTAATAATAAGGTTATTTCTACTGATTATAATGAATATATTACATATTTAAAAGGCTTTGCTGATCTAAGCGTTTTAAATACTTTCCTTGACACTTTAGCAAATCAAAATATTCAAGAAAAAGCTATTACTTATAGTGATTATCATCAAATAACTTTATTCATTTATAAGATTATAAATAATCTTAAAAATATTAGTAATACTGATATTCAAAATGTAATAATTACATCATATAAAATAAGTACTTCTAAAATTACTGAAACTGAAGCTGTCACATATTTAAATTCTATTTTAAATATTATCGATGTTATAGCAGATAAAACTGATAATTTCTTTAATCTAAGAAAAGGCTTAAAGAACGTACTTGATACAGTTTCTATAACAAATGGCAGAGATTATTTAATGGTAACTAATATCTTAAATATAATTGATAATGTCTTAGAAAATATTGATTTAGTTATAGCTGTAGCTAGAACATTTGATGAATCTATTATCAACGTAATAATTGATTTATTTGATAAAACACCTAATATCTTAGATAAAAATATTATTTCATTAGCTAATGCTTTAACTCCACTTGTTGATGAAATAACTACTAATACTAGCCTAAAACAAAGTATTGATTCTTTATTTAGTAATATAACTAATAGTTCGTTTACAAACGATGTAATTGCTGTTATTAATAATGCTAAAAAGCTAGATATAAATACTGTAACAGATGAAGAATTACAAAATATTTATAATAGTATAGATAATCTTAAACAAGTAAATTCAATTTATTTAGTTAATAACAATTCTGCTAGTATAGCCTTTATGAAAAGTGGCTTAACTACAAGCGAATATTATAAATTACTAAATGAATGGTACACATTCTACTATATCGATAATACAAATCAAACATCTACTGTTATCCCAATAAATGAAAGTAATGTCATTTTAGATACAGATACAACACCAGGAGTTCATAAAGGTACTATTAAACAAAATAACTTATCTTATGATTTCTTATATATCTTATATGAACCATCAGATATACATGTTTTCTATAGTAGTTTTGCTTCATTTAGTCAACATTTATTTAAAATAGAAAAAGGTAGTGATACATTTGATGAAATGTGTATTTCCAGTAAAGAAAATTTATTTGATAATAATTATTTTGGTGTTCATATTAGCGAAGCTTTAGATGATATTACATGTTATATGTATTATCAAAATAACCATAATACTATATATTTAAGTGCTGATTATTTTGATATAACTTATCATGTTGATACAACTACTACTGGATTTAAGATTGGTTATATTGAATTTTCTGGTATAACTACTTTCTATGCGCCTATTGAATATTATGTTTATGATAACGAAAATCCTGTCTTAAATTATTATCATTTCAAGGCTGATGGTAATACTGACAACTATAGTTATCATTTTGACACAGATAATAAAGAGATATGCTTACCGCAAAATATCATTTTAAACTATGCCCATTTAGAATATTATTACAATTATAGTTTTGAAAGAAGTTATACTGAATTTGATGTATCTGGTTTTGATACTTCTACTGTTGGCAAAAAAAATATAACTGTAGATATTAATGGTTACCCTGCTACTATCAGTTATACAGTTATTCCTGAGTCTGAAGTAAATAAAGTAAACGATCTAAAATGGTGGGATACACCAGTTTACGTAACATCTTTAAATATAGGTTCGCAAGATATCATTCCTGATAGTAAAAGAATATTATTTTATAATAAATTAAATCAAGAAAACATATTAACTTATCAAGAATTTAAAAATTATATTCTTGAAAACTATGGTCAAGATACTATTGTTTCTTCTATCTATGATAAAAATGAAAATATTATTAAAATAACTATTAAATATGGTTCTACTACTGATGTCTTTAATTTAGATCCTATAATTATATCTGATGATAAAATGTATGATTATACTAATATAGACTTTGATTTATCTACTTATAAATACGTAGTTGATAGTTATGATGAAATTACTGATGATTATATATTTAGTTTAATTAATGAAGTAACCTTATATCAAGAATATATTTATAAATATACTACAATATCTAGTGATATTAAAAATACTTTAGCTAATTTAGGTATTAATTATAAAATAAACGTATCTAATCAGGAATATTCAAAAACTTATGAAATCTATTTTGAATATCAAAATGAAGTTCTTAATGCTATTCAATTTAATTTTACTCTAACTGAATATGAAAATAAGATTATAAATATATCAATTTATGAAAATAATACCTTATTCTATCTTTACAATTACTTTGATACTAATGAATTTATTAATATGTTAGCTTATCTAGCTCAAATAGAAATCTATTATCCTAATAGAACTGACCATCTTGAGGGTGATGAAATAATTGATTTCTTAACTAACAATAATTTTAATATTGATAGTTATGATATTGAATCAGGAAACTTAACTTATACACTAGCTGGCATAACCAATGAATTATATGTTCCTTATGTTGTTTTAGATGAAACAAGTAATATCATAGTTAAACAAGACATTACAAAAAATCTCTTAAAAGTTGATGATAATACTTATTATATCGATTCTTTAATAGATAATATTCACACTATAATTATTGAAGAATACGATCTATATATTAGTGATTACCCATATATCAACTATTTAATTAATAATTATGTATCTATAGATACTACTACTATTAATTTAGGATATGATTGTAATGTTACATTTAAATTATTTAATACCCCATTTAATGTTATTTATAATATCTTTGATTTAAATAGTCCTGAAGTAAAAGCTGAATTTATGTGTTACCCTATCCCTGATAGTGAAGAAATAAATGAAAATACAATTAAATCATATTTGGCAGTCAACCTAAATATTAATAGTTACGTTTTAGAAGCTAAAGATAGTATTTTAGAACTTGTTTTAGCTAAGGTAGAAATTCAAATAGACAATGAAAATAGTAGTTTTGATATTTATTATAATGGTGAACTTACCCAAACAAATCCATTAGAAATAGTTCCTAGTGATGAATATAATAATATTAATGATATTAGTATTGGAACTGATGGAAATGGAATAGAGTATGATTTAAACGGGGAACCTTTTGTAAATGAAACATATTTATTATATTATGATAATTATGTAGATATTGAAAACTTAATTATTAATAACATCTATGAGATAAATATTGATTACACGTATAAACCTAGGATAACTTATAATGTTTATGAAGATGTTGTTAACTTTAGAAAGTTTGTTGAGGATAATATTACTATCACAAAAGTAAATGATAACTTATATCATATGGTGATTGATTATAAAGATTCTTATACTACTTATTCTAAACCTATTGATTTCGTTGTATATCCTTATGATTCAAATATTTATAGTTATATGTATTTTGCAACAAATGAATATATAGAAATAACTTTAGAAGACAGTAATCTTTCATTAGAAGAATATTTAGCAACCTATGTCATAACAGAAATAAATATTAATTATAATATCCTTATCTCTGATAAGGTTGAGATTGTTGACTTCTTAAATAACGCAATTATTAAAAAAGAATCTGAAGGATTTGACTCAACTTATTACCGTGTCTTTAGTTCATATGCTAATGTTTCAGTTGTCGTAAGAAATAATCCTCAATTTGAAGGATATATTAATAATTTAAAGTTTGAAATTACAAATGAAAAGCTTACTTTTAATAGCGCAGATGAAATAACTGTTGAGACTATTTTAGTTAATATGAATATCTACTATCAAAGTTCATTTACTTATGAGTTAATAAGCTTAACAGATGAGGAAAAACAAATAGTTAGTCAATATCTAAAACTAAATGTATCAGAAGATGATTATGGATTTATGGTATATTTAAAAGATTTAAATGATTATACATTATTTGAAGGATATTTTAATAAAATAATTGAATAAACAGATTTAAAAAGACTATAATTTTACACATTTATAGTCTTTTTATTATGATATAATTAGATTGAATCTATTAGATATGAGGAGAACTACGATGAGAAAGATTATAATTTATGGCTCTTATTATAACACATGTAAAAAATATGCTGAAAAGCTTGGTCAAATAACTAATATTCCTGTCATATCATATGAAGAAATAAAAGATATTAATGAATATGATTATATCATATATTTAGGAGCTCTTTATGCTGGTGGGATGTTAGGATTAAGTAAAACTTTTAAAAAAATTAAAAATATAGATAATAAAAATATAATTATAGTTAGTGTTGGTTTAGCTGATCCTAAAGATAGTGAAAATTGCATTAATATTAGAAATAATATTAAAAAACAAATTAATCTAGCTATATATAATAAAGCTAAAATTTTTCATTTAAGAGGTGGAATAGATTATGCTAAATTAAAATTTAGTCATAAAATATTAATGAAATTGCTTTATAATCATATTAAAAAAATACCTTTAAATAAACAATCAGCTGAAAATTTAGCTATGATAGAAACATATAATAAAAAAGTTGATTTTATAGATTTTAATAGTTTAAATCAAATAATAGAAAATATTTAAATTAAGAAATTAAATTATTACCTTCTTATTAGTAACAACCTTGCTCTTTAGAGAATTCTTAGAAATGCCGATTTTAAGTTTGCTCTTATTGTGTCATTAAGTTACTACACGGCGTAATTTTAAAAAATGTCTATATATCGTATAAAATAAAAAAAGCTTGAACACCCTTAATTTTAAGAATAATTCAAACATTATTAAGCAATTATGCCTACATACTACGCTTTTGATACATTGCACACCCTTAGATAATTTTGCACCCCTTAAATTCAAGAACTCAGTCTTACTTTTTCTTTCTCATAAACGAGTAAGGAACCTATAATATCAACAACATATATAAAGTGTAAAATTGCATAAATTAAATAAATTACCTCTTTGGACATGAAATACTTTTTAGCCAAGAAAACAATATTTGGAGTTCCTTCTATTAATAAAAATAAGTAAGTTGTGATTAAAGAAACTGCCCATACAATTGGAGCAAGAAGAATTAAAAATACGTTAAACGTCCCAAGCCAAAATATTGCCCAAAAAATAAAGTTAACAATAAAGAATGGAATCAATCCTAACTTAATTTTAAAAGACATCTTTAACAAGGCTCCGTTAATTATTTCATTAGAGTGTTTAATACATAAAATTAAATTTGTAAATCCTAAAATTAGAATAGTTCCAATAATTCCTAAACAAGTAAAAAGTAAGATTTGAATAGTATTAGTACTGGATGTATTTTCTGCAACGTTTATGCTTGCAAAAACAATAATTGTTATTAAAAAGCAAGCATAGATATAGAGTAACGCAAAATTAAACCAAGAAATAATTTTAATTTTTCTCATCTATAACACTACCTTTCACAATAATAATAGTATACATCAAACTCAATGTTAAGCAATTATGCCTACATACTACGCTTTTGATATATTGCACACCCTTATAACAGCAACTTTTAAATGCTACAAATTTACAATTGTAAATTTATTTCCAATAATCATCGATATCTTGTTTTTTGGATTGCTCATTTTCTATTAGAGGTTCAATAGGCTTATCTACATCATTTTTAAATTTTATACGGCCATATATCTCAATATATAAAACGATAGGAATAAAATAGATAAGTCCTATAACCATAGTAAGTATTGTCCATAAAAAGAACCAAGAAAAAACCGCTGATAAAGTAAATATAACAATATGAATTATCAAAAATATTGGCTCTCCAATTATTAGGCATTTCATAAAAATATTATTTGCCCATTTCCATTTTTTTACTGATGAAAGAGCAAATGGTGTTCTATAACCAAATACATAATTTAAATCGACGTCTTTTTTTATAAAAACGATAGCTAAAATAATCAAAAGTAAATAAATAACAATTCCAGCTATTCCAAAACAATAAATATATATTGGGTTTAAAACATCTAAATCTATTGAATCAACTAAAA
This sequence comes from uncultured Acholeplasmatales bacterium, assembly GCA_944323055.1. Taxonomy (GTDB): domain Bacteria; phylum Bacillota_I; class Bacilli_A; order Acholeplasmatales; family Anaeroplasmataceae; genus CALUXS01. The sequence goes on from CALUQZ010000001.1 coordinate 107,985, forward strand.
ACACCGTTATCTCCATATTAAAATTATGACTCGGATTGTTTGTTTTCGTCTACTATTTCCCAATGGCCGCCATTCTTTGGTCCAACGTGATTAATAACTTTTGAGCGTTTCAATAATCTTTCAATAGTAGCCTTAGATTTTCCTGT
>CALUQZ010000002.1 GCA_944323055.1 uncultured Acholeplasmatales bacterium
CTTGTTTCCAGAGCCTAGTGTGCTTTGTTATAACAAGACCTTATTTTTTAGCTGTTTATTTTTTCACAGCCTCTTTTTTAACTATCCTTTTTTGGTCTGGAGTCTGTTCCGTAATTATCTTCAGCTTTTTTATTTGGGTCAATATATATTAATTTGTTGATTTTTTCTTTAAATTTATTACTGTTATTTTTTATATTAGTAATATTTCTTTTAGAATGCTCTAATAAATTAAACTTGTCATTAGCAGCTATTTTTTCATAAGCTTTAATTTTTTCTTTCATGACATAATTTTTAAAATCATTTTTAAGCTTTTCATAATGTTTTAAAGTGTTTGATTCTTTAACTGTAGTTAAAACTTTTCTAAATAATCCTAATGAACTAACTAAATCAAGTATAAAAATACCATATGCTATACCTAAAATAAATATAAATATAAAATTGACAACATCACCAGATGCCCCGCCTAAAAAGATATAATTAAACAAAGATATAAACATTTGATAAATAAAAGGGTTTAAAGCATAATAATAAATGACAGTTATAACAAACCAAAAGAATGAAAACATTGGGCAGATTATTCCCATAATATTACCTCTTAAATTCGTATAATCCCACAATCTAACTTTAAATCCTTTAACAAAGATTAAACCACCTATAAACTCAAGTAAAATTAAGGCAGCAGTAATAGTTAAGATAGGAATTAAATCATAAACAGTAGGTCCACTTTTAATATTGTTATTAAATAAATTACCTAATGGATTATACAAAACTAAGTTAGAACTACTAAAATTCATAATTAAAGCAGAAATTCCAAACATTAAAACAAGACCAAATCCATAAAGAGGTAAATATGGTCCTTTCATAAAACCAGGATTTACCCATTTTTTAGCTGAAAAAAATCTTCTGTAAAATATTTCTAAACCATAACCTATAATGGCCCCAATTAAAAACATAAATAAAATAACAATTAAATAACGACTAGCATTTGAACTTAATATCATAGTTTTTGTCTCCTTTTTTAAAATTATAGTTTATATTGGTTTAATTAACAAGATATAAAGATAAATGATGTAAAATATAAAGAATTATGTTAAAATTGCATAATGAGATACGAGGTAGTGGTAATATGTATTATAAGGCTTCTTTAACTGATTATAATGAAATAGTTCAAATGAAAAATGAAGTAAAAGATAGGATAACAAAAGAAAAATTAATGATTTGGTTAAATGATTACCCTAATGATGAATTAATATATGACGATATAAAGAAAGGTAATGGACGAATACTTGTTGAAGAAGGTAATATTATTTCATATGCTTCCTTACATTTAGCTAGTGAGGAATATCTTGTAAATACATTTTCTGATGTTAAGACATATTCTTTTTCACGTCTTATGACTAAAACGACTCATTTAGGTCAAGGGGCCGCTTCTAAATTAATTAAATATATGCTAGAAGAGGTTAAAACTAAAGCTACTAGTATGAGTTTGATAGTTGATGACTGTAATAAAAAAGCTTTAGCTTTATATACTAAAATTGGTTTTAAATTTGAAGGATATATTAAATTAGAATATGGAACATTTTCTTGTTATACATATTATTATAATTTAGATTATACTAATAATATTAATTATGATTTAGCTAAATTAGCTAGTTTGAAATATCAATTATTTGTAAGTAAACTATATAAAACTAAAGATAGAATTTTAGGTGTATATATGAAAGACTTACGTATATATGCTAAAAAACTTGATGTATCATATTTTAATAATATTAAATATAATACAATTGAAACTAAATTATTAGGATCTATTTTATTAAATAAGTTATCTAAAGAAGAGTTAAAAAAAGAAATATTAAAATTACTAGAAGTAACAGATACTTGGGCTATTACAGATTCAATTAGTCAAAACGTTAAACAAGTAGCTAAAAACAGAGAGTATTTTTTACCATTTATAGAAGAGTTGATAACATCTAACAAAGAATTTTATGTGAGAACAGGATTAATTATTTTATTAACACAATATAAAAATGAAACATTTTATGGTAAAATATATAAGTTAATAGATAAAGTTAAAATTAATACTTACTATGTCAACATGGCTATTGCGTGGTTATTAAATAGTATGTCTTTTATTGATGATAATGTTTTTACCTATGTTGAAAAATTAAATGAAGATATAAAGAAAATGTTTTATCAAAAACATCGTGATAGCTTAAGAGAAAGGAATAAACTATGAAACAATATTTAGATTTATGTCGTTATATTTTAGAAAATGGTCATAAAAAAGAAGATAGAACAGGAACTGGTACAATTTCTGTTTTTGGTTATCAAATGCATTTTGATTTAAATGAAGGTTTTCCTCTTTTAACAACTAAAAAAGTTCATTTGAAAAGTATAATTCATGAGCTTTTATGGTTTATATCTGGTTCAACTAATATTAGACCATTAGTTTTAAATGATGTTAGAATTTGGAATGACTGGCCTTATGCTAAATATAAAAATAGTCAAGAATTTAAAGGTGAAACGATTGAAGAGTTTGCTAATAAAATTAAAGAAGACGAAGAATTTGCTAAAGTGTGGGGTGAATTAGGACCTGTATATGGCAAACAGTGGCGTAATTTTGATGGAGTTGATCAATTGGCTAACTTGATTGAACAAATTAAGAAAAACCCTAATTCACGTCGTTTAATCATATCAGCATGGAATCCTAGTGAAGTTAAAGATATGGCATTACCTCCTTGTCATACTTTGATGCAATTTTATGTTAATGAAAACAAATTATCATGTCAATTATATCAAAGATCAGGGGATGTCTTTTTAGGAGTACCTTTTAATATTGCTTCTTATAGTTTATTTACTATGATGATTGCTCAAGTATGTAATTTAGAATTAGGTGAGTTTGTTCATACTTTAGGTGATGCTCACATATATTTAAATCATTTAGAACAAATTGATAGACAATTAAAAAGAACTCCAAGAAAATTACCTAAAATGGAAATAAACCCTAATGTTAAATCAATATTTGATTTTAAATATGATGATTTTAATTTACTTGATTATAATCCTTATAAAGGTATTAAAGGGAAGGTAGCAGTATGATTAATTTAATATGGGCAATGACTAGTAATCGTTTAATAGGTAAGAATAATAAAATACCATGGCATGTTAAAGAAGATTTATTATATTATAAAGAAAAGACTAAAGGTCAAGTAGTATTAATGGGTGAGAATACTTATTATTCCTTAAAAGGATATTATAAAGATAAACCATTACCTTATGGCAAAATTTATGTGGCTAGTTTAAGTGATAATGTTTTTGCTGATGCTGTAAAAATAGATGATGTTGTTTCTTTTTTGAAAGAAAATAAAGAAGATTTATTTGTAGTTGGAGGAGCTAGTATTTATAAATTAGCCTTAGATTATGCTGATAGATTATATATTTCTATTATAAAAGGTGATTATGAAGGAGATACATATTTCCCATCATTTTCTTTAGATAAATTCAATTTAATATCAGAAAAAGAAACAGAAAAAGTAAAATATTTAGTTTATGAAAGGAAAGATATTTAATGTCTGTAATTATCTTTTTATTAGCTTTTACGGCTTTATTTAGTTATTTTTATTCATTACTAGCTTTAAATAGTTTGTGGTTTATAATTTTATATATCTTTTTAGGCTTTATAACATCTATCATCTTTTTAATTATTTTAGTCTTTATTTTTATATTTATTACCGGTAAATGTAAAGCTACTAATAAATATAATCATGCAATTTTATATCAATTGTTAAATTTTGTAAGAATAGTATTAAGAATTAAATTAGAAGTAGAAGGCAAGGAAAACATACCAAATGAGACATTTGTTGTTTATGGTAATCATAAATCAAATTGTGATGTAATTTTAGTATACTTAGCCTATAAAAGAGTTATGTCTGCAGTAGCTAAAAAAGATTTAGCTCAAATACCTATTTTAAAAACAATAATGAAAAATTTTGATGTAACACCTTTAGATAGAGAAAATGAAAGAGAAGGTGTTAAGGCTTTACTACATGCCATTAAATTAGTTAAAAATGGCTATAATATGATTATATTCCCTGAAGGTGGTATAAAAACTAGAGAATATGAAACAATGTGTGGGTTTAAAGCTGGATCATTTAAATTAGCTACAAAAGCCGAAGCTACTATAAGTCCGATAAGTATTATAGGTTCTAGTAAGATTTCTAAAAACTATCCTTGGAAAAAGACTAAAGTTAAAATTGTTATTCATAAACCGATACAATCTAGTGTTTATTTAAAAGAAAATACATTTGAAATTGGTGATGAAGTATCTAAAATGATTGATGAAGGTGTTTTAACCGGTCAAATTCAGGAGTTAAAATGAAAATATTAGCCATCATTGGAATCATAATAGTTAGTGTTTTAATTTTAATATTATTAGCCTATATTATTTTTTATACTAGAAGAAAAATAATTGCTAAAAATAGAATTGAAAATTTGTTTGAGACTATTTTAAATGAACATAAAAATCAAGTTAATAAATTAATTAAAAGTAACAACAAATGTTATGATTATTATTTAGAAACTTTAACTAATATCTATTATATAAAAGTTATATATAATTTTAGTAATTATGAAATATCAATTAATAGCGAATTTAGTTGGCAGTATATAAAAGATGCTAATGACACTAAAATTCATTTTATTGAAGATATTTTTGATTTTGTAACATTTAAAGCTAGTGATCCTAAAAAAACAGTCACTAAATTATGTTTAATATATCCTAATTCACGTTCATTATTATATTATATTAATGAATCTGATATAGCTTTTGTTAGACCTGAGGAAGCTTTATATGGTATTAACTTTATTACATATGAAAGACTAAATAGTAATCATAATTATATTTAAAGGAATATAATATGTATGATTTAAAAATATTAGAATATGATAAAGTATTAAATTTAATAGAACCATTTTGTTTTACTTCCTACGCTAAAACAAAATTATTATCATTAGAGCCTAGTAATAATTATGAAGTAGTTAATCATTTATTAGCTGAAACAGAAGAAGCAATAAAAGTGTTGATTAAGTATGGTTCTTTACCATTCTCTAATTACAATAATGTTTATGATGCTTTAAATTTAGCTCATAAAGGAGCTAATTTAGCTGAAAATGATATATTAAATGTATTGATATTAATTAATACTACTAATGAAATTAATAAATATTTAAATAATATATTTTTAGAAAATAAAGATTTTAAAGAATTAATTAATTATAACGAACAGTTAGTTAATTTAAATAAACTTAGAAATCTTTTAACTTTAGCTATTTCAAATGAAGGAAAAATATTAGATCAAGCATCTAAAAATTTATTTCAAATTAGACGTAAATTAAGTATGCAAGAAAATAAATTGCGTCAAACATTAAACGTAATTATGGCCAGAGATAGCCATAAATTGAATGAGTTATTGATTGTAATGCGTGATGGTAGAATGTGTTTGCCTGTTAAAATTGAGTATAAAAATTCATTTAAGGGTATATTACATGATATTTCAAGTTCTAATAATACTTGTTATATTGAACCGGAAGAAACATTTGTTTTAGCTAATCAGCTTGAAAGTATAAAAGAAGAAGAAAGAGTAGAAATTAATAAGATTTTAGCTGAATTGTCTTTATTAATTAAATCAAATTATGATGATTTAATTAACAATTTTAATATTTTAACAACCTTAGATCTAATATTTGCTAAGGCTAATTATTCAAAAGACTATAATAAACCTAAACTAACTAATGATTATTCATTTAACTTAAATGCTGTGTGTCATCCTTTAATTAATAAAGATGAAGTAGTACCTATTTCTATAAAGCTTAGTAAAGATGATAATATAATTATTATTACTGGTCCTAATACAGGTGGTAAAACAGTAACGTTAAAAACAGTTGGCTTATTAAGTCTTCTAGTACAATCAGGTATTTTTCCACCTAGTAAGAAAGATAGTACTTATTTTGTGTTTAAAAATATTAGAGCAGATATTGGTGATGAACAAAGCATTGAAGAAAGTTTATCTACTTTTTCTAGTCATATAACAAAAATTAATGATATTTTAACCGAAGATTTAACAGAATCTTTAATTTTAATAGATGAATTAGGTTCAGGAACAGATCCTAAAGAAGGTAGTGCTTTAGCAATAGCTATTATTGATTATTTAAAACAGAATAATGCTAAAGCTATTGTGACAACTCATTACACTGATTTAAAAAATTATGCATATAAAACAAATGGTGTTGTTAATGCTAGTGTTGAATTTAATATTAACACATTAAAGCCAACTTATAAGGTTTTATTAGGAGTTCCTGGTGCTTCAAATGCCTTAAATATTGCCTTAACTTTAGGTGTTAAGGAATCTATTATTGTTAAAGCTAAAGATATTTTACATGGTGAAAAAGATAACGTTGATATTATTAATTTAGAGAAAAGAATAAGTGAATTAAATCAAAAAGAAGAAGAATTAGAAAAAGATGCAATAGAGTTAGCTAATGTAAAAAAAGAAGTATTTAAAGAAAAAGAATATCTAGAAAAAGAAAGAGAAAAGATTTTATTAAAAGCTAAAACAGAAGCTGATAATTTAATATTAAAAGCTAAAGAAGATGCTAGAAATTTGATTAAAGAAATTACTGATTTAAAAAAGGAAACTGAATTAAAGGAACATATTCTAGCTGATTTGAAAAATAAGGTAAATACTCTAGATTCAAATCAAATATCTGTTAATCCTTTTAAAGAAAAATTAAATGTTGGTGATTTTGTAAAGATTATCCCTTATAAACAAGTTGGTAAAATAATAGCTATCAATAAAGATAAATTTAAAGTAAATTTTGGCCAATTTACGATGGATTTTAAAGAAAAAGATTTAATTAAAACTATAGTTACAGAACAAAAAGAAGTTAAAAAAACTAAACTTACGGGATATAACCGGGTTGATGGAGCTAGCATTAAATTAGATTTACGTGGTAAAAGATATGATGAGGTTAAAGACTTATTAGAAGATTTTATTGATAGAGCAGTTTTAGCAAATTATGAATCTGTAAACATTATTCATGGATATGGTCAAGGGGTTATTAGAAATAGAGTACAAGAATTGTTAAAACATAATCCTAATGTTAAGTCTTTCCGTTATGGTGGTGAAGGGGAAGGACTTAATGGGGCTACAGTGGTGTTTTTAAAATGATTTATGAATTTATTTTGCCTTATCAGGAGGATGAATTAGAATTACTTACAGATAGCGTTAAGGTAGGTATTGATAAGGGGGCTTTAGATGCTATCAATAAAGGAATTAAATTAGATTACATTTTAGGTGATTTTGATTCTATTAGTCTTTTAGAATATGAAAGAATACAAAAAATAGTAAAAAATATAATTAAATTAAATCCTTGCAAGGATGATACAGATACAGAACATGCTATCAATTATTTTAAAGATGCTAGTAAAATAATTATTCATGGTGGTATAAAAGGTAAAAGAGTAGAACATCTTTTAGCTAATATTAATTTGTTATATAAATATGACAATTTAGTATTTAAAGATGATATAACTTTAATAACTAATCTAAAAGATATGACGATAACGGAAAACAAATATAAATTTATTAGTTTATTTGCTAATAAAGGTAGTATTGTTAGTTTATATAATTTTAAATATCCATTAAATGAATATAAATTTAAAGAGTTTGATAATCTATGTATTTCTAATGAAATCTTAAACTTTCCTGCTACAATTAAATTTAAGGGTAAAGGTATAATAATATTTAGTAAAAATGACTCTCTTTAGAATTAAGATAGTCATTTTTTAAATAACTATTTAAAATAACTATTTCATGTGCTATAATACTTAAGTCATGTGGGGAGCCAATTGGCTGAGAGGATTAAGAATCGACCCTTTGACCTGATCTAGGTAATGCTAGCGTAGGGAATGATATCCTTTTTAGCATTGTCCTAAACGGACATTTTTTTATTATAGAAGGAGAAAAAACATGAAAAAAGGTGTATTAAACACACAAGCAATTGCTGAAATTGCTATTTTTGCCGCAATCGCCTTTATTCTTGACTTTGTACAAGAACGTATATTTGACTTTATTCCGTTCTTTGCAAACGGCGGAAGTATTGGTTTTGCGATGATACCCATTATTTTAATAGGTTTAAGAAGAGGTGTCATTTGTGGCACAATCTGTGGTCTTGTAACGAGTTTATGTCAAATGCTAGGTGGAGTTACAGCAATTAATGGAACTGATTGGGCATGGTATGCTGTATTTTTCCAAATATTATTAGATTATGCTTTAGCATATACGTTAGTAGGCTTGTTTTCAGGTATTTTTTATCATACTTTAAATAAAGATAAGTCTACAAAATTTAATGTAATTATGGTAGTACTAGCATGTGTATGTGGTGGCTTTGCTAAATTTATGAGTCATTTCTTAGCTGGTTGTATTTTCTGGCAATCTTTTGAAATTTTTAATTTAGCTGTATCTGCTCCACTATATTCATTTATTTATAATGGATTATATTGTTTCCCTAACATAATAATATCAGCTATAGTACTAGGTATTATTTATGTTAATCAACCACGTTTCTTTTACTTGAATTATCAAGGTAAAGTTAGGGAGGCTTAAGATGAGAAAATTTTTAGCTTTACTAGTTTTAGCAATCATTAATATGGGTTATGGACTTGGCAAATATATTGAAAGTTGTGCTATTGTTACTGATGAATGGGGTACTAGTTTTGTCTCAAATTTTGATTATTTTGTTTGGTTTATTTCTGGTGTTATTATTTTAATAATTGCTATTTTCATTTATAAAGATAATAAGAATAACAATAAAGGAAACTAGGTTTACCTAGTTTTTTTTATATGTTCTTTATGGTATAATAATATAAGTTTTAAAGGAGGGAAAACAATGCTTGACGTGCTTCATGTTTCTAAATCAATTAATAATAAACTTATTATTTCTGATTGTACATTTCAGACTAAAGAGAATGCTATTATGGGAATTGTTGGTGTTAATGGTGTTGGTAAAACCACTTTATTAAGGCTTTGTAGTGGTATATTAAAGCCTGATAATGGCACAATTTTGTTAGGCACTGAAACTATATATCAAAATGTTGAAGCTAAAAAAGACATTGTATTTATTTCAGATACTCCTTATTATGAACCAGATTCTACTATAACTAGTGTTAAAGCTTTTTATGAAGCTTTCTATAAAATTGATGAAAACTATTTTAATTATTTATTAGATATTTTTAAATTAGATAAACGTGATCGTTTGTTTCATTTATCTAAAGGAAAATTAAAAAGATTTTATTTAGTTTTAGCTTTAGCTATTGCTCCTAAATTATTATTATTAGATGAAACTTTTGATGGGGTAGATCCTATATGTAAAAAGCTCTTTAAGGCTGAATTAAAAAAATTAGTTTCAAAAAATAAGGATACATCAGTCGTTTTAACAAGTCATAGTTTAAGAGAATTATCAGATATAGCTGATCAAATTGGTTATTTAGATAATGGTGTATTAATTACTTTAAATGATAAGTCTTATTTAAAGGACCCAATTTATCAAGTAATAGTTTTTAAAGAGCCTAAAGAAAATTATAATTTAGATGCTTTATATATTTTGAAAAAAACTGAAACACCTAATATTTTGATTATTGATTGTTATAATGATTTAGAAAAGATTCACTATGTATTTAAAAAATCTAAATTTTTAGAAATAAAAGAAGTATCATTTGATAATTGGATAGTTTATCAAATGGAGGTTTTAAGATGAATAAAAAATATTTAAATTTTATAGTTCAAAAAGAAAAATACTTCTTTATTTTACTTTTTATAATATATTTAATAAGCTTTCCTACAATAATTTTATTTATAGATAATGATAGCAAAGTATTATTAAGTCAAGTTATTTATGTACCGTCAATTATTTATATAGTTATAGGTTATCTATTGCCAATTTGGGATTTTAGGCAAAATTATTTTAAAAATATGGCTAATTTATATTATGCTTTGCCTATTAAAACTTCTGCCATTTATAAAACTAAAACTTATTTTCATTTACTTATTAATGTAGTTGTTTTTTCTATTCCTATTTTATTAGGTATTTTAATCTTATATTTAAAACAAATTAATTTATTTTATGGCAATTTATTATTATATTTATTATTAATTGATATATTATTTATTTGTTTATTTTTATTTCAATCTTTTATTGCTAGTAGATGTTACAATATTTTTGAGGCTTGTTGTTTGACATTAGCCTATCTAGCTTTACCAGCTATTGTTTTAGCTAGTTTATATTTTGGTCTAGATTTAGATGATAACAATTTAAATTGGAGTCAAATCAGTTTTATAGGAGCTTTTGATCATATAATTAGGCATTTTTTATCACGAACTTATAATGATTTTGGCGTTACATTCGATAATTATTTAGAGTTATCTTTAACTGCTATAATTTGCTTATTTTTACACTTTTTAACACTCCATAGAGTAAATAGATTAAAAATTGAAAATGTAGGAGAAAAAACAGATAGCATTTTTTCTACTAAACTATTAGTTCCTATTTATACTTTTTTTATTCTATTATTAGGTAATTACACAATTGGTTATTTATCTTTAGTCATAAATTTATTTGTTATTATTGTTGCTATATCAATCTCTTTGTTAAGGTTTAAAAAAATAAAAATTAATTTATATGTGGTATTAACCTATTTAGTGTTTTTAGGTGTTACTAATTTAATAGCTTTTTTTGTGGTGTAATATGAAAGCTATAATATTAATTCATGGTTTTTTAACAGATGTCAATGATTTTAAAAATATTGTACCTGAATTAGAACAACTTTATGATGAGGTCTGTTTATTTGAGGTCCCAGGTCATTCAATTCCCCCTAATTATAAAAAATTTAAAGTCAAAGACACGTTCAATAAATTATTAGCATATTATGATGATTTAGAACAAAAATATGATACAATTGATTTAATCGGGTTTTCGATGGGTGGAGCTTTAGCTTGTTACTTACAAAGTGTTAGAAAAATAGGTAAATTAGTTTTATTAGCTCCAGCTAATAAATATTTAAATTTTAGTTTATTACATAATCGTTTACAATTATTTAAAAAGATAAAAAAGAATAAATTAGAATTAGAAAATATAATGAAGGATGATAAAAAAGCTATTAATATAGCTTTTACTAGACTATTTCCTCATTATTCTGTCCATAATATACAAACATTTATGAATATTATTAAAATATGCAATAAAGAATTAATAGCTATTACAGAACCGGTTTTAATAATATGGGGTAAATTAGATCAATTAGTTCCTTATTCATCTATTCAATATGTTTATGATTTAGCTATCAATAAAAAGGAACTAGTTATATTTGATGATATTTCTCATTTGATGTTAGAAAGTGAAAAGTATCAAGAGATAAATGCTAAAATTATTAAATTTTTAAAGGAATGATTTTATGACAAGAAGAGAAATAAGAATAGAAGTAATTAAATTATTATATGAAGTAAATCTTAGAGAAATTTCCCTTAGTATGGTCTTAGATAATAAAGAAAATGTCGATCAACAAGTTATTGAAATAACTGCTAAAGTTTTAGAAAATAAAAGAAAAATTGATCAAGTAATTAGTAATAATTTAAAAAACTATACCATTTATAGATTAAATAAAGTTGATTTAGCTATTATTGAATTAGCATGTTATGAAATGATGTTTACTGATTTAAATAAAAATATTGTAATTAATGAAGCTATAGAAATTAGTAAGATATATACTAAAATTGATCAATATGATTCATCTAAATTTAATAATCGTCTTTTAGATACTATAGCTAAATATTTAGAGGGTTTAAATGGAAGAGAGAGTCTTAACAGTTAGTGCTTTAAATAATTATATTAAAAGTATCTTTGATAATAATATATATTTACAAAGTTTTTTAATAGAAGGTGAAGTGTCTAATTTTAAATGGCATAGTTCAGGTCATCTTTATTTTAGTTTAAAAGATAATAGTTCACAAATAAATTGTGTTATGTTTGCTTCTAGTGCTAGAACATTAAATTTTACACCTAAGAATGGCAATAAAGTAATTTTAAGAGGACGTCTTTCTAGTTATACAGCTACTGGTACTTATCAAATATATGTCAGCAAAATGAAATTAGCTGGTATTGGAGACTTATTTTTAAAATTTGAACAATTAAAAAAAGAATTAAATTCTTTAGGTTATTTTAATGAGGATAGAAAGAAAAAAATACCACGTTTTGTTCATACAATTGGAGTTGTAACATCACCTACAGGGGCCGTTATAAGAGATATAATAAAAACTATTAATAAGAGATATAATAAAGTTAAATTAATATTATATCCGACTAAAGTTCAAGGTGAAGGAGCCGAAAAATTAATTGCAGCTTCACTAAATAAAGCTAATGAAGATGGCTTAGTAGATGTAATAATATTAGCTCGTGGTGGCGGTTCAATGGAGGACTTGTGGCCTTTTAATGAAAGAATAGTTGCGGATGCTATTTATCATAGTAAAGTCCCTATTATTAGTGCAGTTGGTCATGAAACAGATTTTACGATTGCTGATTATGTAGCTGATTTAAGGTCACCTACCCCTACAGCTGCTGGTACTTATGTAGTACCAGATAAAGAAAGTTTGTTTGAACAAACTAATAATATATATAAGCTATTAAATAAGATATATCAAAATCGTATTGATGAATTGAATATGCAAGTATTAACATTAGATAAGAGCTTAAATAATTTAAAACCTACTAATATTATTAAAAGAGAAAAAAATAATTTGATTAAAGTATATAGAGAATTAAAACTTTTATATAATAAACAAATTACTTATAAAAAGACAATTTTAAAAGAAGAAGAGTTTAAAATTAAAAATAATAGTCCAGAAAAGAAAATAATGTTAATTAGGCGTAATTTAGATAATCTTTTAACTAATCTTAAACATAATTATGAAATAATTAAAAATAGTAAAAGAGAAAAATATGCTTTATTAAGTACTAAACTTGATTCATTAAGTCCTTTAAAAGTAATGTCTAAAGGATATTCTTTAGCTAAAGTTAAAGGAAAATATTTAAGAAGTGTTAAAGAAGTTAAAGTAGCTGATGTCATTGAAACGACTTTAGCTGATGGAATAATAATAAGTGAAGTAAAGGAGATAAAATAATGCCTACATTTGAAGAAAACTTAGCAAAATTAGAGGAAATAATTAAAAAACTTGAAGATAAAAATGTTTCACTTGAAGATTTAGTTACAAATTATACTAAAGGTTTAGAGTTAACAAAAGAATGTTATGACATATTGAATGAAAAGGATAAATTAGTTGCCTTAAAGATGACAGAATTAGGATTAGAAACTTTAGAAGATAATAATAATCAACAAGAGTTTGAAGAAAATTTATAATGAAAGGGTGGCAATGATGTTTGATCTCAATCAAATTGAAAACCCGGAATTTTTAGCTAACTTAAGTTTTAAAGAAAAAGAAGTTTTAGCTAGTGAAATTAGACAATTTTTAATTGAAAATATTGCTAAAACAGGTGGCCATTTAGCTAGTAATTTAGGGATTGTTGAGCTTTCTATTGCCTTATATTCGGTATTTGATTATAAAAACACCAATATACTTTATGATGTTGGTCATCAAAGTTATGTCCATAAAATATTAACAGGTAGAGCTAAAAATTTTAAAACTTTACGACAAAAAAATGGATTAAGTGGTTATATTAAAAGAGAAGAATCACCTTATGACATTTTTGAAAGCGGACATAGTTCAACTTCTATATCAGCTTTAGCAGGCTTAATGTTAGCTGAAGGAGATAAAAAGAAGAATATAGCTGTTATCGGTGATGCTTCTATTGTCAATGGTATTAGTTTTGAAGCTTTAAATTATTTAGGTACTTTAAAAGATAAAAGCCCATTAATTATTTTAAATGATAATAAAATGGGGATATCAAAAAGTGTTGGTTCCCTAAATCAAGCTTTTGATAAGTTACGTTCAAAAAAATTAATTATTAAATTAAAAAAAGTTCTAAATAATCTATTACCAAAGTTTTTGACTAACAGTTTTCATCGCTTTAAGAGAGCTATAAAAGGATATATTCAACATGATAATATTTTTGAAGACTTAGGATTTGATTACTACGGTCCGGTTGATGGGAATAACATTAAAACAATAACTAAGGCTCTTGAAAGAGTTAAAGATGTTGAAGGCCCTGTAATATTACATGTACTTACTGAAAAAGGGAAAGGTTATAGTTTAGCGGAACAAGATGATATAGGAAACTTTCATGGTGTAGAACCATTTGACATTAAAACAGGTAAGCCATTGAAACAAAAATTAAACAATATTCATTCTTTTTCTGAAATTGTAGCAGAGTCACTATTACAACTAAGAGCAGTAAGAGACTTTTATATTATCACCCCAGCTATGAAAGTAGGAGCAAAATTAGAATATTTTTCAAAAAGATATCCAGATAGTCTAATAGATGTAGGTATAGCTGAAGAACATGCGGCTGTTTTAGCAGCTGGAATTGTTTTAGGTGGCAAAAAAGCAGTATTATTGATGTATTCTACATTTTCACAAAGAGCCTATGATTTCTTTTTAAATGATATATGTCGAGAAGACTTGCCAGTCATTATAGGTATTGATAGAGCTGGTGTAGTAGGAAGAGATGGTCCTACTCATCAAGGTATTTATGATGTAGCAATGTTTAGTTCGATGCCTAATGTTATAATTTTAAGTCCTCGTAATGCTAAAGAGGTTATGGGATTATTTAATAGTGCCTTTGATGCAAACCATCCGGTTGTTATTCGTTATCCTCGTAAAGAAATAATTTCTAATTTTTCTGAAATGACAATATGTAAAACACCATTTAAATGGGAAATTATGCGTAAGGGAAGTAAAGCTATTGTATTAGCGTATGGACCTATTCTTGATTTTTTAGATGAAATTATAGTTAATAATGATTTAGATGTAACACTTGTTAATGCTCGTGTAATAAAACCATTAGATTATGAATGCTTAGATGAATTAAAAGCTTTAAACAAGCCATTTTTAACTATTGAAGAAGTAGTTGTGACTAGTTCACTTTATGAAAAATTAAAAGTATATGGAATAACAAATATTAAGGGAATCAACTTTAACGTTGATACAATAATTCCTCAAGGTGGCATAGATGAAATATTAAATGATTATGGTTTTAGTAAAGATAATATTATAAAGGAAATAAAAAGCTTATGCGATTAGATAAATATTTACTTTTAAATAATTATTTTAATTCACGAAATAAAGCTCATATGGCTATTTTAAATAAAGCTATTTTTGTCAATGATAAATTAGTTACAAAACCATCTTATGATGTATTAGAATCTGATATTATTACAATTAAAAATGAAAATATTCTACCATATGTATCACGTGGTGGACTAAAGCTTGAAGGAGCTATTAATAGCTTTAATTTAGATTTTAAAGGTAAAACGGTCTTAGATATTGGAGCTTCAACCGGTGGTTTTACTGATTGTGCTTTAAAACATGGGGCTAAATTAGTTTATGCCGTTGATGTAGGACATGACCAATTAGCTACAGAACTAAAAAATGATAAAAGAGTTGTAAGTTTAGAAGATACTAATATTTTATCTTTACCTACTTTCCCTGAAAAAATTGATATAGTACTATTAGATTGTTCGTTTGTAAGTATTACAAATTTATTAGATGCTTTAGTGTATTATCTAAATGAAAATAATTATTTAATTGTTTTAATAAAACCACAATTTGAAGTCGGTCATATCTATCTTAAAAATGGTGTAGTTAAAGATAAAAAACTAATAATTAAAGTTTTAGAGAAAATAGAAAAAGCTTTAAATAGTATTTCTTTATACATTAATAATATTACTAAATCAATTATTAAAGGAAGTACTGGCAATCAAGAATATTTAGCATATGTTAGTAAAAAGGAAACTAAAAAAATTGATTTTTCGTCTATTATATAGCGAGGGATAAAAATGTTAGAAAGATTAATTATAAACAATATAGCTATTATAAAAGATATAGATATAAATTTTCATGAAAAATTGAATATTATATCTGGAGATACAGGGGCTGGTAAAAGTTTAATAATTGATAGTTTATTATTACTAGAAGGCAATAGAGCGTATCAAAATTTAATAAGACATAATGAAAAGTGTGCTTTTGTTGAGGCTCATTTTACTAATACAAATGAGAATTTGACTAAATATTTAAATGATTTAAATATTGCTGAAACAAAAGAGATTGTCATTAGACGAGAAATTAAAGATGGTCGTAATACTATTAAAGTAAACAATAAATTTATCACTTTAACAGAACTTAAAGATATTGCTTATTATTTATTTAATATTCATGAACAACAAGATACTTTTAAATTATTTGATCAAGCTAATTATTTATCTTTTTTAGATAATGAAATAAATATTATAAAGATTAAAAATGATTATTTATTTGCTTATAATGATTATTTAAATATTTTAAAAAAATATAATGAATTATTGAATAGTAAAAAAACTAATTTAGAAAGATTAGATTTTCTAGAATATGAGAAAAAGGAATTAGAAGAATTAAATTTAATTAAAGATGAAGATAAAATAATAGCTGATAAGATTAAAATATTAAGAAATTATGACAAAATATTTAAAGCATTAAATAATGCCTATAATTTGTTAAATGATGTTGTAGTTGATAATTTATATGATGCTAAAGAAAATATTGTAGAGATAGCTAAAATAAATGAAGATTATGATAATTTTAGTAATATATTAAATGATTCATATTACAATTTAGATGAAGTTAAAAGTTCAATCTATAAAGAATTAAATTCTTTAGATTATGATAATAACCTACTTGAAGATTTAGAAGAACGTTCATATGAAATTGAAAAGATTAAAGATAAATATAAAAAGAGTGTTAATGAATTAATAGAATATTATAATAATATTTCTTTTGAAATAGCTAAAATAACTAATTATGATGAGTTACTTGATTCATTAAAAAATGAGTTAATTAAAGCTAAAATAAATGCTTATAACAAGGCTTTAAAATTACATGAATTAAGGAAAAATAAAGCCATCAAACTAGAAAAAGAAATAGTTTCTAATTGTTTAGAATTAGAGTTAAATAAGATTAGTTTTAATATTTCTTTTGAAAATATATTACCTTTAGAAGAAGCTAATTTAACAGAAGATGGTTTAGATATTGTTAAATTTTTAGTATCTTTTAATATAGGTGAACCATTAAAAGAAATTAATAAGGTTGCTAGTGGAGGAGAATTATCAAGATTAATGTTAGCTATAAAAGTTATAGAAGCTAAAGAAAAAAATTATTCTTTACTAGTTTTTGATGAGATTGATACAGGTGTATCTGGACAAGCAGCTTTAAAAATTGGATTAAAAATAAAAGAGATTGCTAAACACACACAAGTATTATGTATAACTCATATTGCTAGAGTTGCAGCCTGTGGGGATTATGAATATTTAATTTATAAAGAAGAAAAAAATGGGCAAACATTTGCCCATATTAAAGAACTTGATATAGAAGAGAGAATAAAAGTTATTGCTAAAATGATTGCTGGTAATAATCTAAGTAATGGTGCTATATTAAATGCTAAAGAATTACTAGGATTAGTCTAATATAAACTTTTTTATAGCATAAGCAACACCGCTATTTTCATTATCTAAAGTAATGAAATCAGCGGCTTTTTTCACATATGGAAAAGCATTTTCCATAGCTACACCAACATGAGCTTTTATAATCATATTTAAATCGTTTCCGGCATCACCAATAGCCATAGTTTCATCATTTTTAATATTTAAATAATTTGCTAATTTTTCTAAAGCTTCCCCTTTATCTGTTGATTTGTTTAAAAACTCTAAAAAGATGTTTGAACTTCTAACCATTGAATAGGTAGTAAAGAAATAAGGATCTATATGATTTTCGACATAATCTAATTTCTCTTTAGCATCTACAATCATAACTTTTAAATAACAAGCTTTTTCTAAATTATTAAAATCAGCATATATAGGAGTAATTTTATTAATTTTAGATTCAACGTCTGTATAAGGATTAGGACAAGCACATATTAAAGCTTCATCACGTCTAAAAGCGTGACAAAAACTATTAAACATTTGACTAGCCTTATATATTTTTAATCTATCATCATCAGTTAAATAGGAACAAAATATTTCTTCGTTAGTACCAACATTAAGTATTTTGGCTCCATTATAACAAATAACATAATCAGTATCACTAGTAAGTTCTAATTCCTTTAAGACATTTAAAACACCACAAAAAGGCCTGCCAGAAGCTATAACAATTTTACAACCTTTTTCTTTAGCTTTTTTTATGGCTAATTTATTTTCTAATGAGATGTTTTTATTATTGTCAAATAAAGTTCCATCTAAATCAATAGTACATAATTTTATCATAATTAATTCCCCAATAAAAAATATTCGCAAAGCGAATATTATACATTTAAAAAACTATTTACTATGAAGAAAATAACAGTTGCAACAATAGCTATAACAAAAGAAATAGCTAAAAAACCAATTAATATTTTCCCCCATAATTTACTTTGCGGACTTGTATAACTTTTTTTATTTTTAACGTTATCTTTATTTTTAGATTTCATGATTCCACCTCATTAAAATATATGCTATAATAACGTTGTAATTATACATTAAAATGACGAAAAAAGGAAGTGTTAATTTGTCAAATATTATTTTACACATTGATTTTAACGCCTTTTTTTGTTCAGTAGCTGAAATCTATAATCCGGCATTACGTAATACAGCTTTTGCGATTGGTAGAGAAAATTCAAATTATGGTGTTATCTCTACGGCTTCTTATAAAGCTAGACAGTATGGGATTCATAGTGGTATGCCTTTAGCTTTAGCTTATAAGAAATTAAAAACTTTAAATGTTATAAGTTTACCTTATTCTTATTATTTAAATTATCATTATAAATTTATCAATTTATTAAAAGAATATACTAATTTAATTGAAATTGGGTCAATAGATGAGGCTTATATAGATATTACTAATATTAGTAAAAAAAGACATCCCTTAATAGTAGCTAAAGAAATTCAAACAAGATTATTAAAAGAATATCATTTACCTTGTTCAATAGGGATAGCTACTACTTTATTTTTAGCTAAAATGGCCTCTGATTTACATAAACCTCTAGGACTTACCGTTCTTCATAATAGAGATGTAAAAGAAATGCTATATCCTTTAGAAGTAAAAGAAATATTTGGTATTGGTAAAAAAACATATCCTAAACTTGAAAATTTAGGTATTAAAACAATTGGTGATTTTTTCCTTGCTGAAAATAAGGATAAAGTTTTAAGTATCATATCTTTAGAATATTATAATGAATTAAAAGATAAGTTTAATGGTAAATCACGTAATACAATTATGCCTTTACATAAAGAAGATAATTTATCTATTTCAACTATGACTACTTATGACAGAAGGCTAGATTCAGAAACTGAGATTTTAGAAGAGTTATATATTTTAACACATCATATTTATAAAAGATTAGTAAAAGAAAAATATTTAACTAAAACAATTAATATAACTATGCGAAATATTAATTTTAAAACTATTACACGTTCTAAAACTATTGATTATACAGCTGACTTAGATACAATAAAAACAGTAGTAAGAGAATTGTTTGAAGATAACTATAATGGTGATACATTACGTCTTTTAGGTGTAGGTTTTAGTAATTTAATTAAAGAAGAATTAGTAAATAAAGAAGAACATAATTTATTTACGGCCTTAAATAAAAGTGAAAAAGATGAAATGATAGATGAACTGATGACAGATTTAAATAAAAAATTTGGTAATAAAGCTCTTTTTTATGGGCGTAATAGAACTTTATTTGATTAAATAATCATATATTTCTAATACTAAACTAGAAGGAGTTGAAGCTCCACTAGTGATTCCGATATTTTTATTTTTATCTAAATTAATCTCTTGTAATTCTTTTAAATCACTTACTAAATAAGCTTCACTTTTTTCTTTAGCTAGTTCATATAATCTTTTAGTGTTACTAGATTTCTTATCACCAACAACAATAATAGTATCAAAATTACTATTTAAAACAGCTTCTTGTCTTTTTGAGGTTGCATCACATATTTTATTGTCAATTATAGCATATGAATATTTTTTTAATATTTCTAAAAAAATATTATTAATATCAATTTGACTTAAAGTTGTTTGATTAGTTACATAAATCTTATCATTTTCTATATTCAGATTATTAATATCATTTAAGTTAGTGACAAAATGAATGTTTGGTGAAATAGCTAATACAGCTTCACTTTCACTATGTATATTGACACCTATATAAATTACATCATAGTTTAAGTCTAGATATTTTTTAATTCTATTATGAATAATTTTAACAAAAGGACAAGTAGCATCTATTACATTAAGTCCTTTTTCTTTAGCTTTATTAATTATTTTTGTATCAGTGCCATGTGCTTGAAATACTAAAGTTCCTTTATTAATATTTTCAACTGATTGTTCTTTATTATGTTCATCTAAAACTATTAAACCTAAATTTTGATAATAAGACATAACTATATCATTATGTATTAGCTTGCCTACTAAATAAATAGGCTTCTCATAGTCTTTTTCTAATATTTTATCTACTAAATCTATAGCTCTTTTAACACCCATACAATAGCCTTGTGGTTCAATTAATTTCACCATATTCATCACCAGTTTGATTTTATCACATTACATTAAAACTGTCTATTTTAATTGCTTGCATTATGGGATAAATTAAGCTAAAATTAAAAAGGTGTTGTTTATGCAAAAATATGTAAAAGCAGATTATTTAAAAGAAAATTTACAAAAAATGAATATAACTGAATTGATGCCTGTTCAAATAAAAGTTTTAGAAGAATTTAGTAAGACTAAAGATATTATTTTAACAGCTAAAACAGGTTCAGGGAAAACTTTAGCTTATTTATTACCTATTTTACAAGAATTAGATAGCAGTCTATTAAAAACACAATTGTTAATTTTATTACCAACTAATGAATTAGCTTTTCAAATTTATAATATTTTAAAAAAATTACTTAATAATACGAAATTTGATTTAAAATTATATGATTCTAATACTAACAGTAAGGAAGAAGCTATAAAACTAGAAAAGCGTAAGCCACAGATTGTTGTAGGAACTATAGGCAAAATATTTGATTTAGCGATAAGACAAAATGCTTTAAAAATTCATGAATTATCATATTTTATTTTAGATGAAGCTGATATGGCATTAGATAATGGCTTTAAAGAAGAATTAGATGATATTTTACTTTTAATAAAAGAAGCCAAAAAAGTATTTGTTTCAGCTACTATGTCAAAAGAAATAGTAGATTTGTTAAAGAAATATGCTAATTATGTAAAAGAAATAAATTTAAATGATACTTTAGAAACTAATATTAAACATATTTGGATTCCAGTAAGGTATAATGCGAGGATAGATGTATTGACTAATTTATTACATACTATGAATCCGTATTTAGCGTTAATATTTGTAAGTAAGAAAGAAGACATTTCATTAGTTTATAATCATTTGGCTAATTTAGGATTTAACGTTTCTAAACTGTCAGGGGATTTAAATATTAGAGAAAGAAAAAGAATAATTAAAGATATTTTAGATTTGAAATATCAATATGTTATTACTAGTGATATTTTAGCTAGAGGTATTGATTTTAGTGGTGTTAGTCATGTTATATCTTATGATTTACCATATGATTATGAATTTTATATTCATAGGGCTGGTAGAACAGGCCGTATGAATAGAGATGGTTTATGTTTTGCATTATATGATCATTTAGATGATAATTATTTAAATATGTTAGATAGACGTAAAATTAAACCTATTTACATGGATGTAGTTGCTGGTGAACTTGTACCATACAAGGGAAGAAATGTGAGAAAAAACAGACAAATACCTACAACTAATTATTATGATTTAGCAAGTAAAATGATTCCAAAAAGCAAAAAAGTTAAACCTGGACATAATAAAAAAAGGCAGGCTGAAATTGCTAAATTAGCTATAACTTTAAAAAATAAAGATAAGAAGAAGGGAAGAAAAAAATGAGAGATTATGTAATTATCACTGATTCAACATGTGATTTACCACAAAAATTTGTAGATGAAAATAATATTGTTGTCATACCTTTACAATTTAATATTGACGGAAAAGATTATAGAAATTACTTAGATGGTAGAGAGATGACAAACGAAGAGTTCTATAATTTAGAAAGACAAGGAAAGATAGGCAAAACTGCTCAACTTACAATGTTTGATATTACTGAAGTTTATAGAAGCTATTTAGAAAAAGGCTATGATATTTTAGGTTTAGGTTTTTCTTCAGGTTTATCTGGTACTTTTAATTCAATGCGTTTAGCTGTTGAAGAATTAAAAGAAGAATTTAGTGATGCAAAAATCAATATAATTGATACATTATGTGCTTCAACTGGTGAAGGGCTATTTGTTTACTATGCTAATCTTTATAAAAAACAAGGAATGTCAATTGATGATAACACAGAAGCTTTATTAAAATTAAGACCACATCTATGTCATTGGTTTACAGTATTAAGTTTAGATACTTTAAGAAGAGGCGGTAGAGTTTCTAATGTTGCGGCTTTTGTGGCTGATACATTTAATATTAAACCGGTATTACATGTTGATGATGAAGGTCATTTAGTGGCGATGCGCAAAGTTTTAGGTCGTAAAAGAAGTTTATTAGCTTTAGTAGATGAATTAGAAAAGTCTATTTATAAAGATGAACCGCAAATGATTATGATTAGTCATGGTGATTGTCTTGATGATGCTAATTATGTTGCTAATGAAATTAAAAAAAGAATTGATGTTAAAGATATTTTAATAAATTGTATAGGGCCTGTTATTGGTTCTCATTCTGGTCCTGGTACAGTAGCCTTATTTTTCGTTGGAAATAAGCGCTAATTTGCAAAATAAAAAAGCTGCAATTTTATGCAGCTTTTTTGCTATTCTAATGAATCGCCACTATGTAAATGCGTTGCTTCAATGATTTTCTTAGTAGCAGAAGAAGGAATTCTAACGTTTCTTTCTATTACAGTGTCATTAGGTAAAACAATACGTTTACCAATAACATTGATACCAGAATTTAAAACCTTTGGTTTAGCTTTATTAGGTGTGTAGTCTTCACCAGTACCAATAACACAGTTATCACCTATAACGGCGTCTTTATCAATAATTGTGTTTTCAATATGAACATTTTTACCGATATGAACATCGTTTAAAATAACAGAGTTTTTAACTACTGATCCCTCACCAACTTTAACACCAGGAGATAATACACTATGATCAATTGTGCCATATATTTGGTCACCATGTGATACAAGAGAGTCCTTTACTTTAGCCTTATCACCAATTTTTACAGGTGGTAAATCTTCTGATTTAGTATAAATTTTCCATTTTGTATCGTATAAATCGAGAGTACAATTATCACTACATAATTCAAGGTTAGCATCTAGATATGAATCATATGTTCCTACGTCTTTCCAATAATCATAATATTCATAAGCATAAACTTTACAATTATCGATCATGTTAGGGATAATATGATTACCAAAATCAAGGTCAACAATGTTAGGATAAGCTTCTAATTGTTTAATTAAAGCATCAGTATTAAATACATAAATACCCATAGAAGCTTTATTTGATTTTGGTTGTTTTGGTTTTTCTTGGAATTTAACAACTTGTAAGTCATCGTTTGTTTCAAGAATACCAAATCTACTAGCTTCTTCAATTGGTACAATTTTGGCGGCAATTGTACAATCAGCACCAGTAGCTTTATGTTGTTCAATCATTTTACGATAATCCATCTTATAGATATGATCACCAGAAAGGATAAGAACATATTTAGAAGCATAACGCTTCACGAACTCAATATTTTTTCTAACAGCATCAGCTGTTCCTTCATACCACGAGTTGTTTGGTTGAAGTAATGTGACAAATGAATCACGACGGTCTAAGTCCCAAGGTTTACCTACCCCAATATGTTCGTTAAGAGATAAAGGTAAATATTGTGTTAAAATACCAATTTGGAAAATACCACTATTAGTACAATTTGACAAAGCAAAATCAATGATTCTAAATTTGCCTGCAAATGGGACAGCAGGTTTAGATCTTTTTTCTGATAAGATATCTAATCTTGAACCTCTACCCCCAGCTAAAATTAAAGCTAAAGTTTCCATAAATAACCTCCTACATCAATTTTTTATATAATTCTATATATGATTTAGCTGAAGCATTCCAGCTGAAATCCTGTTCCATAGCTCTTTTTACAAGAGCATGCCATGATTCTTTATCTTGATAAGTCATCATAGCTAAAAACATAACATCTTTAAAGTTATGAGCATTGTAATTAGTAAAACTAAAACCAGTTCCTTCTCCCGTATAGATGTTATAAGGTTTTACAGTATCTTTTAATCCCCCTGTCTCCCGAACGAGTGGAAGTGAACCATATCTCATAGCAATCATTTGACCTAAACCACAAGGTTCAAATTTAGATGGCATTAAGAATATGTCTGAAGCAGCATATACTTTTTGAGCTAATGGATCACTATATCCGATATAGCATAAGAATCTACCTGGATATTTATTAGCTAAATAGTTGAAATAATCTTCATATTTTTTATCGCCACTACCTAAAATAAAGAAAGTAGCATTTGAATAATATAATACATCTTCTAAAATAGGCATAAATAAATCTACACCTTTTTGATCTACTAATCTTGATACTAAACCAAATAAAGGAGCTTCTAAGCTTTTAGCATTGTATTCTTTTAATAATTCATCTTTATTTTTCTTTTTGCCTTCAACAAAAGAATTAGAATCATAATTAGCATATAAATTTTTATCAGTAGCCGGATTATATTTGTCAACATCTAAGCCATTGATAATGCCATAAAAATCATCTTTTCTAAGTTCTAATACTTTATTCATTTCATAACCGTAATAATCAGTTAAAACTTCCTCTCTATAAGTCGGACTAACTGTATTTATAATATTAGATTCCATAATAGCAGTCTTCATAAAGTTAACACAATTATTAAATTCTAGGCTATTAGAATAAGGCATAAATAATATATTTAATAAATCTTTAGGGAAAATACCTTGATATTGAATATTATGAATAGAATAAATTGTTTTAATTCTTCGATATTCAGGATAATAATTATAATTAGCTTTTAATATATAGGGAATTAAACCTGTTTGCCAATCATTATTATGAATAATATCAGGATAAAAATCACAAACTTTAATAGCTTCTAAAACAGCAAAGCAGAAGAAGGCGAAACGTTCACCATCATCACCATGACCATAAATAGTATCGCGATTAAAATATTTATCACTATCAATAAAATAGTAAGTAACACCTTCATAAGTGTCTTTAAAAACACCTAAATATTCATTTTTGTCAGCTATTCTAACGTAGGCATAACCTATATATGTAGCGTTATTTTTTTCTTTAATTTTTTTATAATAGGGCATTATTACTCTAGCATCTACTCCCTCTTTTATTAATGCTTTTGGTAATGCACCAATAACATCAGCAAGCCCACCCGTTTTAATGAAAGGTGCGCCTTCACTAGCACAAATTAAAACATTCATTTTAAACTTATCCTTTCTTCTTTTTCTTAAATTATTATATAATATTTAAAACGCTTTCACAATATATAAAAAATTATTTTTATCATTTTTAGATATTATTTTAATAAAAAAAAGCAGGTAAAATTAGAATTAATTTTTAATAACAAAAATAAGTAATTTTTTTATAAGCAAAATTTAGTAAAATGTTGAAATATATGCTTAATAATGCTATAATTCATAAGAATATTTTTTTAGGAGTTGTTTAATAATGGCGGTAAGAAGTATAAGAAGAGTTAAATATAAATTTAAATGGACAAAAGAACTTACATTTTTATTATTAGGCTTAGCCGTAATTATAGTTGTTACTATTATATTAGCTTTACCAAATAAAGTAGAACGATTAATAAATAAATGGCCTGATGCTTCATTAGGAACAGAAACAGTTTATCAAGAGATATCTGAATCACAACTTGTTAATTTAGTTGATTCAGGTGAATATATTTTTGTTTTCTATGGTAGTCCTAGTGATACTAATGCTACTACAAAATTAACTTTAGTTGAAACATATGCCTCTAATTTTAATGTAGATAGAGTTTATTGGTTAGATTCTACTGAAATCTATAATGCTAGTGATGAAACTAAAAATACGCGTGATTTTAAAGATGATATAGCGCAAAGAGAGACTAGTTTAAAAGGCGTTGATTTATTAGAAACATTAAGTTTTTGGGCTTTTGATGATGGTAATTTATTAGTTGATTATGCCCAATATAGTGATAGTAGTGATACTAATAGTTTTGAACAAGTTGTCAGCAAAGCTTTTGGTGCTTATGTTGAATCATTAAACTAGGAAGATTAAATATCTTCCTTTTACTTATTTTAAGGAGCTAGTATTTATGATTAATGAAATAAAAGAAAAAATAAAACAATGTGTAGAAAATAAATATCAAGTAAAAGTAGTTGTTGAAGAACCAAAAGACTTAAAAATGGGAGATCTAGCCGTTCCTGTTTTTCCGATTGTTAAAGTTTTACGTAAACCTTTAAATGAAGTAGCTTTAGAAGTTGCTAAAACGATAAAAGAAAATGTCAGTGAGGTTAAAGATACTAAAGTTATAGGTGGATTTGTTAATTTAGTTTTATCAAAAGAGGAAATGGCTTATGATATAATTAAATCTATTTTAACTGAAGGTAGTAATTATGCTAGTAAGCCTAGTAATGATGAAGTAGTATGTCTAGATTATTCTAGTCCTAATATTGCTAAAAGCTTTAGTATTGGTCATTTAAGATCTACTATTATTGGTAATTCTTTAAAATTAATTTATCAAAAATTAGGTTATAAGACAGTATCTATTAATTATTTAGGTGATTGGGGCACTCAATTTGGTAAAATGATTGTCGCTTATTTAAAATGGGGCGATAAAGAAAAAATAAAACAAGACCCTATTAATGAAATGACTAATTTATATGTTAAATTTCATGAAGAAGCTAAAAAAGACGAATCATTAAATGAAGAAGCTAGACAAGCATTTAGAAAATGTGAATTAGGCGATAAAGAATATTTAGAATTATGGCGTTATATTAGAGAGGAATCTCTAAAAGAAAGTGCCCAAATTTATGATTTATTAGGTGTTACATTTGATTCATATAATGGTGAAGCTTTTTACAATGATAAGATGGACGGCGTAGTTGAAGAACTTGAAGCTAAACATTTAGTTACTTTAGATGATAATGCTTTAATTGTTCGTTTTGCTGATGGTATGCCACCGGCTTTAATTAAACGTTCTGATGGTGGTTCTCTATATATGACTAGAGATTTAGCAGCCTTGTTATATCGTAAAAAAGAATATAATTTTAAAGAGATATTATATGTGGTAGGTAATGAACAAAAACTACATTTTGAACAAATTAAAGCTATTATTAAAATGTTAGGTTATGATTTTAGTGATGAAATTAAACATGTTGGTTTTGGTCTTTACTTAACTAATGGTAAAAAGATGTCTACTAGAAGTGGTGGCGTTGTTAAATTATATGATGTCTTAATGAAAGCTATTTCTTTAGCTAAAGCTGAAGTATTAGAAAAAAATAAGGATTTAACTAATAAAGATGAAGTAGCTAAGAAAATTGGTTTAGCTAGTGTCATTTATAATGATTTAAAAAATCATCGGGAACTAGATATAGAATTTGATTTAGATTCATGTGTTAAGTTTGAAGGTAATACAGGTCCATACATTTTATATAGTGGCGTTAGAATAGCTTCTATCTTAAAAGATAAAGAAATAGATTTAAATAATATAGATTTAGATTTATTTAATAAAGATATTTATTATGATGTAGTAAGACAATTAGCTAATTTTAGTGTAATGTTAAATAAAGCTAAAGAAGAATATGCTCCTAGTTATATAGCTAAATATTTATATACATTAGCTACTACATTTAACAGATTTTACGCTTTAGAGAAAATCAATTGTGAAGATGAATTAATTAGAAATACTAATTTTGCGTTAATTAAAGCTATTAGAATAGTATTAAATGAAGGTTTAAGATTATTAGGTATAGCTTATGTTGATGAAATGTAATTATGAAAAATAAAAAAAAGCTAATTGCTAATTTAATATTATTGATATCACTAATTATCTTTGTTATCATAATGATATGTAGTTTAGGTGATATCAATAATATTTATCATAATTTAATTACAGCTGATTATCGTTATTTATTAATAATTTTAGGTTTATTAGCTATATATTTAATATTATGGCCTTTATCTTTAGCTTTAATTATTAAAAGTGAAGAACCTAAAGTTAAATTTAAAAGAGATTATGAAATAGCAGCAACCGAATTTTTCTTTAATGGTATTACCCCCTTTTCAAGTGGAGGTCAACCATTTCAAGTTTATTCAATGAGTAAAGTTGGGATAGGTGTTGCTAAATCAACATCTATAATAATGATAAATTTTATTATTTATCAAGTAGTTATTAATTTATTTAGTGTCTTATCAATAGCTTTATATTTTAAACAAATAGAAGCTACTATTTCTAATTTTATCTGGTTTGCTATTATAGGATTTAGTATTAATTTTATTATATTAATATTTTTATTATTAATAGCTATATCTAAAAAAACAGGTGTTATTTTACATAAATTTTTAGCTTGGTTAAGCCATTTTAAGTTATTTAGAAAATTAGAAAATAAAATACCAGCATTTGATCAATATATCACAGATACACAAGATGCCTTTAAGCAAATTGCTAAAAAATGGAAAACAGTTTTATTATCTATTCTTTTAAAAATAGTAGCTTTAGCTATCTTTTATGCCATTCCTTTTTTTGGCATTAAAGCTTTACATATAGATATTAGTTATAGTGAAATATTTTATGTTATAGCTATGACCTGTTTTGCGTTAACAATGGTTATTTGGTTACCCACACCAGGTTCAAGTGGTGGAGTAGAGTTTGCTTTTAGTGCTATATTTGCTTCCTTAGCTATTGATACATCAAATAGTCTATCTTTAATGCTTATTTGGCGTTTTGCTACTTATTATTTAGTTATGTTATTTGGTTTAGTTGTTTACTTGTTATTTGAAAGGGGGATAAAAAAAGATGCGAATCGGAATATTCACGGACGCTTATTATCCGAACATCTCCGGGGCGATAACCTCAGTGATGACTCTAGAGAAGAAACTTAGAGAGCTTGGTCATGAAGTTTTTATTTTTACAATTGATCCTAAGACAGAAGATAAAATTATCTCTCCAAATATAATTTATTTTAATGGGTTTACAGTACCAATTAAAAAATTAAATTCTTATCGTTTAGCATTAAGTAGTAGAATAAGAGTTAGAATTTTAAAAGAATATCATTTAGATGTTTTGCATTTACAAACTGAATTTTCAATGGCTAGATATGCATTAGTAGCTAGTAAAAAATATAAAATACCATTAGTTTATACATTACATACACTATATGAAGATTATTTAACTTATATTTCTA
The DNA here is from genome assembly GCA_944323055.1 of uncultured Acholeplasmatales bacterium. Lineage (GTDB taxonomy): Bacteria > Bacillota_I > Bacilli_A > Acholeplasmatales > Anaeroplasmataceae > CALUXS01. The sequence continues at coordinate 29,733 of CALUQZ010000002.1, forward strand.
AAACGATAGATGAATATTTTCATAAAAGCTTTTTAGCTTCTTTAGCTAAAATATTAATAGCTCCTATTAATAAACAAGCTTTAATAAAAATAGTTCCATCACGTAAAACTTTAGCTATGATATCTAAATATTACATTGATGGTGATGTTAGAGTAGTACCTACAGGTCTTGATTTAACTAAGTTTATTACAAGAAAAAAAGATAATGAATATCTTAAAGATTTAAAAAATAAATTAGGAATTCCTTTAGATGATATAGTATATTTATATTTAGGTAGAATATCACCAGAAAAATCAATAGATGAATTAATAAAGGCCTTTAGTATAGCAATTAAAAAGAATCCTAATATGACATTTTTAATTGTTGGTGATGGTAATAATTTAGCAGAATTAAAAGAATTAGCTAATAAATTAGCTATTCCGCAAAATAAAATTAAATTTATTGGTTTTATTGTTTGGGATGAAATAGTCCCTTATTATCAACTTGCAGATGCCTTCTTAAATGCTTCTATAACCGAAACGCAAGGTTTAACATATATTGAAGCACTAGCATGCGGAACCCCTATTATTGTTAAATATGATGAGGTTTTAGACGATGTTGTTAAAGAAGGAGTTAATGGTTATTTTTATTATGAAGAGGAAGCATTAGTTAATTATTTAGTTAAATTTGCTGAAGATAGAACCATTTTAGCTGATTTAAAAGATAAAACTTATGAAACTATAACTAATTATAGTGATGATATATTTGCGAAAAGAATTGAAAAAATATATGAAGATGCTATAAAAAAAGCAAAGAAAAAGATTGAAAAAAGTTAGGAAATATGATATATTTCCTACATGCCTCAGTGGTGGAATGGTAGACACAGCAGACTCAAAATCTGCCGCCCTTAAAGCATGTCGGTTCGAGTCCGACTTGAGGTACCATATTGAAAGCAATGGTTTGATACAATAAAATTAAGGTATCAAGCCTTTTTTCTTGCCTTTTATAGGCTTTTTAGGACTTTTTTATCTAAAATAGGCATCATTTATCCTGGTTTCCATTAAAAATGCAATAGTGGTCCAGGATTTTTTGTTTATTTGGCATTTTTATAAAAAACGAAAGGTAGGAATAAAAAAACGATAAGTTTGTTCGATTGTAAAAGTGTGACTTTTGTGATAGAATTATAGCAAAAGATTCAGGAGGTTAGTTAAGGTGATTAATTACGCTCAAAAAATTAAAGAATATAGAGAACGAAAATTTTTAACTCAGATTGAATTTGCGGAATTGCTTGGTGTTGGAAAGACGACAGTTACTAGATGGGAAACGGGTCAATTCGAACCAACTATTAAAATTAAGAAAAAACTATATGAGCTGTTTGTAGAAGCAGGAATGAATGTGGAGGATTAGTATATGGGAAATCAAAAATATGAAATAGAAAAACATTCTGTTGATACTATTCTTTCGTGGATTAAAACTAAAGAAGTAGTTATACCAGAAATTCAAAGACCATTCGTTTGGAAGGCGGTTCAGGTAAGAAATCTAATTGATTCATTATATAACGGATATCCAGTTGGATATTTAATTGTTAGTAGAAGTCATGATTTAAAACTTAAAGACGGAACTATATCAAAAGGGCAAAGAATTTTAATTGATGGTCAACAAAGGGTTACTGCATTAACAGCTGCTATTTTAGGCAGAACAGTTCTTAATAAAGAATACAAAGAAAGACCAATAAGAATCGCATATAACCCATTTGCTAAGGAAGAAGAGAATGCTTTTGAAGTTCAAGACCAATCCCATATAAAGAGTAAAAGATGGATTGATGATATCTCTATTTTCTTTGATGATAATTTTGATGATTTTGAATTCATAACAAACTATTGTGAAGAAAATCCAGACATAGATATAAAAGAGCTTAACAAGAAGATAAAGCGCGTAATTGATATTAGGACAAAAGATATAGGCGTAGTTGAATTGGCATCCGACTTAGATGTTGATACCGTTACTGATATATTCATCAGAATTAATAAAGAAGGTGCAGTATTAAGTCAAGCAGACTTTGTAATGAGTAAGATTGCAGCAGATGAAAAATATGGTGGAAATGTATTAAGAAAAGCAATAGACCATTTCTGCCATATTTCAATAGATCCTGTTTTCTATGATACTCTTGAAAAGAACGATAAAGAGTTCGTTGAATCAGAATTCGGTCAAAGCATGAAGTGGTTAAGAGATGATAATGATTCAATTTATGATCCTTCATATGAAGATATGCTTAGAGTTTCTTTCGTTCATATGTTTTCAAGATGAAAATTAAAAGATTTAGTAAGCCTTTTATCAGGTCGTGATTTTGAAACTCGAGACTATAAAGAAGAAATAGTAGAAGATTCATTCAACAAGTTAACAGAAGGTATTAAGCATTTTATGCGTCAATATTACTTTGAGCAGTTTGTGTTAGCTATAAAAAGTGCTGGATTCATTAGCAGTAAACTAATCAATTCACAAAACGCATTAGATTTTGCATACGTTGTATTTTTAAAATTAGCTCTTAGTGGTGAAGTTGAGAAGACAGAAATCAAGAGATACACAGCCAAGTGGTTTGTGATGTCTATTTTAACTGGAAGATACTCTGGTTCGCCTGAAACTAGAATGGACGCTGATATCAGAAATATCAACGAAAAAGGTGTTGTTAAGTATTTGACTGAAATAGAAGCCGCTGATTTATCACCTGCATTTTGGGAATTTGCTCTTCCTCAAAGATTAGAGACACCAAACTCATCAGCACCAGCTTTATCGACTTATTTTGCAGCTCAAATTGTAAATGGTGATAAAGGATTATTCTCTGCAACATCAACCGTCCGTGATTTATATGGTGCGAGTGATGTGCATCACATATTTCCAAAACATTACTTACAGCAACAGCAAGCCTTGAATAACCGTTCAATTTATAACCAAGTTGCAAACTACACATATTTAGATACACCAATCAACATAGCAGTAGGTGATAAGGCTCCAAATGTTTATTTCAAAGATGCATTCGAATCTGCAGAAAGTACAGGACATGTGTTTGGATATCCTATGACAGTTAGCGAACTCGAAAAAAATCTTACACAAAATTGTATACCATTAGGAGTAAAAGATTGGAATTACAATGACTATCAAGATAAGTTCTTAGTTCAAAGAAGAAAGATGATGGCTAAGAAAATTGAAGAGTACTATAAAAAACTATAAGTCAATTGGAGGTGAGCCTTTTTGAATAAAAAAGAAGCAAAATTGTATATTAAAGAGGCTTTATCTTTTAAATTAAGTCTCACTGGGCATAGCAAAGAACTTGGTGAACCATATAGTCGTCAAGAGCATTTAACAAGATTTCCAAAGAAGCTATATAAGTATCGCTCGTTTGATGATTTTACTGAAGATATGATTGTCAACAAATATTTATATTTGTGTCAAGCTGAAAAACTCGATGACCAATTTGAGTGTTCAGCAAATTTCTCGTACGATTCAATCTTCAAGAGAGAAGGCATAATAAAAAGAGCGGTTATAGATGAGATTGCCGATATGGTATCTGGTTTTCCTTCATCATTAAGCAAGAATGATTTTAAAAAACTTTTACATAAATGCTTAGATAGAGATAATAATTTCGATATTAAAAGAACAGCTGCAATTGCAGCTGAAAGACAAGATGGTTTGACGGAACAAGAATGTGTTGCTGCACTTGAAACTTTTGGTGCATTGCTTTCTGGAATGTGGCAAAATGAAGCTAACCTGAAATCTTTTGAAGATGTAGTAATGAAAGCCTTAAATGCAAGAAAAGAGATCGGTATATGCTCTTTATCCGAGACTAATAAAAGTCAGGTAATGTGGGAGATGTACTCGCATAATTACGAAGGATATTGCATTGAATATGAGTCTAATAGCAGTATCGATTTTCAGTTAAACACGTTTCCGGTAGTGTATGGTAACAAAAGGGAGACAAATATCATTAAAATTCTTGTTGGTGCATTTTTAGAGTCTTTTGTTGCTATAATTTCAAATGGGGAGATATCACAAATCGATAGATGTTTGGATTATATACATCTATTTTTAACAAAATTTAGTGAATGGAGTTTTCAAAAAGAATGGCGAATAATTGGTGAAGCTAATCTTAAATTTCCTGCGCCAAAGATTGCTGCTATCTATGTTGGAAAGAAGTGCTCTGATAAGAATATTCACAGAATCTTAAACTTGTCTAGAGAATACGGATTCGATATATACAGGCAAAAAGACAACATAGAAAACTTAGCGTTAGAATTTGAAAAATTTAATTAAACGAAAAAGCGACCTAGCTCAAATTCGAGTAAGGTCGCTTTTTTTAGTGTGCCGGGCATGGCATTAATCTAGTAGGTAAAAGTCCTATCACGGGTATTTACCGCCAAGTGTAGTGAACCCCAAGCTGTTAATAGTAATGTTAAGGGTGAAGGAAGGGGCTAACAAAATCTTCGAGCTTACGAACAGAAACTTGATATTAGGCTAAATGGTGGATAAGGTTGCAAAACAAACTGAAGTCCTAAAGGTAAACGTAAAACCAAGACAGTAAATCAAGAAGTTGTGAAGAATAAAGAGATTAATATCTTACCCCGGGAGGTCCTCTAAAACAATAAATCTAGACACTTTGTTATTGAGGGTGCTTTAAATAGGTTTAATAAGAATTTAGTATAAAGAGATGAGGTAGTTAAAATTTAACTTGACAATAGTTCTATTTCGTACTATAATATAAATAGTCCGAAATAGAACTAAAAGAGGTGTTATTGTGTTTCATGATAGATTAACAGAAATGATTAGAAGATATACTATTAATGCTTATAAAATAGATGCTTTATATGCTAAATATGCTAAAAATAGAGGGTATAATGAATCAGATTTATGTTTATTTTATGCTTTATATCCAAATTATAAGTTGTCACAACGTCAAATTTGTTTAGAATGGGGTTTGCCAAAATCTACTTTAAATACCACTCTAAAGAGGTTTGAAGCAAAAGGTTATTTATGTTTAAGTAAAAAGGAAAATAATAATAAAGAATTAATTGTTGAATTAACCGATAAAGGGCGAGATAGCGTTAAAGACTTAATTGAAAGTCTTATAATGCATGAACGTGAAGTTATGCAAAAAATGTTGAACGAATATGGTGAAATATTTGTAGATATGCAATCTGTTTTTGCTGGGCTATTAAATGAGGTACTCAAATGACAGAAGAAAAGTTTTTTGTAGATGCTAGGATTTCTAAATTGTTTTTTAAAATTGCGCTCCCAGGAGCTATAGGAATGTTATTTAGCGCCATTTATCCGATTATAGATGGCATTTTTGTTTCGCAATATTTAGGAGAAGGGGCTTTTGCGGCTTTAAATTTAGTATTTCCTTTTGTTTATATTTTATTTTGTATTTCGGACTTAATTGGGGTTGGTTCAAGTGTTTTAATTGCCATTTCACTAGGTAGAAAAGAAGGTGAAGTGGCAAATCGCCTATTTACAACCTCAATTATTATGATTATAGTCCTAGAGACAATATTAGCAATTATAGCTTATTTTATTGCTCCTTATTTAGTTAAGATGTTAAATGCTACTGGTACACTTTATACAGATGGTTTAATTTATTTAAGGTCTTATATTATATTTATTCCCTTAAGTAGTTTAGTTTTTGCGGTTGATAATTACTTAAGAATTTGTGGTAAAGTAAAAACTAGTATGTTTTTAAACATTTTTATGTCTTTATTAATTATTGCTATTGAATATTTATTTTTAGGTATTTTAAGATTAGATATTTATGGTAGTTCATTAGCATGTTCAATTTCTTTTATATTATGTGCTTTACTAGGTTTAATTCCTTTTATAAGAAAAAAACTTACTATTAAATTTAGTAAACCTAAAATTACATTTAAAGAGTTATCTTTAATTATTAAAAATGGCGGTCCAACTTTTATAAATAATATTGCTGGCAGACTTATGGGTATAATTTTTAATGTCATATTGATTAATATGGCTGGTGAAAATGCCGTTAATGCTTATGGGGTTTTAATGAGTTTAGAGGCTTTTGTTTTGCCTTTGATGTACGGTACATGTGATGCGCTGCAACCAGCTACTGGCTATAATTATGGGGCAGGACATTATGATAGGGTTAAAAAAATTCAAAAATTAGCTTTTACAGCTAGTTTAGTAATTTGCTTAGTATCATTTGTTTTAATGCTTACATTAAATAAACAATTTACTAATCTTTATGTTTCTTTAGATAATAAAGATGGTCAAAATATGACTAATATAGCTATAACTATTTATGCCTTTACTTATTTAACTAGATGGTTTTCTTACAGCTCACAATCCTTTTTTGCTGCATTATCAAGACCAATTGAATCAAGCGTTATATCTTTATCAATTTCTTTTGCTGTGCCACTTATATTAGTTGGTTGTTTTTATGGATTAGGATTATTTGGTGTTTGGTTAAATTTCCCTATTAGTAGTTTAATAGTTGGACTTATTGCTTTAATATTACTACTAATTCAAGGAAGGAGGATATTTTATGGCAAATGAAAAAATTAAAAAATTAAAGAAAATTGAATTAAAAGATATCTTAGAAATTTCTACTATGTTAAAACTATTTTGGAAAAGTCAATTAGCAGAAGCTACCGATAGTGATGTATTAGAAGATATTAGACGAATGTTAGATCCAGAATGTATTAGTTTTTTAATTTGTTATAATGAAAATGTAGCCGGATTTATATTTGTTAATGAAAAATATGGCTATTTTAATAATATTGAGCATCTATATATAAAAGAAGAATACCGAGCTAAAGGACTAGCTAGTTTTGCTTTAAGAGAAGTAATGAAAATAGTTAAATCACGCAACAACAATCGGGTGCAAATTGAAGTTTCACCTTCTAATGTTAAAGCTTTAAAGCTTTATCATAAGTTAGGTTTTAATCATATAGATACTTTTACGTTATCTACTTGTTTAGATGGTAAAACTAAAGATATTGAATTTAGTGGTCTTAAGTTTAAGGTTAATCCTAAAGAAGTTTTTTAAAAAGCAAATACTTATTTTTATATAAGAGAATGCATTGTATACCTTTTTAGTATACATTGCATCCTCTTCTTTTTTTGTTAACTCTTTTAGTTTATAATACAACCAAGGAGGTTTACAAAATGTATTTATGTATCGATTTAAAATCTTTTTATGCCTCAGTTGAATGTGTAGTTGCTAAATTAGATCCTATGACAACTAATCTAGTAGTAGCCGATAAAACAAGAGGCCCCGGAGCTTTATGTCTAGCTGTTAGTCCACCCCTTAAGCAATTAGGAGTTAGAAATAGATGTCGTCTTTATGAGATACCAGATAATATTAAATATTTAATTGCTAAACCTAAGATGAGTTTATATATTAAATATTCTGTTCTAATTTATAAAATCTATTTAAAGTATTTAAGTGAAACGGATATTTATCCTTATTCTATTGATGAAATGTTTTTAGATATCTCATCATATCTAAATTATTATCAAATGACTCCTTATATGTTAGCTAAAAGAATCTTAAAAGATATAAAAGATACTTTAAATATAACAGCTACTTGTGGTATTGGTACTAATTTATATCTAGCTAAAGTAGCTTTAGATATTTTAGCTAAACATGATCCGAATTACATTGCTTATTTAGATGAGAAAACTTATATAGATAAATTAAGTCATCATAAGCCCCTAACAGATTTTTTTCAAATTGGGGTTGGTATAGCTAAAACTTTAAACAATTTAGGAATATATGATTTAGCAGGCCTACAAACATTTCCTCTTTCTAAGCTTCAAGAAGTATTTGGTATAAATGCGGATATTTTATATGAACATGCTTTTGGACGAGATGATACAACTTTTTTAGATATTAGAAATTATCAAACTAAAGGTAATAGTTTATCTTTATCACAAGTTTTATTTAGAGATTATAATTATTTAGAAGCTAGAGATATTATTAAAGAAATGGTAATGTCTTTAACTCTTACTTTAATTCAAAATCGATTAATTACTAAATCAATTAGTTTAAGTATTGTTTATACTAAAAACACCTTTAAATCATTTCATAAGCAAAAACAAATTTATGCAACTAATAATTATCAAAACATATTAACTAATTTTTTATATTTATATGACAATTTTGTTTTAAAAGAAGGTTATATAAGACAAATAGGTATAAGTTTTAATCAAATAAATAAAGAAGCTTTTAAAGAATACAATTTGTTTACTGACCAAAAACAAGAAGAAATAGACTATCGTTTATTTAAAACAATAAATGATATTAAAAATCGTTATGGTAGAAATAGTCTATTACAAGGTATTAATTTATTAGAACATTCTACCCAAAAAATAAGAAATACATTAATAGGAGGACATCATGAATAACGCTAAGATTTATATGCCATTTCAGGCTTTAAAAGGATATGAAGAGGAAATTAAAAAGGCTAGTACTAAAAAAGAAGAAAGAAAAATTTTATTAGATGATAGAATTGATGCTCTAAATTATATATTAAAAGAGATTAAAGTTAATGATATTATTAAAATAATATATTATAATAAGTCTAGTTATCTTTTAAAAAAAGGATTATTATCAAAACTTAACTATAATAAACAATATTTATTTTTAGATAATAAAAAAATCTATTTTAAAGATATTTATGATATAGAAAAAGTAGAGGTATTTTAATGAATATATTTTTTGATTTAGACGGAACTCTTATTGATACTATTTATGATATAAGTTATGCGGTTAATGAAGCTTTAAAATTAAATAATTTAAAACAGATAAGTTTAGAAGAAGTAAAAAATAACTTAGGTCATGGTTCTAAAAATTTAATAACTAAATGTAGTCATGATAATTTTAGTTTAAAATTATATGATGATTATAAAAAGATTTATCATGATAATTTATGTAACTTATCAAAAATTTATCCATATGTTTTAGATACTTTAATTCAATTGAAAAATAGAGATATTGTCTTAGGTGTTTATTCAAATAAAGATGAAAATGATGTAATTAAAATTATTAATCATTATCTTCCTAATCTATTTACTTATATTATTGGTAAAAGAAGTAATTATCCTTTAAAACCAGATCCTAGTTTAATGGAAAGTATAATTAAAAATAATAATTTAGATATCAATGATTTTTATTATGTTGGTGATATGCAAACAGATAAAGATTTAGCTATTAATTTAGGTGTTAAATTTATTTATGCAAGCTATGGTTATAGTAAAGTTGAATTAGATAGCGAAATATGTATTAAAAACTTTAAAGAATTGAGTTATTTATTTGCTAAAGAGAGTGATAAATAGTATAATATAGCGCAAAGGAGTGATTTTATGTATAGAAAAAATGTTTGGGAAAAATATGAAGATTATAAAGAAATCATGGAATTTAATGAAGGTTATAAACACTTTATATCTGTTGGTAAAACGGAAAGACTTTGTGTAAATGAAGCTATTAAATTAGCTTTAGAAGCTGGTTTTAAACCATTAAGTGCTTATAAAACATTAAAGCCTGGTGATAAAGTTTATAGTGTAAATCGTGGTAAGAATATTTGCGTATTTGTAATGGGTAAAAAGAATTTAGAACAAGGTTTAAATATTTTAGGTGCTCATATTGATTCACCAAGATTAGATATTAAACAAAATCCATTATATGAAAGTACCGATTTTGCTTTACTTGATACTCACTATTATGGTGGTATTAAAAAGTATCAATGGGTTACAATTCCACTTGCTTTACATGGTGTTGTTTATAAAAAAGATGGTAGCGTAGTTGAAATACATATTGGTGAAGATTTAAATGATCCAGTACTTGGTATTAGTGATTTATTAGTTCATTTATCTGCTGATCAACTTCAAAAAACAGCTAGTAAAGTTATTGAAGGGGAAGACCTTGATTTAACAGTGGGTTCTATTCCGCTTAAAGATAGTGAAAAAGATAAAGTTAAAGCTAATGTTTTAAAATTAATTAATGAAAAATATCAAATTGAAGAAGAAGATTTCTTAAGTGCGGAAATAGAAGTTGTTCCGGCTGGTCCTGCGCGTGATTATGGTCTTGATCGTTCAATGGTAGCTGGTTATGGTCATGATGATAGAGTATGTGCTTATACATCTTTAAAAGCTGTTTTAGATTTAAAAGAAGTGCCTAACAATACAGCCTGTGCTATATTAGTTGATAAAGAAGAAGTAGGTTCAATTGGGGCTACTGGGGCAGAATCTAGTTACTTTATAAATACAATTGCTGAATTAATGAATTTAGAAGGAACTTATTCTCCACTTGCTTTACAACATGCCTTAACTAATTCTAAAATGTTATCAAGCGATGTATCTGCTGGTGTTGATCCGCTATATTTAGGAGTAAATGAAGCTAAAAATAGTGCATATTTAGGTAAAGGTATTGTATTAAACAAATATACAGGGAGTCGTGGTAAGAGCGGCTGTAATGATGCTAGCCCAGAATTTATTGCTTATTTAAGAAACATTTTTGATAATAACAATATATGCTTCCAAACTGCTGAACTTGGTAAAGTTGACCAAGGTGGTGGTGGCACTATTGCCTATATTTTAGCAAATAAGGATATCAATGTAATTGATGCTGGTATTCCAGTATTAAATATGCATAGTCCAATGGAAATTGTTTCTAAAGCTGATGTATATGAAGCATATTTAGCATATTTAACTTTTGTTAAAGCATAATAAAAAAACGGCTTTAAAATCACTTAAATTGTGGTTTAAAGCCATTTTATTTTATTCAGGGATAAATTGAACAATTTCAAAAGTTATATCACGAGCCGCTCTATTTCTTATGATATTAATAGTTATGGTATCACCAATTTCTAAATCGCTATTGTATAGTTGTTGCATTAAAGTTTGACTAGAAGTGAATTCAACATTATGAGTAGTACCATCTGCTTTAGTATAACTTACACTATTAATTTGATCATATATTTGAAAACTATTATAGCCAGAAGCCGTACTATTATTAGATACACCACTTACAACAATAGAAGTATTACCAAAAATTGACTGAACCATATCAGTTAATGTAAAAGCAAATTCATAAGAACCTACATAATAACCTTTAGTAGTCCAAGTACCATCACTATATGTTGATGTTTTTAAAATTGAATTGACAACATCCATTGCTGTATCAATTGGTATAGCAAATCCTAATCCTTCTACACCTTCATCGACATATTTAGCGTTAACAACACCTACAAGTCTGCCAGCCATATCAAACATTGCTCCACCACTATTACCAGAATTAATAGAAGCGTCAGTTTGGATTAAACTCATAGTTCTATAATCTTCGCTAACTACATTTCGATTAATATATGAAACATAACCACTAGTTATGCTACCAGGTAATGTTCCTAAAGGATTACCAATAATGACAACTTGACTTCCTAATTGTAAATCAGAGCTATTATCAATAGTAGCACAATTATAAGTAGTGCCATCAACTGATAGTAAAGCTATATCATTAGTCGGATCGCCACCAACAAGTTTTGCAGGTAAAACAGTACTTTGATCTGATAATGTAACACTATAGCTACTAGCCCCATCAATTACGTGGTAGCAGGTTAAAATATAACTTAAATTTAGAGTACTATCAGAAGAAATAAACATTCCACTGCCCATACTATATGAATTTTCGTTTATATCGGCTCTAATAGATACAACTGAATCATAAGTTGCATCAACAACATCAGCTACTGTACCTGCTTTATCGAGTATACTATCATTATTATAGATGATAACCGGACTTGAGCTTTGATAAGTAGCATTGTTGTCACACGAAGTTAAACTTAATATGAATATAAAAGTTAATACTAAAAAACTGATTTTTTTCATAATATCATCACCTTTTGTTATTATAATAATAAAATGTGGGAAAAGTATGGCATAATGACATTAAATAGTGTTTTTTTTAATTTATAACTAGCTATTAGCTTTAATAATTACTAATTTATAGTATAATTAGTTTTGAAAGGAGAAAGAATTATTATGCATAATATTTCCCAAGATGAAACACCTTTTTTAACAGCTTTAGAAAATTATATGAATGAAAATATTTCTCCATTTGATGTCCCAGGGCATCATATGGGGAATGTACCTAATAAACTTAAAGATTTAATTGGTGAGCTAGTATTTAAAGCAGATGTTAATGCTCCTCGTGGACTAGATAATTTAAATCATCCAACATCAGTTATTAAAGAAGCCGAGATGTTGTTAGCACAAGCATATCAAGCTAAAGATGCCTTTTTTTTGGTTAATGGAACAACTGCTGGTATTCAAGCTATGTTAATGACAGTATGTAAAGCTAAAGATAAAATTATTCTACCACGTAATTGTCATAAATCTGCAATAAATGCTTTAATATTAAGTGGAGCTATTCCTATTTTTATTAGTCCTACATATGATTATGATTTAGAAATAGCTAATGAACCAACTATTGACTCTTATATTAAAGCTATGGACGAAAATAAAGATGCAAAAGCAATTTTTGTTATAAATCCAACTTATTTTGGTGCTTGTTTAGATTTAAAAACTTTAACTGAAGAGGCTCACAAAAGAAAAATGTTAGTTTTAGTCGATGAAGCACATGGTTCCCACTTTGCATTTAATGCAAATGGCCCATCTAGTGCCATTTTATGTGGCGCAGATGCAACTAGTTGTAGTCTACATAAAACTTTAGGTAGTTTAACTCAATCATCAGTTTTATTAATTAATAGTAACAATATAAGTCGTTATGATATTATGAAGACTTTAAATATTTTAAATACAACTAGTCCTTCTAATTTACTAATAGCTAGTTTAGATGCAGCTAGACATTATATAGTTAAGTATGGACAAAACAAATTAAATGAAATGATTAATTTAGCTAACTATGCTAGAGAAGAAATAAATAAGATACCAGGCTTTAAAGCAGTTGGTAAAGATTATTTTATTAAAAATGGTGCTTATAATTATGATGAGACTAAATTAGTTATTGCTTTAGATGATATTAACTTGACAGGATTTATGTTATATAATTTATTAAAAGATAAATATCATATTCAAATGGAATTAGCTGAACAATATGTTATATTAGGAATAATTGCTTTAGGTTCTAAAAAAGAGCATATTGATAATTTAATTAAAGCATTACAAGAAATTTCTAAAGAATACTATAAAAGTGATATTAAATATCCTAAATATCGATTTAATATTGAATACCCAAAACAAGTAGTACGGCCAAGAAGTGCTTATCATGCTCCTTTATTAAAAGTTAAATTAGAAGATGCTATTGGTAAAATATCTAAAGAAGCAATAATGGTTTATCCACCAGGCATACCACTAATTATTCCAGGAGAAGTATTTTCAAAAGAATTGATTGAACATATTAAATATTATCTTTCAACAAGTGCAACTATTCTATCTGATTATGATGATGGATATGTAGCAGTGATAGATGAAAATAAATGGTCTAAATATGAAAAGTATCGTGAGGTTTTAGAAAATGATTAAATATCCATTTGAAGGTACTAAACATAAAGCTACTATAATTATGTTGCCATATCGTAAAGATATTTGGTTAAATGAAGGTAAAGATGCTAGAAAAGTAATTTTAGAAATGGCTAAAATAATAACTAAATATGAAAAATTATATTTAATAGCTCATGATAGTATTTATAAAGAAGCTAAAGAAATGTTTAATTTAGACAATGTTTTCATTATTAAAATGAATTATAATGATGCTTGGGCTAGAGATATTTGTCCGTTATTTGTCGTAGAAGATAATAAATTAAAAGGAATTAGTTTTGATTTTAATGCTTGGGGTGGTAGCTTTGATGGCCTTTATAGCGATTATGAAGCTGATCGGAAAGTTAAATCAGAATTACTTAAATATTTAAACATAGAAGAAGTTAAAATTCCTTTCATTTTAGAAGGTGGTAGTATCAATACAGATGGTTGTGGTAACCTTTTAACAACAAGAGCTTGTTTATTATCTAAAGGACGTAACCCATCTTATAATGAAGAAGAAATAACAAATATATTAAAAGAAAGTTTGAATTTAAAAAATATCATATATTTAGATAATGGTATAGTCGAAGATGAAACAAATGAGCATGTTGATAATATGGCTGCATTTTTAGATTCTAAAACGATAGCATTAGCTTGGAGTGATTATGGATTACAACATGAATATAGCATTAAGGCTTATAATTATTTAAATTCTTTAGGATATAATGTAATAAAATTACCAGTTCCAAATCCCGATTTAAAAATGACAGAAGATGAATCAAAATCTATTGAATTAAGTAAAGATACTAAAGTTCGTTTAGAATCTAGTAAACTTGCAGCTAGTTATATTAATTTCTATCAAAGTGATAAATATATTTTATTACCTCAATTTAATGTTAAAGAAGATGAACTAGCTTATAATATTTTAAATGATTTTTATCAAGGTAAAAAAACTATTTATAAAATACAATCTAGAGCTATTTTAGTATCTGGAGGTAATATACACTGCATTACTATGCAAATTCCGGAGGTTAAATGTGAAAGTTAAAGTTGCAGCTGTTCAAATGAAGATGACAGATAAAGAAGAAGAAAATATTAGATTAGCTGATCTATTAGTTAAAGATGCTGCTAATAAAGGGGCTAATATTATCTTGTTACCTGAATTATTTAGTAGTCTATATTTTTGTCAAATAGAAGATTACAATAATTTTAAATTGGCTAGACCATATAAAAATAATCCAATACTAGAACACTTTAGTAATTTGTCTAAAGAATTAAATGTTGTATTGCCAATATCTTTTTTTGAAGTAGAAAATAATTGTTATTATAATTCTTTAGTTGTCTTTGATGCTGATGGTACAGATTTAGGATTATATCGTAAAACACATATACCAACAGGTCAATGTTATGAAGAAAAATTTTACTTTACGCCTGGCAATACAGGTTTTAAAGTATTTGAAACTAAATTTGCAAAAATAGGTGTAGGAATATGTTGGGATCAATGGTTTCCAGAAACAGCTAGAATTTTAGCAATTAAAGGAGCTGAAATTTTATTATATCCAACAGCTATAGGTAGTGAACCTGTTTTAGATAAAGATAGTAAAGACCATTGGCAAAATACGATGTGTGGTCATGCTGCAAGTAATATTATGCCTTTAGTTGCTAGTAACCGCGTAGGTGTAGAACGTGCAACTAATTCAAGTATGAACTTTTTTGGTTCATCATTTATTGCTAGTGAAGATGGCAATAAAGTAAAAGAATTTAATCGTGAAGATATAGGTGTTTTAATTCATGAATTTGATTTAGCAAAAATTAGAGAAAAACGTTACAGTTGGGGTGTTTTCCGCGATAGAAGACCGGAAATGTATACTGATATACTTAAAAATAGTTGAAATGGTTTTCTAATTCTATTAAAATAGAGTTAGAAATAGAAGCATCGCCAAGTGGAAAGGCACGGGACTCTGACTCCCTTATACGTAGGTTCGAATCCTACTGCTTCTGCCAAGTTGTATTTAAAGCTAGGTTTCTAGCTTTTTTACTTTTTTTAGTTGACAATAAGTGAATCGATTTTAAAATAGTATCTAGGAAGTGACATAATATGCATTTAGGTATTTCTATTGTTTTAATAAATTAAGATTATATTGCCATGGTCCATTTGCATGGTTAATATTTATTATAGGTTCTATCTTTTTAGCAATATATTATTTATTAAAATTCTACATTTTAATAATCATATTCCATTTAAACTAATTTATAAAGTAATATTAAAACTTATAAATAAAAGAAATAATACAACTAATGAGACTGTAGTAAGTGATATTATAGACAAAAATTAAAGCTTAAACTATACACTATTAAAATTAAAAAGTATAATTTAAGCTTTTTTATTATAAATAAAATATTTTTTTGTGTAATTTTTCTATTTTAGTTGACAAAGATCTTAATAGTGCTATAATTTACTTGTAAACTAATTAGGTTAAAAAAAGGACCTACAACAGGTCCACACGTATTCGCTAAATGCTTATTTGCACTCGTTTGCTAATACATCTAAATAATAAACTAAATTAGTTAATTTGTCAATAACATTTTTAATTTTTTTAAAAAATGGAGGAATTTATGGAAAACAATAAGCATACTTACACACTAGGCCTTGATATAGGGACAAATTCTATAGGTTGGGCAGTAATTGATGAATCCTACAACCTTGTAAAAAAATTAAAACATTCGCTTTGGGGAGTTAGAATGTTTGATAAATCTGATGCTGCGGCCGAAAGACGCACCTATCGTAACGCTAGACGTAGATTAAAAAGAAGAAAAGAAAGACTAAATTACTTACAAGATATTTTTGCTGACGAAGTTAAAAAAACAGACCCGTATTTTTTTAAACGTTTAAATGAATCTTTTTATCAGCTAGAAGATAGAAGTCTAAAATGTAATGATTTATTTGTTAATGGACTAACTAATGCCGAGTATTATAAAAAATTCCCTACTATTTGGCATTTAAGAAAATATTTATTAGAGTCTAATGAAAAAGTTGATGTTAGATTTTTATATTTAGCATGTCATCACATTCTAAAGTATCGTGGTAACTTTTTAACTGAGGGTGAATTTAAAAAAGGTGATAATTCTGATCTACTAACTGCTTTTAATGATATTAATAATGTTATAGACGATTTATACAATAAATTTAATAATGATGAAGAATTTGAAGGAAATGTAAATTTTTTCATTTCTAAAATTATTGATAATAAACTATGCGATGAAATTGTTAATATATTAAGTTCTAAAATGACTAAAATGGATAAAAGAAAGCAATTAGAGGAAAAATTAACAGTTTGTGATGGTGATAAGATTATTAAAGAAACAGCATATAATAAATTTATTATACCATTATTACTTGAATATTCTGTTAACCCTAAATCTTTAAAAATTGTTAAAGAAAAAGGGATAAATCATGATGATACTGATTTAACAAAACTTAATTTAACAGATGAAGATTTAGATACAAAATTATTACAATATAGTAATGAATATTATGAAATAAAAGAATTAATTGGTTCAGTAACTCTAATAAAACTAATTAAAGATCACTGTTTTTTACTTAATTTTTTAGGTAATAAAACATATTTATCAGAAGCGATGGTTGAAAAGTATAATGAACATAATGAGCAATTACGTGAATTTAAAGTGTTCATTAAAAACTATTTACCAAATAAATATTTTGAAATATTTAGAACATATAATGATAAGATTTGTAATTATGCACATTATGTCGGAAGAAATCATGTTAATTCTAGTCGAGTAAAAGACAAAATAACTAATTTTAGTCACTGTAAACAAGATGATTTTTATACTTATGTTAAAAAACTACTTGAAAATGTAACTCAAGACGAAGCTCAAGAATCTAAAAAGTATTTTTTAGATTTAATTGAAAATAAAGAATTTTTAGTACGAACTAACTCAAGTAATAATGCAGCTTTCCCAATGCAACTTCATTTAATGGAACTAAAACAAATTTTAAGTATTCAATCAAAATATTATCCATTTTTAAATGAATTAAGTTATAACTTAACTAACATAGAAAAAATCATTAAAATCTTTATGTTTAAACGCCCATATTATTTTGGCCCTTTAAACGATAAATCTGATTATGCTTGGGTAATAAGAAATAGTTATGATAAAGTTACGCCATGGAATGTTGATAAAGTTATTAATACTGATGAAACAGCAAAAAAATTCATTGAAAAAATGCAAAATAAGTGTACTTATTTAAAAGGCGACAATGATTATTGCTTACCTAAAAATTCAATAATTTTTCAAAAATATAATGTTTTAAGTTATATAAATAAAATTAAAATAAATGGGAAAAATATTGATAATGAAACTAAATTAGATATTTATAACAATGTTTTTTTAGTTGAAAGTAAACCTACACAAAAAATGATTAAAAATTATTTAGTTATAACTAAAAATATTAAAGAATCAGATATTTCAGGTATTGATGTATGTAACTGTAGTATGGCTAGTTATATAACTTTTAAAAATATTTTCAAAGATAAATTTAATGAACTTTTAACTAGAAAAGGTAATAATATTGAGGATATAATAAAAGACATAACTGTTTTTGAAGATAAAAAAATACTAGAAAAAAGATTAAAAGAAATTTATAAATTAAATTCAGAAGAAATAAAGCAGATTAAAAATTTATCATATAACAAATATGGTAGATTGTGTAAAAAATTATTAATAGATTTAATTTTTGTTGATAAGGAGACTAACGTTAAATATCATGGTATATTAGATATTATGGAAAAAACAACTTTAAACCTACAGGAAATATTATTTTCACCTATTTTTGAAGGTAATAAAGTTATTGATGAATATAATAAACAACATACAATATCTAATGAGATGAAGATCGAAGATTTTATAGAAGAAAATTTAACTGTATCTCCTATATATACTAGAGCTTTAGTTCAAACTTATCGTTTAATTGAGGAATTAGAAAATAAAATATTAAAACAAAAAATAGACTATTTTGTAGTTGAGTGTACTAGAGAAAACCAAGCATCTAATACAACTAAGTCTAGATATGAAAAAGTAAAAGAATTATTAGCAGAATGTAAAAAGATGACTTCTGAAAATAATATGTTTAATGACATTCCATTTGATGAATTAAATAGACAATTAGATGAAAATAAAGATAATATGAAGGCAGATAAGTTATACTTATACTTTACTCAACTTGGTAGAGACATGTACACCTACAAACCAATTGATATTAATGAAATTAATAACAATAAAGAGTATGATATTGATCATATATTACCGCAATCTTTAATTAAAGACGATTCTATTTCAAATCGTGTATTAGTTAATAAAAGACTAAATCATAATAAATCAGATAAATTTATTTTTGAATCTATTGATGTTAGTAAGAATATTCCATTCTATAAAATGTTATTAGATAAAGAACTAATATCAAAGAAAAAATATAATTTATTAACGATGAAAGAATTAGATGAAAAAGAACTTGAAGGATTTGTAAATCGTCAAAAAGTAGCAACAGACCAATCTGTAAAAGCCGTAATTACAATGCTTAAATTGTTTAAAAACGTAGATTCAGAACATATTATATATTCAAAAGCTAATATAGTGTCAGAATTTAGAAGAAATGAATTCTTATATGATAAAGAAGATCCTTTAACAGGTGAATTAAAACCTAGAGTTACTGATAGTTCAGGTAACAATTTAAAACATATTTATTATAAATCTAGAACTGCCAATAATTATCATCATGCTCATGATGCCTATTTAAATGCTATTATCGGAAGTGCATTAACTGCCTATTATGATAAAATAAGTATAGGATTTAAGAGTAGTGATGAAAGAAAAGAGTATTTAGAAGGCAATTATATTACTAGAAATCCTATGAAAGTATTAGCAAGAAGAATAAGCGGAACCCCATGGGATCCTAAAGTAATGCTACCAAAAATTGAAAAGAACTTATTTAATAACTATGATATTCAAGAAACATTACGAACTTATAAATCTAATGAAATGATTAGTCAAGTAACAATTATACCTAAAGGTACTGGTAATCCAGTTAAAGTTAAAAATATAATGCCTAATGGAGAACCGTATAATACAGAAAAATATGGTGGATTTAAACAAACTTCATATTCTAAATTTGTTTTACTTAAGACAGTTGATAAAAAGAATAACGAGCTAGTTATTTTACAAGCTATTCCTAAAATGTATGAAGACACATTAGATGAATATTTAGGAAAATTGTATGGTGAGTTTAATATTATAAAAGATAATATTAATATCAATACAGTTTTAGAATATGGTAAAACAAAGGCTTATTTAACAGGTGTGACTGGTAATTCATACTTATTTAAAAATGCCATAGATCGTAATTTTGATGTTAATTCAATTAGAATCATACATGATATCGATAAGTATTATAGTATACCTGAAAAAGAGAGAGATAAACAAATTAAATTTATAAATGATAAAGTAATAATATCAGATGTTAAAAATCAAAGACAAATATCTATTTCTTTAGATGACCTAGATTACCTATATCAAAAAATCTATGAAATGTATAGAAAGGATATCTATTCATTTTCTAACATTAAAAATATTTATTCTAGTCTGCCAAATGTTTTAGATGATAAATTTAAACATGATGATTACAAAACAAAATTATATTTAATAAATCAATTATTATCTTTACTTAAGACAAATGAAAGAAAAACAGCTGATTTAACATCTATAGGGTTATCTAAAAGTTCTGGTACATTATTATATAATATAAAGTTGGCCAAAGGAATGAAACTAGTTAACTATTCTATTACAGGATTTAAGAAAAAAGTTTTATATGAGGTTAAATAGTGGCGTTTAGAAATGTTATAATTGTTTCTCGTTGCAAATTAGACTATTCCTTAAATTATTTAGTAATACATAAAGGGGTAGATGTTAAAAAGATATTGTTAGATGAAATAAGAGTTATATGTTTAAATACTACACAAGTTAGTATTACGACAGCCTTAATTTCAGAGTGTCTAAAAAAGAAGATTAAGATAATTTTATCTGATGAAAAGCATAATCCAGTTGGTGAAATAACGCCATACTATAACAATTATTATGCATATCGCAAATTAAAAGAACAAATTAATTTTTCTGATGATGTAAAAGATTATTTATGGCAACAACTTATAAAAAATAAGATTTATAATCAATATTTAAATTTAAAAGAGGCATCTTTAGAAGAATGTAATATATTAGCCAAATATATTGATGAAGTAACATTAGGTGATAATCTTAATAGAGAAGGAATAGCCGCTAAAGTATATTTTAAAAGTCTATTTGGACCAGGATTTAATAGAGACTTAGTGTGCCCTGAAAATATATTTTTAGATTATGGCTATTCCATAATCTTATCATCAATCAACAGGTTAGTTAAAATGTATGGGTATTATACAGAAATAGGTATTCATCATATAGGAGAAAGTAATTCTTTTAACTTATCATGTGATTTAATGGAACCTTTAAGACCATTAGTTGATAGATATGTAATTAATGGTTATGTTAATTTAGATAATTATAAAGAAGAGTATGTTAAGATGTTAGAATTAAAAGTTAAATATGACAATAAGAGAACATTTTTAGATAACGCTTTAGAAGAGTATGTAGAAGATATTTTAGCTTATTTAAAAACGGAAGATAAGACAAAGATAAAATTTATAGAATATGAGTTATAGGTATATGCGTACAATACTATTCTTTGATTTACCAACATTGACATCAAAAAATAGAAGGGATTATCGTACTTTTGTAAAATTATTAATCAAAAACGGGTTTTATCGTATACAAGAATCAGTATTTGTTAAGATGTCAATTAATCCTCAAGCTGCTGAAATTTGTACTAAATTTATAGATAAAAACAAACCACCAGAAGGTAGTGTTATTATCCTAACGATAACTGAAAAACAATTTGCAAATATGAATATATTGTTAGGAGAATTAAATACAGATGTTGAAGTATCTGATAAGAGGGTTATTGTTATATGATAAATTTAATATATTTAAATGAAAATATTAGTTTAAAATATGGAATAAATTCTTTAATATTTGAAAATCCGGCTACTTTTAGAGATATTTATTACAACACTTTAGAGAATATAAAAATATTAGATGGAGTAAATGAATGTACAGCTTCAAAGTTAATAATTATTAAAGATCTATTAAATCTTTCTATAAATGATAAAAAGAATTTAACATATTTATTTAAATTATCTAATATTGTTTTAAAAGAAAAATATGAATCTGAATATCTTAATATTATTATGAATCTAAAAGAATTATTATCTAATTTAACAGATTTTATAGATTTAAATATTGAGTTCGATGAAGTAGATACTTCAAAGTTATTTCAAGCTTTCAATTTAAAATACTCTGATGAAAATTTAAATTATATTGAAAATGTTCTTTCATACATATCAATTATAAATGCAATTAATTCACCAAAATTATTTATTACATTTAATTTAATGAATTATATAACTGAAGAAGAATATAAATTATTAGAAAAAGAATTATTAATAAAACAGATCATCGTATTAGATATTTCATTAAATTTAATAAAGAATTTTAGTGATAATATATTTAATGTTGATGACAATTATTGTATAATATAATTGATTATTAGCAAATTTATGAATTTCATGCAAGCCACTAGAATGCTAGAGGTTTGCGTGGTTTGCTAATACGTATAATTACTCAACTTAAGAGGGGTTTAAAAAAATGAAAGATTTGTTTGCGTGGTTTGCTAATACGTATAATTACTCAACTTGCCCTATTGAACTTGCAACACCATTAAGTTTGCGTGGTTTGCTAATACGTATAATTACTCAACTTTTAATAAAAAAACAGAGCTAAAAAAGCCGTTTGCGTGGTTTGCTAATACGTATAATTACTCAACATAATCTAGTACAGTAATAATATAATATAAGTTTGCGTGGTTTGCTAATACGTATAATTACTCAACCAAGATACCTGGGAAGACATCGAGATGACAGTTTGCGTGGTTTGCTAATACGTATAATTACTCAACTTTAATTCATAGCCAAAATCTGTAAAAGCTGTTTGCGTGGTTTGCTAATACGTATAATTACTCAACTTAATCAAATGAGTTTTGAAAAAACTTGGGTTTGCGTGGTTTGCTAATACGTATAATTACTCA
Source organism: uncultured Acholeplasmatales bacterium (assembly GCA_944323055.1). GTDB lineage: Bacteria > Bacillota_I > Bacilli_A > Acholeplasmatales > Anaeroplasmataceae > CALUXS01. The sequence goes on from CALUQZ010000002.1 coordinate 52,507, forward strand.
ACTAGTTGCTGATAAGACCAAATATAAAGATGTTTGCGTGGTTTGCTAATACGTATAATTACTCAACTGTAGCAACAGGTGGAACTTCAACGGCAGGTTTGCGTGGTTTGCTAATACGTATAATTACTCAACCTATTGAAGTTTATTTCAACGAAAAGCCTGTTTGCGTGGTTTGCTAATACGTATAATTACTCAACATTCGCAAGTAGAGCCGAAAAGAAAGCATGTTTGCGTGGTTTGCTAATACGTATAATTACTCAACTAAATAAACTACTTGATTAGGGTTTACAAGTTTGCGTGGTTTGCTAATACGTATAATTACTCAACTTACATCGTGTTAAATTCTTACTTAATCTGTTTGCGTGGTTTGCTAATACGTATAATTACTCAACATATAGCTAATACATTAGCAACTAAGTCAGTTTGCGTGGTTTGCTAATACGTATAATTACTCAACAGTGAACCTGTTCTTAGACAGTCTGGTACGTTTGCGTGGTTTGCTAATACGTATAATTACTCAACAGGATTATATTGATTATGAAACGAAACTGAAGTTTGCGTGGTTTGCTAATACGTATAATTACTCAACCCAAACCTAGCACAATGAGGCCTTGAGTGGTTTGCGTGGTTTGCTAATACGTATAATTACTCAACTAAAAGAATATTCAATTAATTATTCATATTGTTTGCGTGGTTTGCTAATACGTATAATTACTCAACTTTTGCAATTTGAAACGTGGGCTGATTATGGTTTGCGTGGTTTGCTAATACGTATAATTACTCAACGCGCTACTCCTTAGTAGCCATCTCAAGTTGTTTGCGTGGTTTGCTAATACGTATAATTACTCAACGTAGTAGTGTGACAATTGGTGGTCAGCCAGGTTTGCGTGGTTTGCTAATACGTATAATTACTCAACCACTATAAAAATCATCTCGTTCCATTAATAGTTTGCGTGGTTTGCTAATACGTATAATTACTCAACAGGCCTTAGCAGAAAGCGCAAGCAAGCTAGGTTTGCGTGGTTTGCTAATACATATAATTACTCAACAACTGTTTTATTGTTGTTCTGGTTAGTATTGTTTGCGTGGTTTGCTAATACGTATAATTACTCAACAAAGTCTAAAACTTCACGATTTATACAAGAGTTTGCGTGGTTTGCTAATACGTATAATTACTCAACTAGTGATTTTAAGTTATTTCTTTTACGTTGTTTGCGTGGTTTGCTAATACGTATAATTACTCAACACGGAAAATGTATAAAACGTTCAATCCAAAGTTTGCATGGTTTGCTAATACAGTTTATTACTAAACATAGTGTCGTCCCTAACACTATAATCTTCAGTTTGCGTAGTTTGCTAGTATGTATTATTAATTATTATTAATACTTGAAGTATAGATTGTGTTATATACTTTCTATACTATTTTTTTATGTATCAAGTTTAATAATTTTAAAATATAAGTTTAATAATTTTAAATAAAGTATTGTAATTTATGGTGTTTTTTAGTATAATTGTTTGGTAATTGTTAACAAAAAGTTTAAAATTATAAAACGAGGTATATTATGGAAATTGGGAAAAAGATAAAAGAGAGAAGAAACTTTCTAGATTTAACACAAGAAGATTTAGCTAATAGGTGTGAATTAACTAAAGGTTATATATCACAATTAGAAAATGATAAAACTGATCCATCTATAGAAACACTAAAGATTATTTTAGATGCTTTAGGATTAACATTTGCAGAATTCTTTAAAGAAGAAAATACAGTTCAAATTAAATTTAGTGAGGAAGAACAGTTAGATAAAGATTTTGGAGATTATGTTCAAAGCTGGTTAGTTCCATCAGCTCAAACATTAGCTATGGAACCTATTTATGTGGTTATTCGGCCCAATAAACAAACAGATGTAGATATGCCACATGATGGTGAAGAGTTTGGATATGTTATTGATGGACAGATCAAACTCTTTTATGGTGATGAAGAAGTTATAATTAATAAAGGCGAGTCTTTTTATATAAAGACAAATAAAAAACATTATATTAAAAATATAGGGCAAACTGATGCCACTGTAATTTGGGTATCTTGTCCACCAAACTTTTAGGGGGTAAATATGGCAAAAAAATTAATTGAAATTAAAAATATATCTAAAAAATTTGGTGATAACATTGTTTTAGATAATTTAAGTTTATATATAAATGAAAATGAGTTTATAACATTACTTGGACCTTCTGGTTGTGGTAAAACAACTATATTAAGGATAATTGGTGGATTTGAAACGCTAGATAGTGGTGATATAGTTTTAGATGGTGTAAAAATTAACGATGTTCCAGCTCATTTAAGACCTGTTAATACTGTGTTTCAACGATATGCTTTATTTCCGCATTTAAATGTTTTTGATAATGTGGCTTTTGGTTTACGTAATTTTAATAGAACTATTTCAGATATTAAAACTACAGTATCTCGTAAATATGAAAATGAGCGTAAAGAATTAGAAACTAAATTAAAAGCTAAAAATATATCTAAAGAAGAAAAAAATGAAATAAAATATGAACTTAAAAAGATTAAAACTAAAATAAAAGAAGAAGTTTTAGAATCTAAGAATAATTTAATAGATAAAAGGCTTGAAGAAGTTGAATCTAAATATGAAAAGATAATAGCTGACTTGGATGAACAAATTGATATTGAGTGGGATAAAGATGATGAGGTAAAGGCAGCTAAAGTTAGGTTAAAAGAAATTGATGAGTTAGTTGCGAATGAAGTTGCTAAAGGGGCTAAAGAGGAAAAAGAATATAAAAAATATGAACAAGAAATTAAAAGCCTTAAGAGTGTAGCTAAATGGACTAAATTAACTGATTTAGAAAAACAAAAGAAAGAAGCTTTAAAGGATAAAGCTTTAGAAATTAAAAGTGCTAAATCATTAATGAAAAATAAAAAGCAGATAAAGGAATCTGTTTTAAATGCATTAAAATTAGTTAAGTTAGATGGTTATGAATATCGCAGGATTGATCAAATGTCAGGTGGGCAGCAACAAAGGGTTGCTATTGCGAGAGCTATAGTCAATAGACCACGAATTTTACTATTAGATGAACCTTTAGCGGCCTTAGATTTAAAATTACGTCAAGCTATGCAATATGAGCTTAAAGAAATGCAAAAACAACTTGGTATAACTTTTATTTTTGTAACTCATGACCAAGAAGAAGCGTTAACAATGAGTGATACTATTGTGGTTATGAATGGTGGTAAAATTCAACAAATTGGTACTCCAGAAGATATTTATAACGAGCCAAAAAATCGCTTTGTTGCAAACTTTATTGGTGAATCTAATATTATTAGAGGAACATATTTAGGCAATAAAATGGTTTCATTTATGGGCAAAACATTTGAATGTGTTGATGCTAATTTTAACAAAAATGAAACAGTAGATGTTGTTATTAGACCTGAAGATTTTGATATATTACCTGTAAAAGAAGCAAAATTAGTTGGAATAGTTGAAAAAGTAATATTTAAAGGCATTCATTTTGAAATAACGGCAAAAGTTGAAGGACAAACTTTTATTATTAGAAAATATGAATTGTTTCATGTTGGTGATCAAATTGGACTTTCTGTAGATCCTTTTGAAATTCATTTAATGAAGGTAATAGAAGATGAAAAATTATAAAAAATTTGCATTTCCCTATATAATTTGGATGCTTGTTTTAACAGGCATACCAATTATAATGATGGTTATATTTGCCATTTCTAATACTAGTAGTTTTTCAACATATACGTTTAGTTTTTCTGATTTTGCTTTTAGTTTAAATCACGGCTCAATAGCTTTCTCACCAGTCTTTTTTAAAGCTTTTTTAAGAAGTTTTGGTTATTCTTTAATTGCAACTTTTTTAACTTTTTTAATTGGTTATCCAATTGCTTATATTATATCTAAAATGAAATCAAGGTATAAATTTTTACTGTTGTTAGTTTTTATTTTACCTATGTGGACTAATATGTTATTAAGAATCCAAACATTAAATAATTTATTTAAACCTAATTCTTTTTTATCTAATACGCTAGGTATATCCATAGATTTAACTAATTATAAAGCATTAAAAATCATAATTGTAATGACAATTGTTTATCTTCCATTTATGATATTTCCATGTTACACCGTGCTTGAAAAGTTAGATAATTCTTTATTAGAAGCGAGTCAAGATTTAGGTGCTAATCGAGTTAAATCATTTTTTAAAGTGACATTTCCTTTAACTGTTAAAGGTGTCTTTAGTGGTTTTATAATGGTTTTCTTACCATGTGCTATGGGTTTTTCTATTCCACAAATTGTAACAGATGGAGACCCAAATTATGCGATGATTGGTCAATTAATTGAAAGACAATTTATGTCATCAAGTCCAGCGTATAATGTAGGTAGTTTAATGAGTTTATTTATTTTAATATTTACTTTAGGTTCAATTTATTTAATTGGTAAAGTAGATAAGGAAGGAGAAACTTTACTATGAAAAATAATAAAAATCTAATTATTAAAATAATAGCTGGTTTGTTCTTATTCATCGTTCTTACTTTTACTTATCTACCAATTATAGTTATTGGGTTAACAAGTATTTCCAATGATTTATTTGGTTTATCTATGACCAAACCTACCTTAGTATGGTATCAAACTATGTGGCATAGTCGTTCTTTGATGAATGCTATTATTTATACTTTACAAATATCAATTTGTTCAACAATAATATCAATTATTTTTGGAACAATCTCAGCTATAGGTATTCATAGTTTATCTAAGAAAGCCAAACAAAAAGTAATCATGCTAAATAATGTACCAATATTAAATACGGATATTGTTTCTGCTGTATTTTTACTTATTATTTTCCAATTAGCTGGTATGATCTTAGGACGTAGTGTATTTGGTTTTACAACAACTTTAATTGCGCATGTATTGTTTTCAACACCATATGTTATTTTAAGCGTATTACCTAAATTAAATTCTATGAATGATGCTTCAATTTATGAAGCTAGTTTAGATTTAGGCTGTTCACCTACTAAAACTTTGTATAAAATTGTTATACCTAATGTAAAAACAGGTATTATGACTGGTGGGTTGTTGGCTTTTACAATGAGTATAGATGATTTTATTATCACTTATTTTGTGACTGGTAAAAGGCAAAACTTTTCAACTTGGTTATATGGGTCTCTTAAAACGTTAAGAAATGGCTTATGGAATCAAGCTTGCGCTTATAACACACTATTAATTATTATTACAATAGTTGTTGTATTTGGTTATCAATTTATTGTAATAACAAGAGATAAAAAAAGGAGTAAAGCGGTATGAAAAAAATAATTAGTTTACTCTTTATTATGACATCATTAATGGTATTAAATAGTTGTACATATTATCAGGAATTAATAATATTAAACTGGCAAGATTATTTATCATATGATTTAGTTAGGGCTTTTGAAGAAAAATATAATTGTGTTGTAACCGAGTTAACAACAACTAGTAACGAAAATATGTATAATGATATTTTAAATAGACGAGTTCCATACGATATAGTATTTCCTTCTGATTATATGGTAGATAAATTAGTTAAAAATGAGTTAATTCAAGAAATTGATTTTACAAAACTTGAAAATTATAGTGAAGATATGTTTGTAGAAGAATTACAAACATTAATGTATAATGAGGCAAATATTCATTATAAAAACTATTATGTTCCATATTTTTGGGGTAGCTTAGGAATCATGTATAGCACTAAAAATTATTCAAATATTGGTGAAATAATTGAAGAATATGGTTGGGCAGTATTCTTTGAAGATGTATTGCCAGAAGGTGCAAGTGTAGCCATGTACGATTCAAGTCGTGATGCTTTTGGATGTGCTGAACTTTATTTAGGATATAGTTTAAACACTACTGATAAAAATAAATTAGATGAGTGTGCTGAATTAATTAGCAGCAGGAACTTCACTAAATGGGGTACAGATGATTTAAAAATAGATGTATCTGCTGGGAATACTGATGTAGCTTTAGTGTATTCTGGAGATTTCTTCGATGCTTATTACGCCGATACAGATGGCGATAACCCAAGTAATGCTGAAACTTATAGCATTTATGCTCCTACTAACCGTAATAACGTATTTTTTGATGCTATGGTAATTCCAATTACTAGTGAGGAAACTGATTTAGCATATAAATTTATCGATTTTATGCTAGATTATGAAAATAGCTACATTAATACGGAAGCTGTTGGTTATTGTCCAACTCTTCAAAGCGTATATGATGGTGTTTTTAGCGATGAGGAATGGTCTGATATAACAAGTATAGCTGCATATAACCCAGCTCTAGTTGTAGCAGAAGCTGGTGAAAATGCTGAGGTATATTTAGACTTAGGCGATGAAACATATAGCTGCATGGAATATCTGTATAACAATAAAATAAGATTTGGAAATTAGGTGTTTTAGGACACCTTTTTTATACTATAAAACCTTTAAAAAAATTTCGCAAGGTATCTAGTTTTTAAAACTAGATTTATTATAGTTTTATAACTTATTTAATATATTTTAAGTCTAAATAATCTAGAGTTAATTAATAGTTATGAAACGAAATTATCTTAACTTTATTTTTTTTGTTAAATAATGTAAAATATAGATAAAAAAAAAAAAAAAAAAATAATTCAAAAGATATCTAGTTTTAATAACTAGATTATGTATTTTTATAAATCTTATTAATTTATTTATAATAACATTTGTAATGGCTTTTGAAACTATGAAAGGAAGGAAATAAATGATAATTACTATCAATGGTAATAAACAAGAGTATAAGAAACCTTTAAAACTTCAAGATTTATTACCAGCAAATGAAAAAAAGCAGTATCAAGCTGCTAAAGTAAATAATAGAATAAGAGAACTTGATTACATTGTAAAAGATGATGCTGTAGTTGAATTTTTAGATTTAACTGATCAAGATGCTTGTCGTATCTATCAATCTACTTTGCGTTATCTAATAGTTATGGCTGTAAAACAAATATTCCCTAAAAGTAGAGTAATCTTTAATTACAGTATTTCACGTTCTATATTTGCTAATATTACTAATTTAAATCGGATATTCACCAAAGCTGATTTAAAACAAATCGAAAGTAAATTAGATGAATTAATCGAGGCTGATTTACCAATTATTCGTAAGAGTATAACAAAAGAAGAAGCTGAAAAGTATTATGAATCACAGGGATATTATGACAAAGTAAATGTTTTAAAATATCGACCAGAAGATACAGTACACATTTATGAATGTGGTGATTACAAAAATTATATGTTCGGATATATGTTACCATCTACTGGTTATATAAAAGACTATATTTTAAGACTATATACGCCAGGCTTTTTAATACAATATCCACGGTCTGAAACTAATGGTAAAATACCTAAGTTTGAGGATGCTCCTGTCTTTACAAACGCCTTAAGAGAAGCTAATAATTGGGGAAACATAATAGAAGCAAGCTATATTTCTCAAATGAATCAAATTGTTGAAAAACATGAAGCATTAGAATTTATAAATGTTTGTGAAACTAAGCATAATAATATGCTAGCTGAATTAGGCGAAACAATTAAGAAAAATATTGATGATATTAAATTAATAGCTATTGCTGGCCCGTCTTCAAGTGGTAAAACAACCTTCACTAATAGGCTTAGAATTGAGCTTATGAGCCGTGGTATTAAGCCTTTAATGATATCTATTGATGATTATTATTTAGGCATTGATAATGCTCCAAAAGATGAAGAAGGAAAGCCTGATTTAGAACATATAGATGCCTTAGATCGAGATTTATTTAATGAACATATGTATCGTTTAATTGCTGGAGAAGAAGTAACATTACCACATTTTGACTTTGAAACTTCATCAAGAAAAGAAGGTAGAAAAGTTAAACTAGCTAAAAATCAACCAATTATGATTGAAGGAATTCATGCTTTAAATGATGATTTAACACCATCAATTCCTTCACATCAAAAGTATAGAATTTATATTGCTCCACAAGCCCAAATGCATATAGATGATCAAAATCCAATAAGCATTTCTGATATAAGATTAATTAGAAGAATGGTTAGAGATCATAATTATAGAAACTATAATTGTGAAAAGACTCTAGCTATTTGGCCATCTGTAAGAAGAGGAGAATTTAGGTGGATTTATCCTCATCAAGAAAAGGCTGATTATGTATTTAATAGTGAGTTAACATATGAGTTATGTGTAATGAAAAAATATGCTTTACCACTACTTGAAGAAATAAAACCCGATAGTCCAAATTACATTACAGCTAATCGATTAGTGAAGTTTTTAAAGTATTTTAAAGATATTCAAGATCGTTGGGTTCCTTGTAATTCTTTATTACGAGAATTTATTGGTGACTCTATTTTCTACACCGATGATAAAAATTAAACTTGACTTTTGTCAAGTTTTTTATTTTTATGTGTAAAAAAATAAATATACTCATTTTTTAAAAATGAATATATTGAAAGTTGTGCCAATATATAATATAATTAACATGAGGTGACATTAATGAGCTGTCTAAAAAATATAGATAGATTACAAATAAGTAATACAACAATGATGAAATTATTAAAATTATATGAATATAAAGGGAAAGACTATTACTATGAGAATATATTAAAAGGCACTTTATCACAAATAATAAAGCAAACTATAGAACGTGATAGCTTTTATTTAGCTAAAATAATGGATCTAAATATTACCAATAATAGAATAAAATTATTAATAAAAAAGGATTCAAACCCTAAAAATAATGATGAAACTATCTTAAAAAATATTAAAAATGTCTTTAAAATAGTAGCAGAAGAGTCCGATAAATTAGAACTAACCAATAACGAATTCTTAAGATTAGGTATAAGAATATATAGTGGGGTTGAAAATGTTAGATATGTAACAGAAAATTATACGGTAAAAGTTAATCTTTTAAATGAGAAAAAAACGGAATCTAGACGTAAAAAAATTGATGAATTATTGTTAACATACATTAAATTATTAAATAGTAATGACTATGAATTAACTAATTTAGTTACGAATTTTTATATGGATTTTATAAATATAAAACCATTTAATATCGGAAATGAAGTAGTTGGGTTAATGTTAATATACTTATTATTATTAAAAGAACAGTTTAAAATGTTTCACTATGTTTCATTTTTTGAGTTAATTTATGAAAATTATGAGGAATTTAAATCATTAGTAAATAAAGCTAATTTTAATTATGAAGATGGTTATTCACAAACTGCACCACTAAATAATTTTATTATAGATATTCTAATTGATGGTTATAATAAAGTAGATAAATTAGCAAGTGATACTAAATTTGATGGAAATATAATGAAAACCTATAATATCGAAAATACGATAATGAAATTAGGTGAAGTATTTACAAAGGAAGATATCAGAGCAAAACATCCATATGTCAGTCTATCTACAATAGATAGAACATTAAAAAGAATGCGTGAAGAAAATAAGATTCGACCACTTGGGGTAGGGCGTAGTGCATCCTGGGTTCGTATTTCAAATTACGAAAGATTTGATGCAGGAAATAGTAGACAAATGAGTTTATATGATATCATTATGAATAATCAAGAAGAAGATGAGAAAGCTGAAAAGTAACTCATCTTTTTTTTCGGAGTAAAACTAAAGACACCTCAAAGTATAAAAGAGAAGAAAAGAAGTGCGTGAATCGTAAACGAATAAAAAGTTTTATTTTTGTAGGTGAAATCGAGCGTTTGAGCTGTACAATTGTCTTGATTTTAACTTTTCGATTCGTCATTTGAGTCAAAATCGGTAAGAAAACATACTCATTTTAAATGATATGAATATGTTTATGAAAGAAGTAATAGCAAAAAAAGTCAATAAATACACTCATGAATATATTAAGCCATTCTTTTCAAATCGATTTTTATCATTTTTAAATATTTAAATAACTTCCTATAATATATATTATGTTAACCAATAAATTACTTAAGAATAATCTTATTATTTGATTTTTGTGGATAAGTGGAAAACTAAAATAATTTATGAAATCGCTATTTAGGCTTACTGCTTAATTTTTTTAGATTTTAAAAATCGAGTTCATGGATTGCCAATGAATCGACGATTCGTTTTTTCTGTGTAAACGCCTGTTTGATTAAAATATAAATATGTTTACACAAATTTTGGCAATATACATAATTATAGTAATCATTACACCTAGTTTTAAAAACTATATATTAAACGAAAATTTATACGTGTCACCCATTTAGGTTTTATAAAGATAATTATATATAAATACCTACACTTATTTGTTATAAATTAACTATAAATATATCATTTTTATCTATCTATTTTTCTTATTGCCAGACTATATCGACTCTATATTTTCATGGTTTTTGAAGTTTGATTTCTTGTTTTCTACTAGTTTTTGATCTCTGTTTTTATCCTTTTTTATTCCTTAAAACACCTGGTTAAAAGATTAGTTTTGTTTATAAAAATTAATAAACGAATTTTATTTTCATCAATTTTCATACTTTTTTCATACCTTTAAAATCATCTGGTTTTTATGCCTCAATCATTTAAATATCCGTGTTTATTTCTGATTTTAGCATTCCACTACACTATCTGCCATTTTAACTCATTTTTAGTTTATTAGCACTTTTTTGCTATAATTGCCAATCCCATTTATATATCCTACAATTTACTTTCCTTATACGGCAATTATTGAGGTTTTTAAGAAGCCTAAAAAAACTATTTTAAGACTGGCTTTAAAATCATATTATTGTTTTTATTAATCGCTCTTCTTTTTATTGTTCTACTGTTTGCTAAATCGAGTTCCTTTATTTTGATTTTTTATTAACTCGATTTCTCTATTTAACTTAAATATTTAAGAATATATATTTATGCATATCCATATCTTCTCATTTAAAATTATTTTCTATATAAAAACTTTTATTATAATATTTTATACTCATATTCTTGACAAATAATTAAAATAAGGGTTTTACCATTTAAATATATTCAAATTATCGATTTGACGAAACTATATATTTTATATTTTTTATAAATTCTTGTAAGTAAAATATTTATATAAAATATAATTATATTAAATTAAACTTTACAAAATAAATTTAGTCTTCAATCTAGTTTCTTAACCTAGATTTTTTATTTTAATTCATTCTTTAATCTAGTATTAAAAACTAGATGGTGTTTGAAATATTTTTCTACGTAAAAAAACCAGCCCCTTAAGGCTGGCTAAATGCTTTGTATTTTTATCTGTTTTATTCGTAACAATCATTTAATATTTCTAAACAACTATCATAATCTAATAAGAAAATATCATCAATTGTACGAGTTCGATTAAATGTATAAAGATTAGCTATTTCTTCTAAACTTTCTTTGGTAACATTTACTTCTGTTAGTGTAGTTGGCATACCTATTTCTTTAAAATAGTTTTTCATCATTTGAATAGCTGTTTTACTAGCATCTTCTATACTCATATTTTTACTAATACCAAAACTATAATAACCTAATTTAGCAAATGGTAAAGGATTAATTGAGGCAGCTTTTGCAGCCCAACTAGGCCATAGAATTGCAAGGCCTGCTCCATGGCTTATTGAATCATAAATACCAGATAACGCATGTTCCATTTGATGAACAGGCATAATATAATCTCTTCCACATGCTGTTAGGCCATTATGGCTTAAACTAGAAGCCCACATTAAAGTTGCTCTTGCATCGTAATCTGTAGGATTCATATAGGCTGTTTTACCGGTTTCTAAGACAGCTTTAATTAAACCAAATGCTAAATTATCAGTTAACGGGTTATAACCGTTATCATAGCTTAAAACACGTTCTAAGGTGTGCATCATTATATCGACAATTCCACAAGCTGTTTGATATTTAGAAACGCTGTAGGTAAATTCTGGATTGCATATAGCAAATAGAGGCCTATTTAATTCAGAACTGAATCCTCTTTTGTCATTTAAATAATCATTTGTAATTACGCATGAATTACTCATTTCACTACCAGCAGCGGCTATTGTTAATATAACGCCAACTGGTAAGCTCTTCTCTGCCTTTCTTTCGCCTGTATTGAATAACCAAGGGCTTTCGTCAGTATAATATCCTTTGGCTATACTTTTAGCCGAATCTATGACACTACCACCACCAACAGCTAAAATAAAATCAATTTGTTCTTTTTTAGCTAAGGCTACACCTTGTTCAACTAAACTGAGTTTAGGATTAGCCTCAACTCCACCTAATTCAATAAAGTCAATTTCATTATCGTTTAATTCTTTAATTACAAAATCATATAAACCAATTTTTTTAATGCTATTTTTCCCATAATGAAATAAAACCTTTTTAAACCCATATTCTTTAATTAATTTACCTAAATTCTTTTCACTATCCTTACCAAAGTAAACTTTAGTTGGTGTATTAAAAATAAAATTATTCATTATTTAAGCTCCTTTAAGAATGATGTACCTATAACTTGTCTTTCTAAATTAAAATTTTCGTTAATTGTTTGCCCTAAATCAGCAAAACTATTTCTCAAACCTAGACTACCGCCTTTTAAACTTTTACTGTAAGCAAATACAGGAACATATTCTCTTGTATGGTCTGTACCTGACCATGTTGGATCGTTGCCGTGGTCAGCAGCAATTAATAATAAATCATCTTCTTTTAATAATTTTAATAATTCAGATAAATCTCTATCAAACTCTTCTAAAGCGTCTTTATAACCAACTGGATTTCTCCTATGACCATATAGCGCATCAAAATCAACTAAATTAGCATAACAAAGTCCTACAAAATCTTTTTGAGCACATTCATTCATTAATTCCATGCCATTATGATTAGAAACAGACTTATGTGCTTCAGTTATTCCACAACCATTATAAATATCATTTATTTTACCAATACTTATAACACTATAACCGCTTTCTTTTAAATAGTCTAAAGTCGTTTTATGAGCTGGAGATAAAGCATAATCGTGTCTATTAGCAGTTCTTGTAAAATTATCTTTATTAGTACCTATAAAAGGTCTAGCGATTATTCTACCAACTTTCCATTCTGGCTTCATACAAATTTCTCTTGCTATTTTACAACAACGATATAATTCATCAAGTCCAAATACTTCTTCATGACAAGCAATTTGTAAAACACTATCAGCTGATGTATATACAATCATAGCTTTAGTCTTTAAATGTTCTTCACCTAATTCTTTAATAATCTCCGTACCAGACGCAGCTACGTTACCTATTACTTTATGACCAGTCTTTTCTTCTAGTTCTTTAATCAATTCTGGTGGGAACCCAGTATCAGTAAAAGTCTTTAAAGGTTTAGTCGTTAAAACACCCATAAATTCAAAATGCCCTGTTAAAGTATCTTTTCCAACACTTTGTTCATGCATCTTACCGTAATAAGCAATAGGATTATCATTTTTAGCTACTCCTAAAATATCGGTTAAATTTCCATAACCAAATTTTTGTAATGTCGGTAAACTAATGCCATTACAACTTTCTGCTATATGTTTAATTGTATTAGCACCTTCATCACCATAATTTTTACTAGTTTCTTCGTACCCGCAACCAACTGAATCCATAATGATTGTAAATACTCTTTTAAATCTCATTCTTTTTTATCCTCCTTATCTTTTTGTAAAGGATGAGTATTTTCATACATATCCTTTAATTGTTTTTTATCTATATGTGTATAAATTTGAGTAGTTGATATATCTTCATGACCTAATAATTCTTGCACAATTCTTAAACTAGCCCCGTTAGCTAATAAGTGTGTAGCAAAACTATGTCTAATAGTATGTGGAGAAATATTTTTTTCTATTCCAACTTCTTTAGCCAAATTTTTAATATATTTAAAAACAGCCTGTCTAGATAACTTATCACCTTTATAATTATAAAATAACAAACTTCCAGGTTTTTTACTTAATTTACTTCTAGCATTTTCAATATAATCTCTTAACGTAATAATAGAAATTTCACCTAAAGGAATTATTCTTTCTTTATCTCCTTTACCAATTACACTTATATATTTTTCATTCATATGGATAGAGCCAATTTTTAAATCAAGTAATTCAGAAATTCTAAGTCCAGATCCATATAACAATTCTAACATAGCTCTATTTCTTTTGCCAATTAAAGTGCTTGTGTCAATTGCCTCTAGCATTTTATTTATTTCATCTTCGCTCAACACAACAGGTAAATGTAGATTTTTTTTAGGCGTATCGATATAATATGCTACATCTTCTCTTACAATTCTTTCACTAGTTAAATAGTGATGGAAACTTTTAATAGCTGTTATTTTCCTAGCTATACTAGTTTTAGCTAAATTAGCTCGTTTAAGTGATGCAATATATTTTAAAACCATATCTTTATCTACTTCTTCAACACTATTAATATGTTGATATTTAATCAAAAAATTTTGATATTCTAATAAATCTGTTTTGTAAGCTAAAACAGTATTTTTGCTTAAACGTTTTTCATCTTCTAAATAATAAATAAAATCAGTTATTTCATAAAACACTATTTCACTCATAAAAACTCCTCAAATACTATATTGCCAAGTAATAGACCTTTATCAGTAAGTTTAAGTATCTTATCATCTTCATATAATAGGTTATAATCTATTAATTTTTGATAATTAAAATCATCACATATATTTCTATTAAATCGCTTAATATAGTCTTTTTTTAAAATCCCATCAACTTTTCTTAATCCTAATATTATAAACTCTTTCATTTCATCTATTTGACTTAATTTTTCAATAGTCTTTTCTTCATTATTTAAATATTTATATAAATATATTGGATTAGTAATTCTCTTATTATTTAAATAACTAGTAGCACCTTGTCCTATTCCTATATATTCTTCTTTAGACCAATATTTTAAATTATGTCTAGATTCATATCCTTCTTTAGCATAATTAGATATTTCATAATGTTTAAACTTATTAGCCTTAAGAGTATTATTAATTAAAATATTCATATCAGCTATTAAATCTTCATCTAGTTCTGTTTCTTTATGTTTTAAATTTAATAAAGTTTTATCTTCTAATATTAAACTATAACAAGATAAATGTTTAATAGGTAGAGTTAACACGAAGTCTAAATCTAATTTTAAATCATTAATAGTTTGATTAAAATAACCATATATTAAATCAATATTAATATTAGTAATCCCATTTTCTAATAAACTATTAATACTTCTCCTTATATCTTCTTTAGTATGATGTCTATTTAATAATTTCAGACCATCTTCATTTATTGTTTGCATACCAATACTAACACGATTAATCCCATATTTTTTAAATAAATTAGCTTGTTTTAAAGTTAAATATTCACTATTACATTCAACAGTATATTCTTTTGCAGATATATTACAATTATGTATATTTTTAAGCAAATATTCTAAATCATAATCACTTAAAAAATTAGGGGTGCCGCCACCAATATAGATAGTATCTATGTCTTTATAATAGGCACTATAACTATGTAATTCACTAATTAATTTATTTAAATATAACTTAATCTCTTTATCGCTAAAAGGAACTCTTTTAGGAAAATCACAATAAGAACAGATATGCCCACAAAAAGGTATATGTACGTAAAGACCAAACATTAGACACCTACAAAAAACAATTTATTATTTTCTAAATAACATTTAACTAAATCACAAGATTCCATATATGCAAGATAAGATTTAATAGTTGAACTTATAAGTAAATATTTATTATATGAAATATGTAAATTATAATATTCAAATATGTAAGCTATTATATTGTCATAAGTATTAGGTGTTTTTAAATAATTATGTAATACATTGATAATTTCGTTAATTTTAGCTAAATTAATATCTACTAACTCATTAAAATCAGTACTAGGTTCTACATGACTTGGTACCATTATTTTACCTTGTAAGGATTTAATATAATTTAAACTTTTTATATATCCAGCCACATCATATATGAGCATAATATGTTCTTTTTCAATTAATTCTTTCTTACATATACTATCAGCAATAAAATAAACACCATCTCTAGTCTTAAATCCCCGCATATCATAATGATGACCAGGTAATTTAATACTATGTAGGCAATCTGGCAAATAGCGTAAAGATAAAATGTCATGTTGTTCTGTCACATGCATTAAAGGTGTATCATATTCTTTTAACGGATATCCACCACTTAAAAAGCCAATATCTAATTTATCGTTACGTAAAAAAGCTCTTTCAATGCGGCTTGTTATGACATTACAATTGGTCTGTTTAATTAAATATTCATTACTCCCCGTATGATCAGCATGTGAATGTGTATTAACAATATATTTTAAATTCAAATTATATTGTCTTAATAAACTTTCAATTCTAGGACCATATCTTTTAATAGGCACATCTATTAAAATAACATCTTTATCATTTAATTTATATAGTCCTAAATTAGTATTACCAGTAATATAGTATGTATTACCTTTTAAATGAATAATATCAAACATTTTATCAACACCTTTAATTAATTATACCAAATTTAAGCATTAAAAAATAGGATTATTAAACGAAAGTTAACAATCCTATATATATTATTCTAAATCATTTATTCCATCAAAATAAGGTTTTACAACACCTTTAAATGTTTCGTTAATAAATGTAGCCGCTTTATCACTTGTTATGCATTCAATTAAATCTTTAACCCATTGTTCATCTTTATCATTTTCTCTAATAGCTAAAATGTTTGCATTTGTTATATTAGTTTCTTCTGATTCTTGACAAATTAAGTTATCTTCTGATAAACCTGCTGCGATAGCATAAGTTGCGTTTACGATGCCTAAATAACAATCGCTATCATCTAAAGATGAAGTTATTAAAGAGGCAGATATAGCTTCAATATTCAAATTATAAGGATTATTTGTTAAAGAACTATTTGGTTCACTCGGATTAGCTACATAAACAGCTTCATCGAAGTCAATTAAGCCTTCACTTTTTAAAATATTTAAGCATCTTAAACCATTTGATGAATCATTAGCTATAGTCACGCGAGGATTAATACCACTAGATTCATAAACTGTTTTTAATTCTTCTACATTATTTATTTTATAAGAATAACCACCATATGTGCAGGTATAAACGGTAGTAGCTGATAGTAGATTATTATTTGTATCATTATTATAAGTATCTAAATAAGGTTTATGTTGGAATAATGTAGCATCATAAGAACCATTTACAAGACCAGGATTACCCATTGAAAATTCAGAGAATGTTTCAATTTTAAGAGTATAACCCTTAGCTTCAAAATCATCTTTAATATATTCGATTAATGGTTCTCCTGGTTGAGCCATAGTTCCAAAAACAATTGTTTGTTTAGAACCATTTGAACAACTAGTTATTGTTAAGCCTAAAATAATTGTAGATATAAAAGTTAATAATTTTTTCATATTTTGTCTCCTTTATTTTACTAATTTATAAATTAAATTTCCTATTCCTTGAATCAATAATACTAATATAACAATTGTAACTACTGCAAATATCATCATATTAGTATTATAGACAATCATACCTTGAGTCATTGCAAAATCACCTAAACCACCAGCACCGACTGCCCCAGCCATTGCGCTATAGCCTACTAAGGTAACTATACCTAAAGTTATACCTGAAACGATTGAAGGTAGGGCTTCTCTAATTACTACTCTTCTAATAATTTGCCAAGTAGATAGACCTAAACTAGTAGCTGCTTCTACGACATCATTATTCACTTCAATTAAAGAAGATTCAATTAATTTGCCAAAAAAAGGAATAGCAGCTACTGATAATGGAACTATAAATGCGCCTGTTGATGTAAATGTTCCTCTACCTGTTAATACTTCCATAATTATTCTTGTAAATGGAATTAAAACAAAAATTAGGATATAAAAAGGAAAGCTTCGTAATATTCCGACTAAAACATCAAGCACTTTATAGATAATATTTACCCATTTAGTCTTAGATTTTCTAGTTAGATATAGGATAGTTCCTAAGATTAAACCACCTATAAAAGCTATAATAGCTGTTAAGAAAACCATATGAACTGTTTCTAATAAAATATCAGGTAAATATTCTGTCATATACGTTTTTAAATCTTCTAACATTTTAATTACCCTCACTTTCTAGTACTTCAAATGATATTTTTTCATTTTTAATATAACTTAAAACGGCAATAAAGTCTTTATCTTTTACATTAATTACAAGACTTCCAAGAACATCATCACCAAAATTTTCTAGCTTACCCCAAACAATTGAAAAATCGATATTTAATTCTCTTGCCATCCTAGTAATCAATGAATCACCTGTATATTGTCTTGGAAAGTATAATTTAATAGATTTTCCATCTTTAGGAAGAATAGGTTGATCGTCAACTAACGTCTTCAAGGCGCTTGAGCTAGATAAAAATAAATCTTCTGTTTTACCAACTTCAAGTAGTTTACCTTTTTGAATTATTGCTATTCTTTGACAAATTTCTTTAACTACTTCCATTTGATGAGTAACTAAAACGATAGTTATACCAAGCTCTTTATTAATTTTTTTTAATAAATTTAAGATTTGTTTAGTTGTTTGAGGATCAAGAGCTGATGTAGCTTCATCACAAAGCAATATTTCTGGTTCTAAAGCTAATGCTCTAGCTATGGCTACTCTTTGTCTTTCGCCTCCAGATAATTGATTTGGTTTATTATTTAATTTATCAGATATTCCAACAATCTCGGCTAATTCATTTACTCTTTTTTCTACAACATCTTTTTTATAATGCATACATTTAAGAGGTAACGCAATATTATAATAAACATTTTTAGTTTGTAATAAAGCAAAATGTTGAAAAATCATTGCTACTTTTTTTCTAAACATTCGTAAATCTTTACCCTTTAGATTTCTAACAGATATTTTATCAATGTCAGATAAAGAATTATCTTGTTTCTTTTTTGTAACTACAATATCACCATCATCTAGTTCTTCAAGTTTATTAATAGTTCTTAATAATGTTGATTTACCAGCTCCACTAGGACCAACTAGACCAAAGATTTCACCATCATTAATAGTTAAGTTAATATTTGATAAAGCTGTCAAATCATTATACTTTTTTGTTACATTTGTAAAAGTAATCATCCTAACCTCCTAAAATTAAAAAAAGCCTCACCCTATAAAAGGACGAGACTTTAAAAATCCGTGATACCAACCTTAATTCATCAATTAAAATAATTGACCTATTTTCAAGTACTAACATACTCTATCGCTATATCAGGCGAATCCCGACGTTAGCTACATATTGCTAACATAACTCCAAGACCATGTTCATATATTTTTCGTTATCTAGTTACACCTAACCTAGACTCTCTATAAACTACTAGATACATTACTCTTCTCTTCTTCGTTTGATAATATTATACAAATTATTTTATCTTTTGCAAGACCCTTTAATAAAAAAATATAGCACATTTATTGTCATATAGATTATTTTTTGTATAATAATATCAATGAATTATAAAGGAGTTAGCTACATATGAAAGACATATTAGAAATAAGAAAATACTTGCATCAACACCCAGAAATTGGTTTTGATACATTTAATACGGCAAATTATATATATGATATTTTAGTAGAATTAGGATATGAAACAGAATATGCTTTAGATAAAAGAGCAGTTATTGCTTACTTAGATTTAAATAAAAAGAAAACTATAGCTTTACGTTCTGATATGGATGCCTTAAAAATAAAGGAAGAAACAGGATTAGATTTTGCAAGCACTAATGGTTGTATGCATGCTTGCGGACATGATGTGCACATGTCTATATTACTTTTAGCAGCTAAATTGATTAAAGAAAATATTAAGTATTTAAAGTATAATGTCATTTTATTATTTCAACCAGCTGAGGAAGGACCATTACCAGGAGGGGCTTTTTATTTAAAAGAACATGAATTATTAAAAAAAGCTGATGCTTTTTTTTCATATCATGTTTCTCCTAAGCTTTATGTTGGTCAAATGGGAATTAAAGAAAATGAAGCATGTGCTGCCCCTGATTTATGGGAATTAGAATTAACAGGAGTTGGTTGTCATGCTTCAACGCCAGAAAATGGGAGAAATCCTATTTTAGCTGGTAGTGAGATAGCTTTAAAATTAGAAGAATTTTATCAAGAATTTAAGAAAAAAGAAAATGTTGTTATTTCTACTACTTATTTTAATAGTGGTGTATCTATGAATATCATCAAAGATAAAGCTTATTTAAAAGGTACTGCTAGAAGTTTTACCGACCAAAATAGACATTATTTACATACAAAAATGGAAGATATTATAGCAGATGTTTGTAAAAAATATGGCATTAATTATAAATTTGATTTTCATTACGCTTATCCTCCTTTGCATAATGATATTAAATTAGCTAACAAAATGTTTAAAGCAGCTTCTACTATTTTAGGTAGTGAAAACTGTTTAAAATTAGATAAACCAGAACTTATAGGAGAAGATTTTGCTTATTATAAAGAAATAGCTCCTATTTGTCTTACTTGGATTGGGGCAAGAGAAAGAGGAGCTAATTATTATGATTTACATAATAGTCATTTTGTAGCATCTTCAAAAACTATTTATTTAGGAGCAGATATTTTATTAAATCTATTAAAAGGTGCAGCATAATTTTAGAAAGTATTAATATTATTTTTTATATATTACTCTTATGTTAATAGTTGCTTTACATCTAAAAAGGTGTTGATTCCAGAATTTACTATCCGGTTTCAACACCTTATTAATTTAAGACTATTTCACAGTCTCTTTTTATTCTTCATAACTCCAATTATCTTTAATTTTTTTAGCTACTTCAGCTATTTCATCATCTGTTGCATAATTTTCTTTACCTGTGTTCATAGCAAAAGTTCCACCCCATTCAAAACCATCTTTATATTTTGGAACTAGATGGAAATGTAGGTGACCTAATGCATCACCATAAGCGCCATAATTAATGCGATCAGGATTATAAGCTTTTTTAATAGCTCTAGCACAAGCGAATACATCAGCTAAATAAGCCTTTCTATCAGCTTCATTTAAGTCTGTTAATTCAGCTACGTGATCTTTTTTATAAGCCACACACATTCTGCCTTTATGTGATTGATCTTTAAATACAATTATGATAGATGTTTCTGTTTCAAACGCAATTCTACCAAAATTTTCGATTGCTTCACGATTTAAACAATATTGACAATCTTTTAATAACATGATTTTCTCCTTATTTCTTTTAATATTTTATGTTTATATTATAATACAATATTAATCATTTTAGCAAGATAAGCACGCTTATTCATCTGTTTTTAAAATAGCTAAGAAAGCTTCTTGTGGCACTTCAACAGAACCGATAGCTTTCATTTTCTTTTTTCCTTCTTTTTGTTTTTCTAGTAATTTTTTCTTTCTAGAAATATCGCCACCATAACATTTAGCTAAAACATCCTTTCGCATTGCTTTTATATCTGATCTAGCTATTACTTTATGATTAATAACTGCCTGAACAGGAACTTCAAAAAGTTGACGAGGAATAATATCTTTTAGTTTTTCTACTAATATCTTTCCTCTTTGATAGGCGAAATCTTTATGAACTATCGTCGATAAAGCATCAATAATATCACCATTTAACATGATATCCATTCTAACTAATTTACTTGGCTCATAATCAGCTATTTCATAATCTAAACTAGCATAACCTTTAGTATAACTTTTTAATTTATCAAAGAAGTCATAAACTATTTCTAGCAATGGAATTGAATAATGAATTAAAACACGTGTTTCTTCGATATATTGCATATCAATAAAAGTGCCTCGTTTCTTTTGACACAAATCCATAATTGCCCCAACATATTCGCTAGGAGTCATAATAGTTGCTTTTACAAACGGTTCTTCAATTCTTGAGATTAAACCTGTATCTGGCAAATCAGCCGGGTTATCAATAATTAACATTTCACCATTAGTTAAATATACATGATAAGATACACTAGGAGCTGTAGCTATTAATTCTATTTTAAACTCTCTAGCTATTCTCTCTTGAATTATATCCATATGTAAAAGGCCTAAAAAGCCTGTTCTAAAGCCAAAACCTAAAGCTTGTGATGTTTCAGGTTCATATACTAAAGATGAATCAGATAACTTTAGTTTTTCTAAAGCTTCTTTTAAATCTTCATATTGCTTAGAATCAATTGGGTATAAACCACAATAAACCATAGGATTCATTCTTTTATAGCCAGGTAGTGGAGTCATAGCCATATTATCAGTTGTAGTAATAGTATCACCAACATGCACATCATTGATATCTTTAATACTAGCTGTTAAATAGCCAACTTCTCCGGCCATTAAATAATCTCTTTTAACTTCTTTAGGAGTCCTTACGCCAATTTCAACAATTTGATAAGTTGCATTAGTAGCTAAAAACTTAATAGTATCTCCAAGCTTTAACATGCCTTCTTTGACACATATTAAAACAACTACTCCACGATAAGGATCATAAGCACTATCAAAAATTAAGGCTTTGGTTGGTCCAAAAATATCACCACTTGGAGCTGGTATATAATTTACCACTTCTTCTAATATATCTCTTACACCTAGACCGGTTTTAGCGGAACAAGCTACAACATTATCACAGGGAAGACCTATTACATTTTCAATTTCACCTTTAGCCATTTCAATATCAGCTGAAGGTAAATCGATTTTATTAATTAATGGTAATATTTCTAAATTATTATCTAAAGCTAAATAGACATTAGCTATTGTTTGTGCTTCAACGCCTTGTGTAGCATCTACTACTAATATTGCTCCTTCACAAGCTGCTAAACTGCGAGATACTTCATAAGTAAAATCAACATGTCCTGGGGTATCAATTAAATTAAATTCATAAGTTTCGCCATTTAAAGATTTATACTTTAAAGCTACCGCGTTTAATTTAATTGTTATTCCTCTTTCGCGTTCTAGATCCATTGAATCAAGAATTTGATCTTGCATTTCTCTTTGTTCAACGCTTTCACAAATTTCTAATATTCGATCAGCTAAAGTCGATTTACCATGGTCAATATGAGCAATTATACAAAAATTTCTAATTCTTTTTTGTCGCATTATTAAAGTTGTTTTATCTATATTCAAATTTATCAACTACTTTCTAACGCACAAATTATAGCAAAAATACCGCTTTAATTCAATAAAGTATCTATTTTAGTTAATTTAAAGAATTACTTGCATCGTATGCTGTTTTTGTAGCATTTTCAACATTACAAGGACTTCCTTCTTTAGCATCACCAATTACAATAATATTAGTATTAACCCCTTCTAAATCAATCACTTCTTTATGACTAGCTAAAGCATTTACTACAAAATCACCTTTAATTTCAGCCTGTTTTACGACATTACCATCTTTATCAAGAACATCACAAATAACACTTGTAGCTTTTATTTCTTTAATTTTATGTAATGTTAACACATTTACATTATGTTCTTTAAACTCATTTAAAATAGTAGGTAAAATAGTCTTACTTTCTTCTTTGGCAATACTATCAAGCATTTCTATTATAGTAACTTTGTAACCACGATTAATTAAATATTCAGCTGTTTCAACACCAACTAAACCGCCACCACAAATTATGACATCGCCATAAACTTCTCTTTTATTAGCTAAAATGTCCCAAGCATCAATACTTAAATTAATACCATTAATATTTGGGTGAGCACAAGTTGCCCCTATAGCTACAATTATATCATCATAATTGCTAGCCATATCTTTTGTAAAGTTAGTATTTAATAATATTTTAACATTAGGTAAAGTATTCAAAATGTTTTCATAATAATTTTTTATTCTATTCATTTCTTCTTTTCTAGGTGGAACACTAGCTATGTTAATTTGGCCGTATAATGAACTACTTTTTTCAAAAACATAAACTTCATGACCCTTAAGGCCTGCTACTCTAGCAGCTTCAAGTCCCGCTATACCACCACCTACAATGGCTACTTTATGTTTTTTATTAGGCTTTGTAATAAAACGTTTATATTCATAACCATTTTCAGGATTTAAAACACAAGATATAAAATGTCTATTTAAAATTGCATCAGTACATCCTTTATTACACATAATACAATGTCTAATTAAATCAGGTGTATTATTAGCTAGTTTATTTGCAATATCTGGGTCAGCTAAAAGGCCTCTACCAAAAGCTACAATATCGCACACTTTATCCTCAATAAGTTTATTAGCCATATTGATATCAACAATACGACCGACTATTGAAATAGGGATATTTACACTAGCTTTAATTGCTTTACATTCTTCTAACATAAAAGCATATTTCCTAGTCCCCATTGCAGGAATTGTATCATTCATATTGCCAGTATGATTAGCTTGAGCAACATGAATCATATCAACTCCAGCTTTTTCTAGTTCTTTAGCTAATAAAACAGCTTCATCTAAGAAAAGACCACCTTTACCAACAATATTGCCTTTTTCATCTTTTGTAACAATTGGTAATTTATAATCTATTGTAATACTACTAGAAGCTTTTCTAATAGCTGCTACAACCTGTAATGCAAATCTAATTCTATTTTCAAAACTGCCACCATATTTATCTGTTCTCTTATTTATTATAGTTGAACATAAAGAACCAACTAATCTATCTCCATGAACCTCAATAATATCGCAATCAGCTTTAATTGCTCTACTCACGCAATCAGTTATTTTATTTAAAATAACATTTAATTGTTCTTCAGAAACTTCATTTACATAATGAAGCATATCATAATGTAGTTTTTGATAAATTTTAGCAGTATCTTCTTTATTCATAAACATTTTTACAATAGCTTCTGAATCATATTCTGGGTGAAAAATTTGTAGTCCTACTTTAGCATTATATTCATGACATGCCTCTGCTAAAGCTTTAAAACTTGGTATTTGCCTATCATCATATAACTTTGGTGTTGGTGAAATGGTCATAACTGGTGAGACATCACCAATAACGATATAACTAGTTCCGCCTTCAGCTAAACGCTTATAAAAATTTAAACTATGTTCACCTATAGAACCATCTTTTTCTTCATAACCTGTCGTTAAAGGTGGAAACATAATGCGATTTTTTAAAGTTGTACTACCAACTTTAATTTCTTCTAATAATTTCATATATTTTACCTCTTTTCTAGGTTAATTTTAACATAATCTAATTATTAATGAAAGGGGTTGCATAAAATATAAAAACCGAGTAAAACTCGGTTCCTTTTATAAAACAGCCTTTAAAAATTCTTTTAAACGTTCAGATTGCGGATTATTAAAAATTTCATTAGGAGTACCTTCTTCTTTAATAATTCCTCCATCCATAAATAATATTCTATCACTTACTTCTCTAGCAAAACCCATTTCATGTGTTACTATTACCAAAGTCATACCTTGTAAAGCTATTTCTTTAATAACATTTAATACTTCTTTTACCATTTCTGGATCTAAAGCTGATGTTGGTTCATCAAATAAAATAACATCTGGGTTCATAGCTAATGTCCTAACAATAGCAAGTCTTTGACTTTGCCCACCTGATAAACTCTTAGTAGAAACATAAGCTTTATCTTCTAAATTTACTCTTTTTAATAAACTTAAAGCTTTAGCTTCAGCTTCTTCTTTAGTCATTTTATTAAGTGTTAATGGCGCTAAAGTAATATTTTCAATAACATTTAAATTCTTAAAAATATTAAAATGTTGAAAAACCATTCCTACTTTTTCCCGGTAAGAATTAATAGTCTTTTCTAAATAATAAGCCTTTTTTAATGTTATTTTTTCTTGAATACGCATTTCTTTTTTTAATTTATGCTTTAATTCTTTACTTGAATTATCTTTAATTTCATTAATTAAATTAGTGATTTCTTCATGATTAGTATTTATATCAAATATTAAATTACCTTTATAATAGATTTGTCCATTTTGGGGAATTTCAAGTAAATTTAAACATCTTAGTAAAGTTGATTTTCCACTACCTGAAGAACCAATAATAGATATTACTTCTCCTCTATTTACTTTTAAATTAATTCCCTTTAATACTTGTAAATTATTGTAGTTTTTATATAAATCCTTAACTTCAATTAAAACATCATTATTTAATTCATTAGTATTTGTCATAATTAGGCCTCCATTTTTAATTCAAAATGTTTAATTAATTTTGTAGTACTAAATGTTAAAGCAAAATATATAATACCTACAATAATAAATGGTTCAATTGATAAATAGGTTATACTAGTAATATTATTTTTAACAGTCATTAAATCGCCAATAAAGAATACAGATGCTAAAGATGTCTCTTTAATTAAGGCCACAAACTCATTACCTAAAGCAGGTAATATTTTTTTAGTAGCTTGTGGATAAATAATTTTTTTAGCTGTTTGAAAACGTGATAAACCTAATGTTCTTGCTGCCTCATATTGCCCTTTATCAACAGCTAAAATACCACCTCTTATTATTTCAGCTACATAAGCTCCACTATTTAAAAAGAGAGCTATAGAAACACTAATATAGCTTGGCCAGCTAGCAGGGGCTATCATATAAAGTAACCAAAGTAAAAGTAATAAAGGAATTCCTCTGACAAACTCTACATAAACATTACCAATGCTTCTAACGGCTAAAAATCTTGATTTTCTAATCAATTGTAAAATTAATGCAATTATAGTCCCAAATAAGACAGTTATGGCAGATAAAGCTAAAGTTATACCTGTACCTTGCAAAAATAAGATACCATAATCACCAAGTAAAAGTCCAAATCTTTCAAAAAAATTTAAAGATGAAGCATCTCCAATCCCTAAATTAGCTACATAAGCTTGACTTGCTGCTAACCAATCTGCATAGGCATTTTCTGGCATTAATTTAATAGCTTCATTAATATAAGTGGCTAAAGGATTATTTTTCTCTAGTAGTCCTCTAGTACCTTGATAAATATCATCATCAAAAACAAACCCATCAATGATAATTAGACTACTATCACTAGCTATAACTGTTTCAGCATTGACTTTACTTAATGCTAAAACATCTAATTCTCCTTTTTTAAGCCTTAAAACACCATTTTCAATCTTATCAACTTGACTTCTAGTAGCATTTGGTAATTGATTTTTAGTTAATTCTTCTTGGATTGATACTGTCTGACAGCCAATGTTGACACTTTCTTGATTTAAACTTTCAAAACTATTATATTTAGTTAGATTTTCAGTAAGTGTAATAAGCACTTGCCCATTTTCTTCACTAGAATCATAATAAACATCAGTAAATGTATAGTTTTCTTCTCTACTTTCTGAATAACTTAAACCAGCTAACACAATATCAGCTTTACCTGTATTTAATTGTGTAATTAACCCGTCAAAGCTAGATTCAACTATATTTAAACTTAATCCTAATGTTTGAGCTAAATAATTAGCTAAATAAATATCTGCGCCTTGGTATTGACTTAAACCTGATTTACTTAAATCTTTAAATTCGTATGGTGAAAAATCAGGTGACGTAGCAACAATAAGCGTACCACTAGACACTAAATATTCATCAGGAACATCAATTTGTTTTTCATATGTTTGTGAAGTCCAATCATCAATGCTTTCATTTGTATTACAACTAGATAATCCTAATATTATGAATAACATTAAAAATAAACTACATATCTTTTGCAAACTCATCTTTTACCTCCGTTAATAACTTTTTGTCAACTATTAATTTATATCCTAATAAAGCTAATGCCATACTTCCATTTTTTAAAGCTTCATGACCTAACTTAGAAATTGTAGCACTAGCAAATTCTTTACTATGACCACAAACATCATCATCACAAATCTTCATGTTACCTTCAAGAGTAGGAATCTGATAAGAAACAGCCCCAACATCACTTGAACCACCAGGTGTTTCGTTAACATCTTCTGCATCGATACCTAAAGATTTAAAGATTTCTTTTAACGCTTTAGCTAAAGTGTAATTAATTTTTTTATCTTCATAAATAGCCTCAAATATAGAACTTTCAACCGTTAAATTATGCATTTTTGCAGCTCCTTCAGCTATTTCAATAGCTCTATTTTTAATGTAATTAGCATATTTTAAACTAGGAGCTCTAAAATAATAATCTAATGTCGCGATTTCCGGAATAACATTACAAGCTTTACCACCATTAGATATAACACCATGTACTAAACTACCAGGTTTTAAAAATTGACGTAACATTGAAATTCCTGTATATGTTGATACAACACCATCTAAAGCAGATGCACTTTCATAAGGTCTAGCAGCATGACCAGATTTACCATGAAATGTAAAGCGAACTGGCACTAAAGCACTAGTACGACTCCCTACTTGATATTTACTTGATGGGTGCAACATTAAAGCTACATCACATTCTTTAAAGGCATTAAGTTTTGCTAATTCAACTTTACCGCCATAATTTTCTTCTGCTGGACATCCAAAAACATAAATACTACCACCAATTTCATCTATTTCTTCTTTTAATAAAATAGCTGCTAAAATAGAAGTTACGCCAATCATATTATGCCCACAACCATGACCTATATCAGGTAAGGCATCATATTCACATAAATATGCTATAGTAGGACCTGGTTTTTGACTTTTATAAATACCTAAAAAATCAGTTTCTAATAAATTAGGACATTTAACTGTAAAACCATATTTAATTAATACGTCAGCTAATAATTTAGATGTTCTAAATTCTTCATTACCTAATTCTGGATGATTATAAATATCTAAGACATAACCTTTAAACTCATCTAATAAACATTCTTGTTTAATTTGCATTTTATTCATTTTATTATCCTCCTTTTAGCAATAAAAAAAGCCTTAAATGAAATAAATCATTTAAGGACGAATCTTTCCGCGGTGCCACCTTATTTTATGTTAAAAAACATACTACTCAAGTACTATCATACTTTATCGCTGTAACAGGCGAACCTGATGTTTATACTATAAGTTCAAAACATAGCTCAAAGACGCGTTCAAATAGATTAATGTTATTGTCCTTTCACCAACCGACAACTCGCTAAAACAGCTTCTACTTTACTATTCCTTTTCATTGCTTGCTTAAATTATACTAATATTTTTTTTAATTACAAGATACTTTTTTGATTTTTTTATAAAAGTTGTTATAAATTCGATAAAATAAATAGGTTGCAGCAGCTAAACTAAATTGTACTATATACAATATAAATAAATATAAAACTGAGAAACTAGCTTTATTAACTTTAACTACCATTAATTTATCTACTCCAACATTTAGTGGAGATTTTGATACAAATGAGAAATTTGGATCTATATTAGTAGTATTAGTTACAATTAAATTAATAAACAAAATGACTACAAAATATATCGCTAAACTGATTGCTACACTTTTAAGTGACTTAATATTAGGTTTAGTAGCTAAAAAAATAGGAATCATTAATGTAATAGTAAATAACGCTATATGTGTAACAAAAAAGTATACAACATCATAGTGAAAGATATTAGTAATACCTGTTGTCGGATTGACTAAAACTATGATAGCGCCTGGCATATTTACTAAAAATAATATATTTAAGAATTTTTTGTTTTTTAAATAAATAGCAAGCGGCAATAACATAGTCCCAAAGCTACATACATATAATGGAACAGCTCCAAGAATACCAATGCTAGTTTGATAATTATTTAGACGACAAAAAGAAATTCTACTAATTAACATATAAAATAATATTAAAGATGAACCAAATATTATTTCATAACGCTCCTCTTCTTTACTTTTTTTAATGAATAAGTAAAAAATAACAGCTGACAAAATGAACAAAATGAAGAAAATAATATGCCATAAATTAAAAATCTTAAATTTTAAAAATTCAATTTTATCTAAACTAAAAGCTAAAGGCTCAAAGATATTTAAAGGAATAAAAAAGATTAATGATAGAACAAACCATTTTAAATAGTTTAGTTTATATTTTTTATCTTTAAGGTCTAAAAATAAATAAATAGCTATAAATATTATAAATATATGATTAACATAATAAATAATCATTTCAAATATAGACATCGGACTAATGTATATATAATCATTAGAAAACATCAATTCAGCTATAGTAAATGGCATAATTAAATAAAAAGAATTTAACTTAGCCATCTTATTATCTCGTAATAAACCTAATAAGATAAATAAAAAACTAGACATACTTATAATTCTTATTATATTACCAATTATTAAAGTAGGAGTATTATTGTGCAACATAATTTCAAGTAGATTTGAACTTGAAGCATTTAACACTTCTAAAACTAAATAAATCATAGCTAATATAATATTAATATAATTACTTTTACGCATAAACAACCTCCTTTAGGTGCTTATTTTACTATATTAAAAATAAATTAGCAAGAAAAAAAGAGACCAAAGGTCTCTCTGCAATATATAAGCCATGTTTTGTCGAGGGTAATCATCTATCTTCGTTTAACACGACTACAACCTAACTTCATTTCGTCGGTTATAGCTCTCCTACCATAATTTGGATTTCTAGCTTGAGGGGTTTACCGCGTTTCATTTATAGGTTTCCCTATAACTCGTTTCTGTGGCACATTATAGAATACATCATATCAAAGACTTAGATTTCTTCTGCCGTCACCTAAAAGGTGCCTTAAGTTATTGTTTCCTTAAGCACAAACACTACAGTCATCTCAGACTGTGCTAGCATGGACTTTCCTAACATTTCTGCTCGATTACCATATTGCTTAAGTATTTTAGCATAATTTTATTTATTTACAAGCCTTGTTATTATTTTTTAATTAAATCAGAACCTTCTAAATATCTATAAGCATCTTCACTTATAGATTTATTTATTTTATTAGGATTATTATTTATTTTATTTGATTTAAAATTAGTTTTATAAATATTAATATCATTATTACTTACTATATTATTTATATTGTTAAGTAAAGTTATAAAACGAATCCGTAGTTTTTCTAAATCTATTACTTCAATAAAATTATCTAATTTATTAATATTATCTAATATTAAATTTAACTCATTTAAATTCTTTTTAATATCTAAATAAACAGGATGTTCTTTATCTAAACTTTTAAAAAGGTTATTAATATTAACTAATTTAAGCTTAATAATAAAGATAATCTTTTGTGGCTTTTTATTCTTTTCTAAGGTTTTCCTTAGATTAATAACAGCTTTATTAAATTTTTTAGTATAGTTTTTAGGGCTTAACAAATAAACTAAATAAACAATAATAATTAAAACTAAAGATAATCCGACTCCTAAGACAATATAATATGTCATATCACTAATATGATTATTAATTTGATTAGTTATAGTAGTATTATCATAAATTAAAGAGACATTATTACCACTTACATATAAACTAGTTACTTCTTTACCATCAGCGATAAAATTAAAATCACCATATAAAATATCATTATTATAAAAGACATAATAGTTATTATCTATTTCTTTTAATGATACTTCAGTTGCTTGAGGGGTCACAAAATTAAGATTAATGATTTTTTGTTCACCATTAGGATTAATTAAAAGTCTTGTACTAGTAGGGGTTACTATTACAAAAGTTTTATTGTCATTAGTATATAAAATGTCATGGTCATAAACTACTTCATCGACCTCAAAATCAATTGTAAAAGTTAAAGTTTTACTATAAATATTTAAAGATTCCATTTCTGAATCTATATTAAAGCCTTGAACATTAAATGATAAAACCAAACTTAAAATTAAAGATAAAAATAAGATTATTCTTTTCATTTTAATTATTCCTTATATTAACATCAAGCTTGTTATAAGGTATTTCAATATTTTCTTTAGCGAATACCTTAACAATTGTTTCATTTAATTTCCATTTAAGTTTAGCATAATCACTACTATTAACCCAAACTCTTAAAGTAAAATTTAAACTTGAATCAGCTAATTCATTTAATTCGCATACAGGAGCTGGGTCTTTAATTATTAACTCTTCGTTTGTAACAATTTCATTTATAACATCTTTAACTTTTTTTATATCACTGTCATAACTTACACTGACTACTAAATCTAATCTTCTAGTTGTCATAGCATTGTAGTTAATAATGTTATTAGATAATATTTCATTGTTTGGAATTGTTACAATCTTATTGTCAGTCGTTTGTAAGACAGTAGATATCATATTAATACTTACTACACTTCCTTCAACACCATTAATATTGACAAAATCACCAACATTAAATGGTTTAGTGGTTACTAATAATATACCATTAGCAATATTAGATAAAGAATCTTTTAAAGCTAAACCAATAGCAACACCAACACTACCAACTAACGCAATTACACCAGTTGTATCTAATCCAAATGCATTTAAAACAATTAATATGTAAAATAAATAAATTAAAGCTGATAAAATACTGTTTAAAAAAGAGGCTATAGTAGTATTAATAGGTAATCTTAAGAAGATTCTTTTCATTATAAATTTTAAAAATTTAACTACTATAAAACCTATGACAATAGCTATAATACCATTTAAAATATTAAAAATAGTATCACCTAAATAAGTTCTTAAATTTGTAAAAAAATCATTCATATCATCACCATTAAAAAGGGTGATACCCTTTATAGTGTAAGTGCATCTTTACGTGATAAGTCCACTTGGCCTTTATCATTAATTCCGATGCATTTCACTAAAATAGTATCACCTAAAGATACGACATCTTCGCATTTGTTTACTCTTTCTTTAGCCAATCGAGAAATATGACATAATCCCTCACAACCAGGCCATAATTCAACAAATACACCATATTTTTCTATTCTAATTACTTTACCTTCATAAACATTACCTACTTCGGCTTCTCTAACTAAATTTATTATATAATCTAGACAAGCTTTAGCAGTAGGCATTTGGCTATGCATAACGTATACGCGACCATCTTGTTCAATATCAATCTTAACATTATCAAATTTTTCAATAATTTGATTGATAATTTTACCACCAGAACCAATAACATCTTTAATTTTATCTGGATTAATTTTAGCAGTAACAACCTTAGGAGCATAAATTGATAATTCTTCTCTAGGTTTAGCAATAGTAGTTTCCATATGATCTAAAATTTCTAAACGACCTTTTTTAGCTTGAGCTAAAGCTTCTTTTAAAATTTCATATGTTATACCTTTAATTTTAATATCCATTTGTAAAGCTGTTATACCATCTCTTGTTCCAGCAACTTTAAAATCCATGTCACCTAAATGGTCTTCCATACCTTGAATATCTGTTAAAATAGTATAATGATTATCATCTTGCATAATTAAACCCATAGCTATACCAGCTACCGGTGCCTTAATTGGAACACCAGCTGCCATTAAAGCTAAAGTTCCAGAACAAATAGTTGCTTGACTAGATGAACCATTTGATTCTAAAATTTCTGATACTACTCTTATAGTATATGGGAATTCTTCTTCTGAAGGTATTACATATGATAAAGCTCTTTCACCTAAGGCACCATGACCAATTTCTCTTCTACCTGGTGAACCATATCTACCAGTTTCCCCAACACTAAATTGAGGGAAGTTATAATGTAACATAAATCTCTTTGTTTCTTCTAATCCTAGGCCATCAATAATTTGATTATCAGATAAAGAACCAAGAGTTACTGTTCCTAGACTTTGAGTTTGGCCTCTTGTAAATAATGCACTACCATGTGTACGAGGTAAAACATCGATTCGACTTGATAAAGGTCTTATTTCATCTAATTTACGACCATCTGGTCTAATTTTTTCTACAGCAATCATATATCTTACTTCTTCATGTAAGATATTTTCTAAGCTAACCTTAACATTTTTTAAATATAAAGCTTTTGCCTCAGTATCTAATACTTTAATATCTCCTACTTCTTTAATGAAGACTTTTTCATCAAAATGATTTACAGTTTCTTCTTCTACTTCATCAATAGCTTTATATCTTTCTAATTTATCCTCAATACGAATAGCTTTTTTCATTTTAGCTTCCGCATATTCTCTTACTTCTTTATCAATATCAGGATTTAAAACAAATAAGTCTACAACTAATTTATCCTTACCACAAGCTTTAACAATTTCATTTTCAAAATCACATAATCTTTGAATTTCAGCATGTCCAAATTTTAAAGCTTCCCACATTGTATCTTCATCAATAAAACGAGCGCCAGCTTCAACCATATTAATTGCTTGTTTAGTACCAGCAACCGTTAAATTTAAATCAGATTTTTCTAATTCACTAGGTGTAGGATTAATTATAAACTTACCGTCTAAAAGACCTACAACAACTCCAGCAATTGGACCTTCAAAAGGTATGCTAGATATCATTAAAGCAATAGATGAACCAAGCATAGCAGCCATAGCGGGTGAACAATCAGGATCACTAGACAAAACTGTATTTATAACTTGAACTTCATTTCTAAAGCCATCAGCAAATAAAGGTCTAATAGGTCTGTCAATTAAACGTGAAACTAAAGTTTCATGTTCACTTGGTCTACCTTCTCTTCTTAAAAAGCCACCAGGAATTTTACCAGCAGCATATAATTTTTCTTGATATAAAACCATTAAAGGAAAGAAATCTTGACTAGATACTTCATCTGAGTAACAAACACAAGATAAAACTGTACTTCCTCCATATGTTACTAGACAAGCCCCATCAGCTTGTTTGGCAACTTCTCCAATTTCAACTATTAATGGACGTCCCGCCCATTCCATTTCAAAACGTTTTACTTCACTCATTAACGTTCTCCTATTCTCTTTTTTCTTTTTTCAACAAAAAGTATTATAACAATTTTATATTAAAATAACAAGTAATCAAACTAGTTTTATAACCCTTTTGAAAAATAATCTATAATTTTACTTACTAAAGGATGTCTCACAACATCAGTACTAGTAAAATCAATTATACCGATTTCTTGCAAATCGGCTAAAAGTTTAGCTGAATAAGCTAAACCAGACATTTTAACATCTCTTAAATCAACTTGACTAGGATCACCTGTAATGACCATTTTTGAATTAAACCCTAATCTAGTTAAAAACATTTTAATTTGCAAAATAGATGCATTTTGTGCCTCATCTAATATGATAAAGGCATTTTCTAAAGTTCTTCCTCTCATATAAGCTAAAGGGGCTATTTCTATAATATTTTTGCTAATTAAACTCTCAGTTTGTTCAAGACCTAAAGTATCATATAAAGCATCATATAAAGGTCTTAAATAAGGGTCAACTTTTTCTTTTAAATCACCAGGTAAAAAGCCTAAACTTTCACCTGCTTCAACGGCTGGTCTAGTTAAAATAATCTTACCAATAAGCCCTTTTTTAAATAAACTGACTGCATAGCTAATAGCTAAATAAGTTTTACCTGTTCCAGCAGCACCTAAGGCAAAAACAATGTCTTTAATATCTAATAATTTTATATATTCAATTTGTTTAACTGTTTTAGGATATATAGGTTTATTGTTATAAGTATAAACAATAGCTTTTTTATTTTGATATAAATCTAAAAACTTATTTTCGTTCCCTTCTTTTACTAAATTATTTAAATAAACGATATCACGTGGACTTATTTTATTGCCTAAATTAACTACTTCAACTAATTTTTTAAACAATAAGGCTATATTATTTAAAAAAATTTGATTGTCAGAATTAATATAAAGTTGTTCATTCACTAAATTAATTTTAACATTATATAATCCTTCAATTGTCTTAATATTACTATTGTTAGGACCTACTAAATTTCTAGTAGCATCTAATCCTTTTAATTCTAAATCTATAATCATAAATTATCTTTTACTCCTTTAAAATAATTATCATTATCTATTCTAATAAAAACCATTTCTTCATTAGTAACAGGATGTTTAAAAATTAATTTATAAGCTTGTAAAACACAATGTCTACTAATATTTCTAGAACCATACTTCTTATCTCCGTATAAAGGATGATTAATATTAGCAAATTGTGCTCTTATTTGATGAAACCTTCCAGTTTCTAACTTTATTTTACAAATAGTTGTCATATTATTATCAATTTTTTTATTAAATAAACTATTATATTCTAACCTAGCTAACTTACCATCATTTCTAATATAACTTTTCTTTTCTTTTTCATTTTTATATAAATAATTTTCTAATATACCAGTTGTTACTACTCCTTCAACAACTGCTAAATATTCCTTTGTAAATAAATTATCTTTAATAGCTAAACTAAGTCTTTTTGCTGCCTTACTAGTCTTAGCTAAAACCATAATACCTTCTGTATTTAAATCAAGTCGATGAACTAAACCTAAATAAACATTACCAGGCTTATTATATTTATCTTTTAAATATGCTTTACCTAATGTTAAAATATCTAATTTATCAGACCCATCAGCTTGAGCTAAAATACCAGCTTCTTTATAAACTACTAATAAATGATTATCTTCGTATAATATTTCCATTTTAATCCCTTATCTTTTCTAATAAATTATTAATTAACAATAACTTGTCCGGGTCATAATTAATTTTATTTCTAATTAAGTATATTGGTATATTAATATCAGTTTGTTTATAAATAACTAATTGGTTTTTCTTTAATAAAGATGAAATGTTATTTTTATAAAAAACTCCAACTGCATTATGTTCTAACACCATTTTTAAAGAAATATCAAAATTATTAGTTTCTAAAATATTTTTAAAACTATTTTCATAAATATTATTATCACTAAAGAATTTATCTAAACAACTATAATAAGGATCATTAGGAGCTAAAGTAACTAAAAAATATTTTTTTAAACTAGTATTAGGTTTATTTAATAATAAATGGTCTTTCTTTACTGATAATACAATTTCATCTTGATAAATAGGCTCAACTAATAAATTAGAGTTATCCGTTTTAATATTAGCAAAGCCAAAATCAATTCTACCAGCCATTAAAGAATCAACCATCTCATTAAATGACATTGCTGCTATAGCTATTCTATTCTTACTAGTTTTAATTAAATCATAAAAAAAGCCTGTTTCTGATAGCGAATAATAAATATCTAAATTCATTCCTAAATTAATTCTTTCTTCTAATTGAATTAAATTATTAATATTTGATAAGAATAAATCATGATTATTAATCTCTTGTTTAGCATATTCAAGTAACATTTTACCGGCATTAGTAAGTGATAAATCTTTATTAAAAATATTAATATTATAATCTTTTTCTAAAGATTTTATATGCTGAGTAACTGTAGGCTGAGTAAAGTTTAATTCTTTAGCTGTTTTAGTATAATTTTTAATGGAAACTAATTTAACTAATGTTAATAATCTAACATCATACATAATCCCACCCCTTATGAAATTATTTTAACATAATTAATTATTAATGTCACTTTTATTTAATTTATAGATATGTTAAAATTAACCGATAAGGAGAAATTTATATGAATGTTAATGATATTGTTTTTACTAATGATAACGGATTTGGCTTAGTAAAGAAAATTGAAAATAATAAGATTTATGTCCAATTTTCTGAAGATTATTCTAAAAATTATCCTATTACTACTAAATTACTTTTTTTAATACCTAAACAATCAATTGATACACTTTTAAACATGTCTATAACTGATAAACCTTTTTCTAGATATAGTTATCGCATGTATTCTTTAAAACCTAATATTTTAAATATTAGTATGCGTAATAATCAGCGTTATAATGAATTCAAATTAAATTTAGAAGATTTAAGTTTGTTAAGTGATTCTAATTTTTTAAATAAAATTTTAGCTACCTTACAAAAAGATATTAAAAATATTATGATTTTGAAATATTATACTCTTACAGATTATGATTTTTTTAATATTAAAATCGCTTTAAATAATTGGGTTTTAAGCTTCTTCGACTTTAATAATATAAAATTAGTTGAAGATTCTATTTTAGCTTTAGATGATACCCCTAATGCTATCTATAATCTATTTAAAGCAGAACCTACATTTAGCTATTTAATCTATGCATTACTTAGTCAAACTCCGTCTTTAGAAAATTCATTTAACTTTTTTATGAAAAATTATCCTTTAAGTAAAAAATATGCAATAGATCCTAATAATTTCAATCAACATTTAACTAATAGCTTATACTACATTCATGCTCATATATATATCTGTTTAAAAAATGATATGTATATGAAAACGTTAGAACTGCTTTTTTCTTATTCTCAATGTATTTATTATAATATAGATTCTATTACTAATTATTTAAATACTGCATATAAAAAAATTAATGATTTAAATGTAATTATCCTTTTAATGCGTAATCTAGACGATTTAGATATGACAACTGTAGCTTATGATATTTTGTTTAAAATATTTCCTTATGAACAATACAAAAATATTTATCTACAAAATAGGGCTTATTTAAATATGAAATATACTAAAAATTATATACCTGCAGATGATTGTATTGATTTTTTAACTGCTAATAGTGAGGATATTAATTATATCTTAAAAAATATTAAAGAACTTGTTAAAATAAATTCTCATCATATTTATTCTATATTATATGAATATTATTCTGTCCATTCTCCGTTTCTTTTAATTCATACTGATGGTATAAGCGAATTTTTTAAAAACTTTATAGAAAATAAGAATTATAATCTTTATACATATC
Source organism: uncultured Acholeplasmatales bacterium (assembly GCA_944323055.1). GTDB lineage: Bacteria > Bacillota_I > Bacilli_A > Acholeplasmatales > Anaeroplasmataceae > CALUXS01. The sequence continues at coordinate 91,147 of CALUQZ010000002.1, forward strand.
GCATAGAATATGATAAATTTCTAAAATTAAATTCATATGAATATAATGATTTAGATAAAGTTTTAACTTGTTCTTATTATTTTTCTGATTATCAAGATAATGATATTAAATATGATATTGTTAATATTAATGTTTTAATTGGAGAACATAATATAATAAATGGCTCTATTAATTATGTTAAAAATGAAGTTAAATTTGGGTGTTATTATCATCATTATTATGATGATGATGAAAATGTAGCTCTAATTGCCTATAAATATGCTTTTTCTACTTTATATCAAAATGATGAAAATTTTAAAAAACAATTTTTAGACTTAGTTGAAAATAGTCAAAAAGTTCTTCATCAAAAAGAAATAATTAAACTAACTAAAGAAATAGATAACTTAAAAACAGCTTTAAATAATAATCAATTAATTACACTTGATAATAAAAGCTTAGTTAAATTTTTAGTAAAAATACATTTAGATTATAATATTTTATTAGAATTAGAAATTGGTAATAATAATAAGATGTATATTGTTAAAAATATTGCTACTTTAGTTGATTCCTTTAATAATAAGTCAACTGTTAAATATGGTAAATTTTTAACATTTGAACATACTTTAAATAATTTATTACCACCATATAATGAATTTATTAATTATTTGACTAATAATTTTAATTTTTCATATGGTAATAGATATTTAAAATTATCTAGCTTTGATTTAAGAAATATTTTAAAGATTTTGACTAATTGTTATATAGCATTAAATGATGAGTTGTATTTAGTTTCTAATGAATCATTTAAACCAGAAATACTTATTGATGATGATTTTAATTTAAAAATAACTAATTTAAAAAATTATGAAATTCATTTTTTTGATAATGCCAATATAATTATTGATAAAGACAATAAAAAAATTATGTTACTTGAAGAAAGTGATAAGACACCTTTATATGTTTTTGCTTTTAATCATAATAATAAAAATTTTAAAGATGTTAAAGACAATTTAATTTATGATGTTTATGCTAGATCACCTAAAGAAATTAAGTTATCTGATAATCTTAAAAATAATATATCTTTACCAGAAGTTAATATTAAAGCTTATTTTGATTATGAAAATGACAATATTATCTTAAATGCTACTTATGAAGTTATAGGTTTAGGTGAAAATATAAATCCTAGAGATTATGATTATGCTCATGTTATAGATAAATTTGAAAGCTATATGAATAAATTAGGATTTAAAAATAATATGATTACTGATTCTAATTTAGTCATTGCCTTCTTAATGTTAGATTTTACTTATTTAAAGAATTTAGCAGATGTCTATTTATCAGAGACTTTACAAAATAAATCTATTTCTATTGCTAGTTTACCAACTATTAGAATGAATTATCATTCAGGAATTACAGAATGTTTCTTAGAAGAGAGTATTTATTCTAATGAAGAATTATTAGAAATATTAAAAGCTATGCGTAAAAAGAAAAGATATGTATTATTAAAAGGTGATAAAATTTTAGCTTTTAAGGAAGAAGATATGCACTTTGCTGAAGTTATTGATAATTTAGGACTTGCTAGTAAACAAGAAATTTTTAATAAAAAACAAGTTCCTTTATATCAAACTTTTAAAAACTTAGGCCTTTATGAAAATATATCTACTGATAATTTTATTAATGAAATGTTTAATGATATAACTAATTTTAAAAGATTAAACATTAATGTTCCTTCTTCTATTAAAGCTGATTTAAGACCTTATCAAATCGACGGATTTAAATGGTTAAGTGTATTATCTAAATATCATTTAGGTGGTATTTTAGCTGATGATATGGGACTTGGTAAAACGCTTGAAATTATAACACTTCTAGCTTCTTTTGATGATAATACGCCAAATTTAATTGTTTGTCCTAAATCATTAATATTTAACTGGATTAGTGAAATTTATAAATTTTGCCCTACTCTAAAAGCAATATCTATTTATGGTTCACAACAAGAAAGAGAAAATCAGATAAAAAACATTAAAAATATTAGGTATAATATTTATATTACAAGTTATGAATCACTTTTAAGAGATGAAAAATTATATGATAATATTGAATTTAATTATGTTATTTTAGATGAGGCTCAAGCTATAAAAAATGTTTTAGCACAAAAATCTAAGGCAGTAAAAAATATAAAAGCTAAAAATAAACTTGCTTTAACCGGAACGCCGATTGAAAACCAATTATTAGATTTGTGGTCTATTTTTGATTTTTTAATGCCTAACTTCTTCCCAAGCGTATCTGATTTTAAAAATATATATAAAGATGATGAAAATCTTAAACATTTAGCATTAAAGATTACACCATTTATTTTAAGAAGAACTAAAAATGAGGTATTGAAAGATTTACCGCCTAAATATGAAACAATTCTTACTGTTGATTTAACTACTGAAGAGCGTAAAATGTATGATGCATTTATCTTAAATGCTAAACAAATATTAGCTACTACTGGGCAAACATTTAATATTTTACCTATTTTAGTAAAACTAAGACAGGTATGTATAGCTGCTAATTTAGTTAATGAAAAATATCAAAAAACTAGTTCTAAACTAAAAGCTTTAGTTGATTTAATAAATGATTATACGAGTAAAGGACATAAAATATTAGTCTTTTCTGCATTCGTTGAAGTATTAAATTTAATTGAACCTTTATTGACAGAAAATAATATTAATTACTATAAATTAACAGGTAATACTAAAGCTAGTGAGAGATTAAAATTAGTTGAAGATTTTAATGGTAATAGACGCATTGGTGTGTTCTTAATATCTTTAAAAGCTGGTGGTGTAGGTCTTAATTTAGTTGGGGCTGATACGGTCATTCACGTTGATCCGTGGTGGAATGTAGCTGCTGAAAATCAGGCTAGTGATAGAGCCCATCGCATTGGGCAAGTTAATAATGTTGAAGTTATTAAATTAATTGCTGAAAATACGATTGAACAAAGAATTATTCAGTTACAAAATATGAAAAAAGATTTAATAGATAAAGTTATAAATAACAGTGATGCTGCTATTACAAAATTATCTAAAGAAGACTTAATGTTTATATTAAGCTAAAAGGAGGAAGTCAAAACTTCCTCCTTAATTTTTAAAATATTTGTTTTAATAATTCTGAAACATTTTTAACAGGTACGATTTGTAATTTTTCTTTTACTTCTTGCGGAACTTCATCTAAATCACGTTCATTATCACATGGAATATATATTTTCTTCAAACCTGTTCTAACTGCCGCGATTGATTTTTCTCTTAAACCACCAATAGGTAAAACACTACCTCTTAAAGTAATTTCACCAGTCATACCAATATTTGCTGGAACTGGTCTATTAGATAAGGCACTTACTAAAGCTGTTATTAACGTCACACCAGCAGATGGTCCATCTTTAGGAACTGCTCCTTCTGGCACATGAATGTGAATATCTATACTGCTAAAATCGACATTTTTAATACCTAAGCTTTCAGCATGAGATTTTACATAAGATAAACCAGCTTGAGCAGATTCTTTCATAACATCACCTAATTTACCAGTTAATATTAATCCACCTTTGCCAGGATATGTCATAACTTCAATATCTAGGGTGTCACCACCAAATTGAGTATATGCTAAACCTGTAACAACACCAACTTGACTAGTTTCCCTACCTTCATTATTGAAGTATCTTACTTTACCTAGATAATCTATTAAATTATCGCATGTTATAACAGTTTTTTCTTTATGTAGAATTAAAATATCTTTAACTGTTTTACGACAAATAGAAGAAATTAGACGATCTAATTCTCTAACACCTGCTTCTCTAGTATAGCCTTGAATAATTTTTAACATAGCATCATCTTTAATTTCTAATTCATTTTCTTTAAGACCATGATTTTTAATTTCTTTAGGTAATAAATGTTTAAAAGCTATATTAAATTTTTCATATTCAGTATAACTAGATAATTCAATAATTTCCATTCTATCTCTTAAAGGGCCAGGTATATCTTCAAGACTATTTGCGGTTGTTATAAATAAAACTTGGGATAAATCATACGGTTCCTCTAAATAGTTATCAGAAAAATTAGCGTTTTGTTCTGGGTCTAAAACCTCAAGCATTGCAGCTGCAGGATCTCCTCTATAATCTGATGTCATCTTATCAATTTCATCTAATAAGAAAACCGGATTAATAGTTTTAGCATCCTTCATACCTTTTAAGATACGACCAGGTAAAGCCCCAACATAAGTTCTTCTATGACCTCTAATTTCAGATTCATCTCTAACGCCACCTAAGCTTTGTTTAATAAAATGTCTACCTAAAGCATCAGCAATACTCTTAGCTAAACTAGTCTTACCAACACCAGGAGGACCAGCAAAACATAAAATAGTAGATGGATTTTTACCTGTCATCATTTTAACAGCTAAATATTCAACAATTCTTTCCTTAACTTTCGTTAAACCATAATGGTTTTTATCTAAAGCTTTTTCTACTGCTGTTAAATCAGTAGTATCTTCTGTAGTTTTATACCAAGGTAAAGCAATTAAGAAATCTAAATAAGAACGAATAATGCCAGATTCAGCCATTTGATTATTAGTATTAGAATAACGCTCTAATTCTTTTAAGGCTTTTTCCTCAATATTTTTAGGCATCTTACATTCAAGAATTTTCTTTCTTAATTCATATACCTCTTCATCTTGACGAGCCTTATCACCTAATTCATTTTGAATAGCTCGCATTTTTTCTCTTAAATAATATTCTTTTTGACTATCATCAATTGATTTTTTTACATCATTATTGATTTTATTTTCAATTTCTATTATTTGTCTTTCTTTAGCGGCATCTTCTAATAAATATTCTAATCTTTTAGCAACATTTAATTCTGCTAAATATTTATATTTATCATTTGTTTTTAAATAATATGCCATTACATCAGCTGTCTCTTCAGTTGTCAAACCTTGTTGAAGTAATCTAGCTACTTCATCAGGTGCTTGTAAATAAACTCTACCATCTTTAGAGAAAGTTTCAATTACTTGTCTGATTAAAGCTATTTCTTCTTCATCATTAGTCAATTCTGATTCTAACTTAGTGTAAGATACTACTAAATAAGGATTTAAAGATTCAAAATTATCAACACTTACTCTATCAGTAACTTTAAATTTAACCTTATAGTTACCATTAGGCATCTTTAATTTCAATTGAATTTTAGCTAAAACAGCAATCGGATATATATTATCAACTTTAACATCTTGGTCATTGGGGTCTTTTTGAATAAGAAGGACAATGTTACTGCCATACATTCTTTCAGCTTGTTCTAAAGCTAAAACAGACATTTCACGACCTACTTCGATTCTAAAATCGACATTAGGTAATGGAACAATTCCTCTAACCGCAATGGCCGGCAAAATTAATTTATTTTCAGCCATAATTAATCACTAAACCAATTACTTGATTTATCTCCTTTCTTAAATTTTAAGGTAAGGTAAGCCTTACGATTGTATATTATATCATCTTTTGGCACTTTTGCAAGTAGTTTGCCAAAATTATTATTTTTAGTTAAAGTAAAAGGACCTTGAGGTCCTTTAATTATTTTGTATATGTAGCATTAGCTAATAAGAATTCAATAAATTTATTATATGCTAATTTTGAATAACTTTGTTGATATTGTTCTTGTGTAACTTTCTTTTTATCATCAGTTATACCTAAATCAGCCTTTAATTCTTCTTCACTTGGTTCTAACTTTTCTACTTCAACAATCTTAGAGAATACTTCAGTGAAAATAGCATTTCTTTTACCTTGATTATAAGTTTCTGTTTCAAACTTTTCTTTATCAGTACCCATTAATTGTAAGAAAGTATCAAAAGGAATATTATACATTTTAGCTTGATTTTCATATTGACTTCTTAAAGCTTTTACGCGTGAATCAATTTCACTTTGTGGCATATCAATTACTGTATTATCTAATATTTTATTAATAAGTTCATTAGTTTGACGATCTTTTTCAGCTACTTCTTTACGTTTCTTTAATTCATTTAATTCATATGCTTCAAGTTCTTCTTTATTTTTAACGTCTTTAATATTTAAAGATGCAACAAAATCATCAGTTAATTCAGGTAAAACTTCATTTAAAACTTGATGAACAGTTACAACAAACTTAGCTTCTTTACCAGCTAAATCAGTAGCTTGATAATTTGTAGGGAATGTAACAATAACATCTTTAGTTTCCCCTTCTTTCATACCAACCATTTGATCTTCAAAGCCTGGAATAAATTGTTTTGAACCAATTTTTAATTCGTAGTTACTTGCTTTTCCGCCTTCAAAAGCTTTATCTTCAATAAAACCTTCAAAATCAAAAACAGCAATATCGCCTAAAGCAATAGTCTTATCTTCCTTAGCTTCTTTTTTAGCTTTTGGTTTAATTAATGCATTTATAGCATTATTAACTTCTTCACTAGTAACATTAGTGTCAGCTTCTTTAACTTCTACACCTTTGTATTGTGGTAAATTAAACTCTGGTCTAACATCAAATTCTAAACTAGCTTTAAAATCTACTCCACGTTCAACTTTTGTTTCTTTATCAAGATCAGGAACTATGTTACCTACAATATCATACTCAAAAGATTCATCTTTAGATAAAGAAAATAATTTTTGATTAAAAATATAATCAAGTGCATCTTCATATAAAGCTTCAACACCATAATGTTTTTCAAAAACATCACGAGGAGCTTTACCTTTTCTAAAACCTTTTATTGTTACTTTAGCATTATTTTTATTGAATGAATAATCTAACGCCGTTTCAAACTCTTCTTTTTTAACATCAAATGTAACCTTAACGCGGCTATGTTCTAATTTTTCGATATTCATTAAAATCATCCTTTCATACAAGGAAAATTATAGCACAGTTAAAACAAAATTGCAAAAGTTATTTTACTTAATGTTAAAAAGTTAATTGAAAAATTAATTCTGCTATAATAAATTACATCTTTAATGCAAAAAAGAGTGCTAAGCACTCTAATTTACATATGTTTCATTTTGCTTATCTTCATCTTGCGGCAAAATTAACTCATCTTTATTTTCAACTTCTTTTTCTTTATCTTCTTTAATTACTTTAGTTTTATTAATAGTTTTACGATAATTATAATAAGAACCACCAGACATTAATATAAAAAATGCTGCACATATTAAAGCTAAAATAGCTATTAATAAAGCAAGACCTGTAGCATCAAAGTTAGTAGCAAATATAACAACAGCTAAAGTGATAATTAAAATATGTAACCAAAATTCTAATTTATTAGTTTCTTCTTTTAATAAACTAGAATTTATAAAATAGAATATAGCTTTAGCATAGAACACAAATCCTAAAAAGAATTTATAATACTCGTTAATAAAATTACCTAAGTTATTGTTATCTCTAACAGCGGTACTGCCATAAATTAGAAAAACACCTAAAATAATATTAATTAAAATTTCTAAAGTCGTTAAAAACTTTGCTAAACCAGTCTTTCGAGCTTTAATTAAAGGTATAATTCTGACAATTGCAAAAATTAAAATAACAATACCCGTAAAAGCTACTGCTAAAGAGGCACCAAAGCTAGATCTATCGATTAAAATCCAAATTCCTAAAACTAATAATAACGCTGCCCCAACAGCAAAAAGCCAAAATTTTGCTCCGTGTAATGGATTTGTAAGTTTACTTTCAACTTTTACTTCATTTACTGTTTTTACTTCAATCACTTGTTTTTTCTTTTTCATTTTAATTACCTGAAATATTCATTTTTTCAACATAAATTGAAGGCATTGACATATTACTATCTGTATAAGTATCTGATGCTATACTAACAACATTATTTAACAAATCGATAAAGTTACCTGATAATACAATTAAAGTAATAGCATTAGCTTTTTTCCCATCTTTAATTATATAACCTGAACTTTGTAAATTAAAATCACCGCTTACCGTATTAATACCAGCATGAAGACCAGTAATATTAGTTATTAAAATGCCATCTTTAACTTCTTCTAATAATTCATTAAAAGATTTAGTACCAGGTTTTAAATATAGATTTAAAGGAGCTATTCCAACTTCACTTCTAACATTAGGTTTAAGACCATTACCAGTAGATTTTGTATTATAATAACTAGCAGTAGATAAATTATGTAAATAGCTTTTTAATACTCCATTTTCTACTAAAGTTTTCGTTTTAGTTGCCACACCTTCATCATCAAATGATCTAATAGCTACCATATCTTTATAAAATGGGTCATCTAAAATCGTAATTTTTTCATTGAATATTTTGGTATTAAGTTTACCTTCTAAAAATGAAATTTTTCTTTTTACATTTAATGCTGAAAAACTACTAGCAAAAGCCGCCATCAATTTATTAAGTACTTTATTACTTAAGATGACTTTATAACTACCTGATTTAATTGTAGATGCATGTAATCTATCAATTGTATCATTAGTCAAATCTTCAACAAATTTTGTTAAATTAAAATCTTTTAAATTTTTTAAATATAAATAATTATACGCATTTTTAATATCATCATTAAATTTAATATTAAGTTCACTAACTACAACGGCATAACTGTATTCTTTTTGAACATTTAAGCCATTACTATTTTCAATTGAGATAGTAGATTTAATTTCTTCATAGGAAGATTCAGCATGAAAATATAAATCATTCTTAGTTTTTAAAGCCTTATTAATATTTAATACTAAATTTATTTTATCTCTAGTTCCAATATTTAAATAATCATGACTAGGTTCTTCTACTACTTTATAATCTTTATCACCAGGATAAATAAAATAAGGTTCATCTTTATTTAAATAACTACAATTAGTAACTAATTGTTGACAAACGTTATCTATTTCATCTTCTGTATCTTTTTCCGTATATACACTACCAATTTGATTGTTATAAACTCCTCTTATTGCATATACTTTAGTCACAGCCTCAGTTTTCTCGCTTATTTCATCATCAAATGCGGTAATACTTATTGATGTATCTGCTTTTGTATATAATTCAATTTCAGAAATACCTAAGGCTTTAGCTTTAGCTTCTAATAATTTAAAATCCATCTTACTTACCTCCATTACCGCCAACAATCATATTTTTAACTCTAATAGTCGGTTGACCTACACATGCCGGAATTGAACCAGATGATGACCCACACATGCCATAAGCTAAAGTTTGATTATTAGCTACCATATCAATATTCATAATTGTTTCATTACCTTTACCAATTAAAGTAGCACCCCTAACTGGAGTTGTTATTTTCCCATTTTCAATTAAATAGCCTTCTTTAACTGAAAAGTTAAATTCACCTGTAGCAGTATTGACAGAACCACCACCTAAATCTTTAGCAAATAAACCATATTTAGTAGCTTTAATTAAATCTTCAACCTCATATTTACCATTAGCAATATAGGTGTTAGTCATTCTTGATGTCGGTTTAAAACGATATGATTGTCTTCTACCTGAACCAGTAGTCGGCATATTCATAAATAGAGAATTTTTATAATCAATCATATAAGATTTTAAAATACCATTTTCAATTAAAACATTCTTTTTAGTTTCATGTCCTTCGTCGTCAATATTTAAACTACCCCATTCATTAGGTATTGTTCCATCATCAATTGCCGTAACACAAGTTGAAGCAATTTGTTCACCTAATTTGCCAGCAAAAACGGATAATCCATGAGCAACACTTGAAGCTTCTAAAGCATGCCCACAAGCCTCATGGAAAATAACGCCACCAAAATTGTTATTAATTACTACATCATAAACCCCACCTTTAATTTGTTTAGCATTTAGCATAGTAATAGCTTGTTTAGCTGCTTGTTGTCCTAAATCATAAAAATCAAAATCTTTATAAAAAGCTAAAGTGAAATTGCCTCCTTTATTATAAGAACCTTCTTGTTTTCCATTTTCATTCTCTGCTATACAAGAAACACTATATCTAATATTATTACGCACATCATTCTTTAATACACCATTACTATTAGCTACTAATATATGTTGTACATGTTCACTCACTGTAGCAAAACTTTGAACTATTTCACTGCTATATTCTAATGCGCCTTTATTTAACTCTTTTAAATAGCTAATTTTAAGACCCATATCTTCTTTAGTTGTCTCTTTATCAATTATTGTATGTCTTAAAACATTAGTATCAGTAAACTCAAAATTCGTAATTTTAGCCTTGCCATCATAATACTTATTCAATTTATTAGCTAGATTAATGAGACCATCTAAAGTTAAATCATTAGTATACCCATATGTTTCATCTTGTCCTTTTAACAAGCGTAAACCTGCCCCATATAATTTAGCATTTTCAATACTTTTAACATCATATTTAGTCATTTTAGTTATGATATCTAAAGTGTCTTCTAAATATAATTCAGCAAAGTCAGCACCAGTTTTTAAAGCCTCTATTAAGACTTTTTTTATTGTTAAGTTATCTAACAAAATAATCACTCCTCTACACTTTATTGCATCAATTTTACTACCATTTCAATTTATTTGCAATAATTTAACATAAAAAGATTTTTAAAAAATTATAAACGTTATAAACCATTAATATTATCTAAAATATTTTGTTAAATTGCCTATATAAAATATAATATTTGATTAAATAATTATGATATTATCAAATATATTTTTAAACTTTAAAAATCAACTATTATATAAATATATAAAATATAAACACTATATCTTAATACTGTAAAATCATTTTTAGAAAATATATTTAAATAGACAGTCTAAATATGTTATAATTTAATTAATGAAAGAATAGGTGATAAAATGAATTTTATTTTTATATCTCCCGCTTTTCCTAAAACCTATTATAGATTTTGTCAAAAGTTAAGAGATAACGGAGTAAATGTATTAGGAATAGGTGATACACCATATGATTCTTTAAGTAATGAATGTAAAGATTCATTAACTGAATATTACTATTTACCTAGTTTAGAATGTTATGAAGATGTTTTCAAAGCAGTAGCCTTTTATTCATTTAAATATGGCAAAATTGATTACTTAGAATCAAACAATGAGTACTGGTTACGTATGGATGCTAGACTAAGAGAAGATTTTAATATTTGGGGTCCTAAAGTAAAAAATGTTTTAGAATTTACTTCTAAATCTAAAATGAAAAAATATTATGAAAAAGCTCAAGTTCCTTATGCACGCTATAAGTTTTCTACTACTCTTGAAGAAGATTTAGCTTTTATTGAGATGGTAAAATACCCAGTTGTAGCTAAACCAGATGTTGGAGTAGGGGCTGCATTAACATATAAAATTAAAAATTATAAAGACCTAGTAGCCTTTCACGATAAGCATTTTACTACTCCTTATTTACTTGAAGAATACATTGAAGGCAATATTATATCTTTTGATGGTATTTGTGATGAAAACTCTAATGTTGTTTTCTGTGACAATGAAGTTTTTCCACCATCAATTATGGATATTGTCAACGAAAATTTAGAAGTCTCTTATTATGTCAATAAAGAGGTTCCTAAAGATGTTTATGACAAAGGCCAAGCTGTTTTAAAAACCTTTAACATTCAAAAACGTTTTTTCCATTTAGAGTTCTTTCGCCTAACTAAAGCTAAAGAAGGTCTAGGAAAAGTTGGTGATGTTGTAGCCCTAGAAGTTAATATGCGTCCACCTGGTGGTTACACACCTGATTTAATTAATTTTGCTGCTTCTGTCGATACATATAAAATATGGGCAGATGTCATATGTTTTAACAAGACAACTGTCGATTTAAATAAAGATAAATATTATTGTATTTATGTGGGTAGGCGTGATCATTTAAAATATACTAACTCAACGGCATCAATACTTTATAAATATCAAAATAACATTAAAATGCATGATAGAATGCCAGATATTTTATCCGATGCCTTAGCTAATGAATTTTTTGTTGCTACATTTAAAGATTATGACGAAATGTGTCTATTTAGAAATTTTGTTTTACAAAAATAAACATAGGTAGAGAATAAATCTCTACCTGTTTTTTATTCAAGCATATTTACAATTCCATGACAAGGATAAACTTGTAAATCATTAATAATAGTAGTGTGTTTACAAGTAACATAACCACTTAAAACATTTTTTACACTAACTATATCTGTTATAATATCAGCTTCTACATCACTATATTCAAAAGCAAAATCGCAATCAATCATTTTACAATTAATTAATTTTAACTTTTTACAATAACAAAATGGCTGAGTTCCTATAATTGTACAATTAATTAGCGTTAAATTTTCAGAATACCAAGCTAAATATTCACCCTTTAAAATAGTATCTCTAACTACTACATTTTTAGCATGCCAAAAAGCATCTTTAGTATCAAAATTTGAATTATTAATTGTCATGTTATTAACATATTGGAATGAATACTTTCCTTTAAATTCTAAATCACAAATTTCAATGTTATTACTTTCAAAAAAAGCATACATTCCTTCTAATTTTGAATTTAAAATCTTAAAATTATTATTCCGCCAACCAAATTCATCAGAAATTATTGAACAATCATTAATTTCAATGTTTTCACATTCTCTTACAGCTTTAATCCCATGCAATTTAGATTTAGTTATATTTATATTCTTAGAATACCACAATGCGGCTCTACTATTAGTAGTTAAAGTGTCATTTACCATTGTTAAATTAATATCGTGCCATAACGGGTATCTTAGATCGATAGTAGAATTGATTAGACTAATATTACGACCTTCTTTTAGTGGTGATTCACCATCTTCTTTACCAGCAAAAGTGCAGTTATCAACTGTCGTATCTACTAAATTATATAAACTTCTTTCAGCTTCAAAATTTTGTTGATAAATTTTATTCATTATCAAATCCCTCATTTCTGCTTTATTATATAACTTTTAATCAAATATTACTAATATTTTTTTAATATATATAATTATAAATAATAATTATAGTTAAAATTTAAAATCATTCATCTCTTTAATTGTTAAATAAGATGTTATACCACCACTTTTTTTAGTACTAAGTCCAGCATATTTATTAGAAAAAGATAAATATTTAGTCAACTCTTCTTTAGTTAAATTAACTAAATCTTTAACATTATTTACATTTAATTGATATAAAAAAGAACCACTAAACGCATCGCCAGCTCCCGTTGTATCAACTATATCAACTATTTTTAAAGCTGGTACTTTTACTACTTCATTCTTAGTAATAGCCATACTACCATTTTGACCAGCTGTATATAAGATTAATTTAGTTCGCTCATTTAATAATTTTCTTAGTGAACTAATAACATCTTTACTATTGAATAAAAATTTAAATTCATCATCTGATATTTTAATGATATCAGCATACTTCATATATTCAAAAACTAATTCCTTTAATAAATCTTTAGATTCATAAAGATTTAAACGTAAATTTAAATCAAAACTAACTAAGACATTTAATTTATTAGCTAAACTTAATGCTTTATAATGTGCTTTTCTCATACTTTTATCTTTTAATGCTACGCTACAAAAATGAATGGCATAAGTGTCTTTAAAATCAGAAACCTTAATCATATTTAATGGATATTTAGCATAACTTGGTTTTAAACTAGAAAAATAAAAATCACGATCATTACTAACATAAGAAACAAATGCTAAACTAGTTTTAGCTAATTTATCAATATATATTTTACTAGTGTTTATATTGTTTGATTTTAAATAATTAATTATCTTTAAACCAAAAGGATCATACCCTACTGTACTATAAAATAATGTTTCTCCACCTAATTTAGCGATTGCACCTAAGACATTTAAAGGAGCACCTCCTACACGTGGATAAAAAGAACTAATATTTTCAATTTTATTGATTTTATCACTAGGAATAAAATCAATTAATGATTCACCTATTGCAATTATTTTTTTCATAATATTTCCTAAAAAAAATGCAGTTTCCTGCATTTTATATTTGATTTACTATTTGTAAAACAGCTTCACTTAAAGCCTTTAATTTAGCATCAGCTTGTTCTTCACTTGAAGCTTTTACACCATAGTATACTTTTAATTTTGGTTCTGTCCCACTAGGACGTAAAACAAACCATGTATCATCTGGTAAATAATATTTAATTACATTTGAAGTAGGTAAGTTAATCTTAGTTTTTTCTTTAGTTACTAAATTAGTATGTACACCAAGTTTTACATCATCTTTTTCTAATATTTTAAAATTAGCTAAATCAATATCATTATTTCTAAAATAATCCATTATTTGATTAATCTTTTTGCTTCCATCTAGGCCTTTTAAAACAATATTAGTTATGCCTTCTTTATAGTATCCATATTCTTTATAAATAGCTTCTAGTGCATCATATAAGTCCATACCTTTAGTCTTATAATAAGCCGCTGTTTCAGATAACATTAAAATAGCTTGAATAGAATCTTTATCTCTTACAATAGGACTAACTAAACAACCATAAGATTCTTCAAAACCGAAGACATATGTTCCTCTACCTTGTTCCATTTCTCTAGCTTTTTCGCCGATAAATTTGAAACCTGTTAAAGTTATTTCAACTTCCATACCATATTTTTTAGCAATCATAACTGGTAAACTAGATGAAACATTAGTAGTAAATACATAACCATCTTTAGGTAAAGTATTTAATTCTTTACGAGTCATCAAAATATAATTTAAAACAATAGCGGCTGTTTGATTACCAGTAAATAAATGATATGAACCATTATGTAAAACAGCTATACCTAAACGGTCAGCATCAGGATCAGTAGCTAAAACAATATCAGCCCCAATTTCTTTAGCTAATTCAATACCTTCATCAAAAGCTTCTTTATTTTCCGGATTAGATGTCTTAACCCCACTAAAATCAGGATCACAAGTCATTTGACTAGCAACAGGAGTTACATCATAACCACATGAACGTAAAACATCAACGGCAAATACTTGACCTGTACCATGTAAAGGTGTATATACCATTTTGAAGTTCTTTGGTAAATTAGGTCTTAAAACGATCTTTTTAACTTCATTAATATAAATATCATCAACATCTTTACCAATTATTTGAATTAAATCATGATTTTTATCATGAGCAATACCAAAATAATCAGTAATCTTATTAATTTCAGCAATAACTTTATCAGCATCTTTAGGTACTAATTGACAGCCTGTTTCATCATAAATCTTATAGCCATTATATTCTTTAGGGTTGTGACTAGCAGTTATCATAATACCACCAACACAATTAAAATGTCTAACAGCAAATGATAATTCAGGTGTAGGTCTTAACGCTTCAAATAAATAAACTTTAAAACCTAATGTAGCAAGTACTTCTGCTGAAATACGGGCAAAATCAGGTGAGAAATGTCTATTATCAAAAGAAATAGCTACTCCCCTTTTATAGGCATCTTTAAAATTAGCTAAATATCTACCAAAACCTAAAGTAGCTTTAGCAACAATATAAATGTTCATCCTATTAGTACCAGCACCTAAAATGCCACGCATACCACCTGTACCAAATTCAAGATCAGTTGTAAAAGCTTCCTGTTTAGCTTTGTCATCCATTGCTAACAATTCTTCTTTTAATTTAGAATCTAAATTACTATAGTTTTTCCATAAGTTATACTTCTCTAAATAATTCATTATTTTTTACCTCTTTCTATGTGAAATTTTAGCATATTATGAAAAGGCTTTCAAGCTTAAGATAAAAAATATCATTTTTAAAATAGTAAGGTGAATTGTAAAAGTAAATTCCGCTGTTAGAAGTTGTAACTTAACAGTAGTTAATTTGTATAATTAACTTCCGCTAATGTATAATATATGTACCAAGTTAAGTCCAGGTGGATTGGAGGACCATTATGGCTACTAATACTAAACATACCGATAGTAAAAAATATCAAAAAGCTTTAACTCTTGAAGATAGAAATAATTTAGCTAATATTATTACTACACATCGAGAAAAAGATGGTAGTTTATCTATTAAATTAAATCAGATTGCTGATATGTTAGAAAAGGATCCTACTATTTTATCTAAGGAAGTTAAAAAAAGACGTATAACAAGGGGTAGTATTATTCCGAATCTTAAGTACACATTTTTTTATTGTAAAACTTGTAGTAAATTTAAAGAGTGTGAAATAAGATATACTCTTTCTAAAGATAATTTAGGAGTTTGTAAAGACTATAACCGTATGTCTTGCAAATATACAACAAAATTTCCTTATGTTTGTAATGGATGTCCAAAAAGAGGACTATGTAATTATCAATGTCATTAACTTAAGGACATTGACAAAAAAAGATTAAGAAATTTGATGGTTATATCACTACACAAGTGGTG
>CALUQZ010000003.1 GCA_944323055.1 uncultured Acholeplasmatales bacterium
GTAACCCTAATTTACTACCTTTAGTTATTTAATTATTTTCTACTTTGGACTGTCTACTTGACAGACCCCAGTTCATACTAATAGAGTTTTTTATATTTTAAATTATTTTAATCTGCTTAAAAAAATTATAGGGAAGAACATACTTCCCTATAATTCATTAAATTATTAATTTTGAATCATTATATATTTATTTAGCCAAATTTTAATGATAATTAACCTTGAATAGGTAAAACACCTGTAGACACAGCTATCATTATAATAGCAAATAAACTAAAAATAGATGCAATAGAAGTCCATACTACTAACTGTCCGGCAAGCTCACCATCTTGTCCCATTTCAACAGCCATCGGAGCGCTAGAAACGGCTACTGGAGTTGAAAATAAAGCTATTAAAGCTGGAAAATAAATGGTTGCACTACCAAACTGTGCTTTTAAAATAAAATTAAATGATATTAAAAATATAGCTGGTACTAAAACTACTCTTATTACTGTACCTAATATAATTTGATATTTTAATCTAGCTACAGCGCTAAATGTAAATCCTGCTCCTAACATGATTAAGGCAAACGGAGTAGCCATATTCCCTATTTGCGTTAATGGTTTATATATAATCACAAAATCTGATAGGCGCCACGTAATGTTAGTTACTATAAATATTTGTCTTATACATAAAGCAATTAATCCTGTTACTACACCAATTATTAATGGATTAGTAACAATTCCTTTTAACATCTTTTTTACATCTAAATGACCATTTTCCCCCTTGTCATACATACTAAGTGATATAACAGCAAAAACATTAAATAAAGGAATACTTATAGCTGATACTAAACTAGCAATCCCAACAATGGCTGAATCTTCACTATATCCTAAACTAGTAGCTATAAATGTAGCTAAAGGAATACCAATAATAGCATAATTAGATCTAAATAAACATTGATGAACTACCCCACGTTGTTTAGGGTCTTTTATAAAGACTTTAACAATAAAAATGCCAAAAATAAATAAAATGACAATAGCAACAGCAACTTCTAAAATAAAGATACCATATTCTCCTATTTTTGTAATATCTTCAATATCGTAAATATTGCAAAATAATAGGACTGAAATCATAATTTTAAAACAAAACTTATTTCCTTCTTTTTGAAATCTTTCTGATATAATTCCTATTTTTCTTAATATATAACCAACTATTACTAATACAACAATTGGTAAAACAGCTTCACAGGCTACGACAAAAGAATCCCATACCATATAAAAAAACACATCCTTCTTCAACAAAACAAAGCCATTATAGCATAATATTTATTTTTTAAAAGTAAAAATTATTTGCCTAAACAAAATTTTGTAAATAATGCCGTAATTAATTCTTCTGGATATGTTTCTCCTGTTATTTCTCCTAATGAATCAAATGCTTCTTTAATATCAATCTCAATTAAAGATATATCACTATAATTTAAACAACTATTTAAAGCTTCTTTTAAAGATTTAAGACTATCTTCCATTAATTGTTTTTGTCTAATATTATTTAATGTTGGATTATTAACATTAAAGTCATTAATCTTTAATATTTCATATATTTTATCTTTTAGTTCTAATAACCCATCATTATTCTTAGCTGATATTACTAATACATCATCTCGATGCCATTTAGGAGATAAATCACTTTTATTAGCTATTAATAAATGACTTTTATCTTTTATTAAATCAATTAAATTTAAATCATCTTGACTTAAATCTCTAGATAAATCTAAAACTAGTAAAATCAGATCAGCTTCCTTAATTGTTTCTTTAGCTTTAGCTATTCCTATACTTTCAATATAATCACTATCATCTCTAATACCAGCTGTATCTAATAAATTTAAAGATATATCACCTAATCTAATATGCCCCTCTACTATATCTCTAGTTGTCCCAGCTATATCAGAAACTATTGCTTTATTTTCACCTAATAACATATTTAAAATTGTACTTTTACCAACATTAGGTTTACCAACAATAGCCGTTTTAACTCCATTTATAATTATTCTAGATATTTTTGAATTAGCTAAAATATTTTCCATTTCTAAAATTAAATCATTTAGATGTGGTATTAAATAATCATGAGTAACTACTACAGCATCATCATATTCCGGATAATCAATATTTACTTCTATTTCAGCTAATATATTTAAAATCTTTTCTCTTAATTTAGCTATTAAATTATGCAAATGACTATTTAATGCATTCAATGAACTTTTTAAAGCCAATTTAGATTCAGCATTAACAATATCCATAACTGATTCTGCTGAGGTTAAATCCATTTTATGGTTTAAAAAGGCCCTTTTTGTAAATTCACCAGGTTCAGCTAATCTAAAGCCATGCTTAAGTAAAGTTTCTAAAACTAAGTTAGTAACATAAACTCCACCATGACAATTAATTTCACAACTATTTTCTCCATCATACGAATGAGGGCTTCTAAAAACACTTACTAAAACTTCATCTATTATTTCGTTGTTATCTATAATATGTCCATATGAAATTGTATTAGTTTTAGCTTTAGTTAAATCTTTGCCCTTAAATATTTTATTAACTAAATTAATACTATCTTTTCCACTACATCTAATAATTGATATAGCTCCTTTACCATACGGAGTAGCAATAGCACAAATATTATCCATATTATTCCTTCTTTCTACTTTATTATACTAAAAAAAGTCTAATAAGGGAATAAAGCTTATTAGACTATAATTTATTAAGAAAAATTTATTTAAGAACACCACTATTTTCGATAATATATGTATTAATTTGATCATACTCTAATAGAGACAATACTACATCTCTATTCGTTGTTTTATAAATACCATCTTCTCCCTCAACATCTAATGAGTAATTAAATCTTATTTTTATATAATTATCTTCAATATAATATGTGCTTGTTGACAATGATGGTAAAATAATTATTTTATGTTTACCTTCATATCTTGATAACATTTCATTAACATATGGGCTTTCACAAACTCCATTCTTCACTAATGGAAAAATTTGTTTATTAGGATTAATTGGATATCTTATAATAGGAGTATCAGTATATGTGGCTGAGTTTGAAATCTTATTTAAACCTATAACATATCGATTAGAATTAGTTAAAGTAGACTTATAATAGGTTGTAATATCATTTCCTTCAACATAAATAGGCGAATAATCTCCTATCCTATTTACTGATGATGTTATAGAATTGATATAACAATCAGTAAAAATCATATTATATACTCCAGTTATACTATATGGTGAGTTTTGCCAATAACCTTGAAAACGACGAGACAATAAATCTGGCCCATATAAGCCTGAAACATTAAGATTACTTATATTTAAATTATAAAACGAAGCATCTAAAGCAACTATCCCGTAAATATTAGACTCCGTATTATATGATAAATTAATATCAAGTTGATTATTTGGCATATTAGATATAGACAATGGCAAAAATATACCATTAGTCATTTCAATTTTTTCTAAATTAGGACAATTTGATAATGAATATGGAAAATATACCATGCCTGTTAATAATGAGCCGGCATATTCTGCCCTAAAAGTTCTCATTGGAGCTCCTTCTAAAGCTCTATATGCTATTGCCCAAACCGGATAATTACCAATTGAACTAGGAATAACAATTTCTTCCTTTACATCATTATAATCATAACCTGTAACTATCCAAAATCTTCCTAATAAATCTTTTGGTTCTAAAAATTTAAATATATTATGATATACATCTATAAAATAATTGTTATTACTAACATTTCCTTCTTTATCCATATATATAGTTTGGCTAGGATATAAAGACCCTAAATTAGTATAACTAGCTTTAGGTTCATCATAAATAGTACCTTCGGAATAGTAATTTTTACCTTTATAATGTTCCTGAATGGTTTTGCGCGTTAAATCTGGATAAGCATTCTCATTTAACATATCATAATAATAAAATCTATGCATAACACCTTTAGAAACATCGCCTTTTTGATATATTAAATCTTCATTATTAAAACTAGCTAAAGTACCATCAACATTATATTCAGGTGCATTAAAAGTGCTAAAATAGTTTTCTAAGGATATTAATTCATATGATATACCATCAATTTCAACTTTATCACCAACAAGATATATTTTTTCTTCTGAACAAGATGTTATAGTAAATAGCATCATTAATAAGAAGAATAGTGATATTTTTTTCATATATTAAGATTACCTCCTATACGTTGTAATTTTTATTGTATTATTAGAACTATTCCTAGTATAAGTGTTGACTACAATATAATACGTGTTCATATTTGTTAATACAACAGAACATAAAGCATTGTAGTTTGGATTATCACTCGTGTCATCGTAATAATAATCATCATCGCCACCTATATATTGACCATTTGACGTATATACCGCAATATCAGTATCTTGACTCGAGGTAGTACTAATAGAATAGATGCAACTATAATTATTAATAGTCAATTTATATATTTTTGATTGAAAATTAGTATTATTAACAAAAGATGCATTATTTGATAATTGAACTATATTAGAATAATTTAAAATAATATTATAATCATTAAGACTATTTTGATATAAATAATATGTATTTAAATAATACAAGTTTTGACTTGTTAAATTAACTAATAAATAACCAGAGTTTCCATAAGGATGCCTACTCGTAGCAATTATCCTACCATATTTATCCATTACCTCTAATACAACATTCTCGGGAACCTTGTAAATATATAATTTTGTTTCATTCGCTAAAAAAGCATGTACAGAAGTCCAATCAGGCTTCTCAATATTTGCCATAAACTCCATATTATTTTGTGTGTCTTCATTAATAAATGTTAAGTGTGTTTTTTTATTTTCATAGGAATAAATGCTTGTACCGTTGCTTATTGGATTTCCTAACCAATCATATAATGTTAATGAAAAACCAATATCATATAAGTAGTATTTATTCTCAGGAGTTAATTGATTAAGTAAAGAATTACAAATTATTTGAGTTCCTAAACGTATTGTATAATTACTAATTTCATTATTTTTCAAAAAATTAATAGAGTTTGGTAAATCTATACCAGCAAATTTATATAATTCGCCATTTTGATCTATTTGATATTTTGTATAATATGTAGAATTGTCTAAATTATTCTTTTCTTTATTTTGACCACTTAATAGTTCTTCAAAACATTCAACAATATCATACATTGTAGATATACCAGGTACAATCTTATTGAAAGCTAGCTTTGCTATTTCTGCAGTAGCTATAGCCATTATATAATCCGGATTAAAAATACCATTAGAGGAATCAGGATTTTCTTCTATTTCTTTATTTATTATTTGATTTCTAAAATTATCAATATAAAAGCCGTTATCAAATGCTTGATTATAATCTTTAAATTGAATAACAAAATCATCTAAATTAGTATAAATTGGATAAGGAATATCGTGTGCATTATATGAATAATCAAAAGCTTGTCCATCAACTACAATTTGAGTACTACTTATATCAATCTTATAATCATTTACTAAATTAGGTACTTCATTAACATTTATTCCATAATAAACATTACTAATAGCAACATCTAATAATAAATTTATTCCTTGATTCGCTTGAACACCATCTATGTAATTATATTCAGAATCGACAAGACCTGCACGTGGATCACTTATGTCTATATCTATTATTACAACATCCGTTTTGTAATATTTATAACCTACAGCTAAATCATACTCTGGTGGTGCTATATAGATTGTGTTTGCTGTAATAATATATTCTTTCCCAAAAAAAATATGATTGCCCACTTCAAAAAACCATTGTTTAGGAACTATATTTATTATGCCATCCTCGTATTTTGTTGGTAATGAGCTATTAAAATATTTATTAGGACTATAATTATTTAAATAGTAATCACTACTCGTCATATTTTCTAAATAATACTCAGATACACTTGATGCTTTTTTTGTGTTTTTTTATTATATAAATTAAAATAATATTTATCCCTAACATTATATAATGTCCACCAATCAACACAATCATCTTTAAACAACAAATTTTTGCTACACTCTAATTTTAAAAAATCATACATCTGTTCACTTAATTCGATTGAATAATTTGACTCTTTAATTGTTCCTTGTAAATACTTAATTTTCCCCACATTAGTTTCAATAAAGAAATCATAATTATTGTCAAATATTATTCTATAACCATAATTTAATAGTTTTTGCTCTTCATTTACATCAACTAGTTGATAGAATGATGCATTTTCAAAAAAATATTTTTTTAACATCCCATCATTTTCTACCACTAATTCATTATCAGTCAAATAAATATTTTCTTGACTAATATATGTAAATGAGCACAAAACTATAGTACATATAGCGAAAAAAGCACTAATAAATATTTTTTTCATATTTCCCCCGTAATTTTTGTTTTTCCTTGAGTATATTATATATTATATAACATTTTTATGCAAGCGTTTTCACTGTCTTTGATTATGCAAATTAATTTTATATAAACTTTAAAAAGAGTTTAAATTCTTGTTTAATTTAGAATTTAAACTCTTTTACTTATTCTACTCTTTTCTTTTTATAAATATAGTAACTAATTCCACCTATACTAGCAACTAAAACTATACCAACTATTAGATAAATGTACCAATAATTATTAGTATTGTTTTCATTTATATGTTCTAATACATTTATTTTAAAACGATATGTTTTAACTTCATCATCATAATTTAACAATAATGTAGCATCATAAGAACCTATATTTTCTTGATTATTAAAATAATCAGATGTCAAAGTATATGAACTATAGTTATCATCTATTTCATTACTTTTAACTAACATTTTAACTATTTCTTCTTCCGTTAATGGATTAGTTGTTGATATTTCAATAGGTGTTACACTTATAACTGGATACTCATCATCAATAATTCTAATTGTCAATTGTAATTCTGCCGTATTTTCACTTGAATCTGTAGTTGTAATTTTTAAACTTTGATCTCCTAAATGTCTAAAATCAATTTCTTTATCATATTTCCAACTACTATTTAATATTTCCCCATCATAGTTATCAATACAACTTATTTTACTTATAATATCATTCATTGATAAATCATCACGATATTTTAATTCTACTAATGGATTATCAATATGAAATACTGGTTTAGTTATGTCTTGAACTATTATTATATCTCTTACTGTTGTTTTATTACCAGCTGTGTCACTAACACTAGCTGTAATATAATATTCAACTCCCACTCTAGCATCTTTAGGGTTTGTTGGGTAATCACTTTCAAAAACAATTTGACTAGTTAAATCTTTATCATAGTTATCAGTAGCCCTATATGTACTTTTAATTTGTTCTAAAGTGATATTATTATCATAATTAATAATATGGGTGTTAGAACCAGCTATATTAGGTCCTTCTTCTATATTTACCCTATATAAATCACCAATTTCACCACATGTTTCCTCTAAGTAAGCATAATTAAACGATTCAAGTGTGTAAAACATACAACAGGCCCCAAAACGTCTAGTACTATATTCTCTAACTTCAGTTAAGAAATTAGCGTTCGTTTCATCAGTATACATATTAAAAGTTGATTTTAATAAGTCATGAACATTACTTTTATAAAATGGTGTCATATTACAATATTCAATATTTGAATTTCTAGTAAAATTGTTAGCAAATTGTTCATAATCCTGGTCATACACATTATCATCTTGAACTAAAGCATGTATAATATAATACCCCTCACCATATGTTTCACCTTCCTCAAGTTTAGTAAACCCTGTAATATTTAAATTGCTTGCGGCTTTTGATGGTACTTTACATATAAATAAAGTTAATAAAAGTACACTTGTTAATATTAATATTTTCTTCATATTTCCTCCTTCATTTTATATATAGTCAAAATGAAGATTTTTTTTATTTAAAAAGTTAAATAATTTGTAAATAGACATAAAAAATAATATAATTAAGACGTTAGAAAGAAGGATATTATGAAAAGAATATATATTGTTTTAACCCTATTTTTAAGTGTTTTTTTATTTGCTAGTTGTACAAATACAAAAACAAATTCAACGAATGACAATAAAACTATTAAAATAATAGCTCCTAGCGGAGCACCTGCTTTAAGTCAGGTTTTAATTGCTCATAATGCTTTAAATGAAGATTTTACTATTGCTAATTATAAAATATCATTTGAAACAACCAATGGAGCTCAAGGCGTTCAAGCAGCTATCACTAGTCAAAGTCATGATGTTATAATTGCTCCTATTAATTTAGGTGCTAAATTATTTAAAAGTAATAATGCATATAAATATGTTTGTAATATAACAGATGGCAATTTATATTTTGCAAGTACTAGTCCTATTACAATGGAAAGTTTAAAAAATGCTAATTTAGTTTTTTTTGGAGAAGGAACTATCAATCAAGCTATTGTTAATGAAATATTAGAATATAATGGAATTGATAACCAAAATATCACTTATTTAGCTGATACTTCTACAACTAATCAACAATTAGTAGCTGATCAAAACCCTAATACTATTTATTTAGTAGCGGAACCTGTTTTATCGAGCGCTAGAATAAATTTAGCTAAACAAAATAAACAAGTTTATACAATTGATGTTCAAGAAGAATTTTATAAAGCAAGTAATGGTATGACTTTCTTACAAGCTGGGGTATTTGTAAAAAGTGATATTGACAATAATTTTGTAGAAGCTTATTTAGAAATGTTAGAAGATAATATCAGCAGTATTAATGAAGACCCTCAAACAGCTAGTAATTATGCTGAAGAACTTAATTTAGGTTTACCTGCAGCTAATATATTAATTAATGCTATTCCTGGTTGTAATCTTCATTTTAGATTAGCTAGTGACTGTAAAGATAGTCTTAATGCTTTAGTTGAACTAAATCCCGATTTATTTGGCGGCACTATAAGTGATGAATTCTATTACTAAAAAGATAATTATTTATCTATTATCTATTATTACTATCTTTTTAATGCTATATATAATAGGTTTTACTATAAATAATGATATAATATTTCCTGCGCCTAGTTCTATATTCATAGCTTTAATAGATTTACTTAAATCTTTAGATAGCTATGTCATATTAGGTTATACATTATTAAGATTATTAATTTCCTTAGGGCTTAGTTTTTTAATAGGGGCTACCTTAGGTATCTTAGCTGGTCGTTTTTATAATATTGAATTATTTTTAAAGCCTATAATAACTATTTTAAGAAGCTTACCATTAGCTACTATTATAGTTATAATAATGATTATACTAGGATTTAATAAATCACCTTATATAATTTGTATGTTAATGTTAGTACCTGTTATATATGAATCATTCTTAAATGGAATTAAAAATCTAGATAAAGAGTTAATGATGGTTTGGCGTCTAGAAAGTAATTTTAATATTCTTGTTTTATTTAAAATAATTTTTCCTTTAGCTAGGCCATTTATTAAAACAGCCTACACATCTAGTGTAGGCATGGGAATCAAAGTTTTAATTATGGCCGAGTTTGTTTGTTCAACGCGTAATTCAATTGGTAATGCTCTTGTTAATGCAGCTAATTACTTAGAATACGATGTGGTTTTTGCTTGGAGCATTATAGCTATAATATTAGTTGTAATTGTTGAAAATATTCCAAAATTGTTTAACATTAGAAAAGAAGATGAATAAAGAGGTATACAAAAAATATAGTATACCTCTTTTTATTATTCGACATTTAATTCTTTTACTTCGACACATTCATAAGGTTTATCATTTAAATTGTTAAAATTAACTTTTTTCATGTTTACTTTATTAACATAATTAAATAATAATCCCTTACCTTTAATATCTTCAGCAAAACTCATCATTGCTGGTTTACCGGCAATTGGATCTAAAGCGTAAGTAAATGTAACATCGTTAAAGTTTATTTCTTCAATTGGTTGTTCTGGTAAACCATAAAAAGCACCAGCAGCGCAATTAACATTATTACATGTTATATGTTTAAATGTAAATTTACCTAAATATGGTGTTCTATCATCAACTGGAAGCTTCTCTTTTGACCACACATATTCTGTCTTACCATCTGGATCGCAGAAATAAAACATATTGATAACTAAAGGTGTTAAGACATTATCCATTTGAATATTTTCAAATGTTATATCATCAATAATGGCATCTTTGCCTCTACCTCTTCTTGTTTTAATTCTTAATCCTCTATCTGTTTGATTAAATATACATTTAGAAACTTTAATATCTTTAATTCCTCCAGCCATTTCACTGCCTAAAACGACAGCACCATGACCAAAATTCATTGAACAGTTACGGATATTAAAGTTTTCTGATGGTTTCTTATATTTAGAACCCATGTATATTTTACCAGCTTTAATAGCAATACAATCATCACCAACACTAAAATGAACACCTATAATATCAACGTTTTTACAAGACTCTGGGTCACAACCATCTGTGTTTGGGCTATCTTTAGGGCTGATTAGTTTCATGTCAATGAAGCGAATATTCTTAGAAAAATATGGGTGTAAATTCCAAGATGGTGTATTAGTTACTGTAACACCTTCAAATGTAATGTTTTCACAATGATTTAAAAATACACCACGAGGACGCCATGCAATCCTTTTTTCTCTAACGTTTACCCACCAATCAGCATTTTGAGCATTGCCATCAATAATACCTTCACCTATAATACTAACGTTTTTAACGTTGATTCCAGTGATTATACTAGCAAAACAACTTAATGGGTTTCCTTCCCAACTACCAAGATTGTATTCTTCTTTTTCATCAGTAGTGTATATAGTACCTGGCAATATAGGATATAAATTTCTATCAGTAGCACCTAATAAATGAGCTTCTTTAGCTAATTCTATAGTTATATTACTACGTAAAAATAATGGGCCAGTTAAATAAGTACCTTTAGGTATAAAAACACGACCATCTTTAGGGCAAGCCTCAATAGCTGCCTGTAAAAAATTAGTATCAAGAGTTGTACCGTCACCCTTAGCCCCAATATCTTTAACATTTATCGTTACATACTCTTTTTTGGTTTTTATTTCTTGAAAATATTTAACTTTTTTATCGTCTATTAAGATGTCATATTTTGTGTTTGGTTCTAAATTATAGATTGAAAAAACATTAGTTTTAACATCTTTAGCATATAAACTTTCGTTTACATAAACGTCATATTCACTAGTTGCAAAATATGGATTGTTATTATCAATTTCAATAGTTAATGATCTTGTACCTAAATATATTACATCAAACTCCATAATATCACCTACAATTCAGCATCTTTTTCAACTTTATTTGATTTATTAAATTTATACTTTTTATATGCATTAAATATTGTATTTTTAATAAATAGATAGATAAAGTCAACAACTGTAACTGCTAAACCAAATCCCAAAGGCTCAACACCCTCGACTCCCCAAACAGAAATTAAACCCTTTGAACTCAAAAAACCTAGAACATAAAAACATGGTACAATAACCAAAACAGAATAACCTAAATACATAAAAAATGATTTAGTTCCCTTAACATTAATTATGTTATAGTAATATGTATCATCTCTACTAGTACGCATCAATCTTACAATTTGTTTAACTACATACTCACTAACTAAAGCATAACCTAAAATTAAACATACAAGTAAAAATAATGTTGAGTCATCCGTATTCACACTGCTCCACAAAAAGCCTCCGCCTACACCGAAAAAATAAAAGGCAGCCCCAGCCGCCCAATATTTTAAAAATAGAATTTTAAGCCAAGACGGAATTTTTGCAAAAAATTTAGTTTTTTGATAACTCTCAATATCATTTTTGTCAAATTCTTCTTTTTTATTCATCTAAGCCTCTTCTAATTTTAATTATTCTTTTTCTAGATGTTTATCAATGAAGAATAGATTCATTATAGAACCAGCAAGATTACATAAAACCGAAATAATTATACATATCATAGATCCTACAACAGCTGTAGTAAATCTACCATATTTAATAAAATTTAAACAATATAATATTGCAAAAACAATAAGAATTGCTGTTATTACCAAACTAAATACCGCATGGAATAATGATCTTTTTGAAGAGAACGAAAAACCATTAAAAATACTAATACACCCTAATAAAATTAATATAAATAAATAGAATGATGTGTTTTCATATCCACTAGGTAAAAGATGGATGGCTGTTATATGTGATCCCATGAATAAACCAATAAATAAACCTGGAACCATTAATAATACCATTGATATGTGCCATGGAGCTGCAATAAACATTCCATATAAATCATATTTTAATTTATTCAAAAAAGACATTTCTTTTTTTGGATGTTTTTTTACTTGTTCTTCAGGATTAGAAGTAACTTCTTTTTTAATTTCATTATCTTGCATTACTTTTCCTCCTTTATGCCAACATATTCTTCTGGTCTAATTCTTCTAGTCGTTTGAGCATCAAAGAAATGCATTTTGTCTTTATCAAAGCATAATTTTACATTTCCTAATTTACCACGAACATCTCTTACATCAACCTTAGCAATTACATTATTATCCATATATTTAGTGTATAATAGATAATAAGAACCTAGCATTTCTTGTAATTCAATTTCACAATCGAAAATAGCATCTGCATTTTCTTTTAATTTTGCTTCTTCTAAACAAACATATTCTGGTCTAATAGCCATTACAATATCTCTGTTTATATAACCTTGTGATTTTAATAATTCAAATTTTTCCTTAGAAACTTTAACTTTGCAAGCTAGTGCTTTTTCGGCTAATTCATTATTTTTAATGAATTCTTTATCAACTTTGTCTTTTTCTTCTTCAGACATAGCTTTGTATTCTTCAGTTGCTTGTGGGAAAGCTTCTTTAGAAATGAAGTAACCATCTTTAGTCACACGACCGTAACAGAAGTTCATAGGAGGTGTTCCGATGAAACCTGCAACGAATAAGTTTTCAGGATTATCAAACATTTCCTTAGGTGTAGCAATTTGTTGCACTCTACCTTCACTCATAACTACAATTCTTGTAGCTAATGTTAAGGCTTCAATTTGATCATGTGTTACATAGATAAATGTAGCATTTAATCTATTATGTAGAGTCATTAATTCTTTACGCATCGTACCACGTAATTTTGCATCTAGATTTGATAACGGTTCATCTAGTAAGAAAACGAATGGATTACGAACGATAGCACGACCTACAGCAACTCTTTGTCTTTGACCACCTGATAATTGTTTAGGTTTACGATTTAAATATGGAACTAAACCTAAAATTTCAGCTGCTTGCATAACTCTTCTATGTTTTTCATCTTCATCAACTTTTCTAATAGTTAAAGAGAATGCAAGATTTTGGTATACCGTCATGTGAGCATATAATGCATAGTTTTGGAAAACCATTGCGATATCACGATCTTTAGGTGCTAAATCATTAACTCTTTTACCATTAATAATTAAGTCACCTGAACTAATTTCTTCAAGACCAGCTATCATTCTTAATGTTGTTGATTTCCCGCATCCTGAAGGACCAGCTAGTACTATGAACTCACCATGTTCAATATCAATATTAAAATCAAAAACAGCTTGTACACCATTAGGATATATTTTGTTGACATTTCTTAATATTAAATCAGACATATAACAAATTCCTCCTAATTCTTCTTAATACTAGCTAAATAATTATTTAACTTAATAGACTTGAAATAACCTACTATACCAGCCACTACAAAGCAAACAGTAGAAACACCTAATAAAACTATCATAATAACTGATCTAACATAACCACTTTGAGTTAACATATTAGCTACTCCTGATGAATCAGTTAAAGCAGCACCCAAATAGTTTTGCCTAATAGATTCAATTAAAGCTGAATCACCAGCATTAACAGCATCAACATATCTACCATATTGAATCATAGTTTGCAATGGTAGTAAGAAAATCATAACAAAAGAAATAACACCTATAATAAATAAAGTTATAGCGTATTCTTTTTTATATGCTTTTACTTTTTCACAAGCAAGAAAGCCAACCAAGAAAATAGCAATATTAATTAAAATATAAATAAATGATACAATAAAAGTAGCCTGAACAGTATTTAACGTAATTAATAGATTTAATACTAAGAAAATAATTCCTAAATAACCTAATTTTTGAGAAAAACCATTATTATTGTAATGTAATTCTTCAAGCTTAGTATGTTCAGAATCATCTAAAGACAATAATGATAATCCCCATTTTTGCGTTAACAATAATGTTTGGCCATCTTCATCATAAATATCCGCAACTAAAGTTGCATTGCTGCTTTCATTTTTATTACGTTTAACTTGAATCATTTTATCTTCAACTAACGTAAATGTTCCATCCGCAGAATCATCTATGTGATATTTAATTACAAGCCCTTTAACTGTAGTTAATAATTTTGCTTTTTGTGTGTCTTTTGTAGTATAAATAGTAGGTACAATTTGGTTAGTTACTTTTGATACTAAACCAATTTTAGCATCTAATAAACGATTATTTTGCATCAGTAACACCTACCTCTTCTACTTTTGCTTTTACATAATGATTTTGTTTATATTTTAAGAAATTTAACACTGCATAAATCACTAAAACTACAATAAATATAATTACCATAATCATAGCAAAATTAAATCCAGTAGTATTATAATTATAACTATGGTCTAAATTAAATTGGTCATCATAAGCTTTTAATTCATCATAATGTTCATTGAAAATTGATATACATTTTGCAATTAAAGATATTACATATATTGATAGACCAATTGTTACTACAGGAATAACTTCACCAGCAATTATATTAGAAATATACATCTTTTTGCGACTAGAGTTGCCAAGAATGTTTAATATAGCAAGACCAACTAAACCAACAATTACTAATAACAACATTGTTGTATTAGCCGCATTACATGCATCGGCAAAATCTTGTCTAGATGGTGTAGGAATATAGTTATATTGTGTCATAAAAGCACAAGTTGCAACTAAAACTAGAGCTATTGCTAATAAATACACAATATTAAATATTTTGTGAAGCTTATAAATCATGTAAACTTCCCCTTTCTAATATTATATGGTGGTGTAGCACAATACTACACCATCATATTTTTCGAAACTTTTTAAATGTAACTATTAGTTAGATGAACCGCTCATTCTAGCATATACTGTTCTATATGTATTTAAGAAAGCATTGTTAGTTTGTTCATAAACAGCTTTGAATGAAGAAAGTTGAGAGGCATTTACACCATTTTTGATTAATGCTGTATAACCACAAGTCTTGTTTTTTGAATTTTCACGCCATGCTTCATTAATTGTACCATTAGCAACACTTTCAATTAATTGATTTTCATTATCTGTTAACGGGAAGCTTGTAGGAACACATGAGAAGAATAATGAAGAACCTTTATGAGCTGCAGTATCACAAATTAACATAGAACCAGCTGCAATTGCTTCAGAAACTTCTGACATAGCAGGTTGCATATATTCTTGTTCAACGAATTGATATTCTAGAGCTGATGAACGAATATTACCGAAACCTAAAGAGTTACCAACGAAACGAGTATAATATTCGAACCAACCACCTGATAAACCTAAGTTTTCATTCATGTTAGTAATTTGATCATAAATACGATCAGCTACAACTACATAAGTGTCGCCTTTATAAACGCCAACACCATCATCTAAAGAATCTGGATTTGGATCAACACGGTTACCATTTTCATCATATGTAGTTACAGCTTTACGATATGTAGTTGTATTAGGACCAAAGTCGCAAAGATCAGCACCTTCATCTGAATAGAAATAATCAATAATAGATACAGCAGTTTCAATCATATCTGAATCTGCATTAGAAGGAATACACCAAGCACCTGTTTTTAATGATCTTGCATCTTCTGAGAAGTGAATATAAGTACCATCACCATTACCTAATTTTTCACCATCTTTTTCATAGATACCCCAATCTACTGCAGGTGGCATAATAGCTACTAAGCCCATATGATCAAGCATATCATCAGGAACAACGGCTGCTGTAGATTGTGCATAATCATAGAATACAGCACCAGTACCATCTTCTAATTTTTGATCACGCCATGATGTAGATTGACCAGCTGTACCATCATATTCTTGAATAATTAATCCTTCTTTATATAATGTGTTAATAATATTAATTACTGCATAAGAATTATCTTGAGTACGAGCATCTTGTAATTCACCATTTTGGTCAAAGTATAATCTTTCTTTTTCAGCATCGGCACCTTTTTGGCCAAACATTTGCATTAATGATAATACTTGACGTTGACGGTTACTATCATTATTTCTTGGAACAAATACGTCAATACTATTTGAACCATTTAAATATTGAGGATTTGTTTTAATACAACGCCATAATGCGATGAAATCATCAGTATTATAAGCTGCTCTATTTGTTAAGAATACATCTGAACGATTTGTATATAATTTATCGCCATTAGCATCTTCTAAGTTCATATATGTATCATCAATATGTTTTCTTAAAGATTCAACTAAATTTTTACCATCTAGTGTGCTAAGTTGATTTTGTTTATAAATAGCACTATGATCATATGATACATGAACTGTTGTAGAACCTGTACCATCTGCATCAGTTACTAATACATCATAATCTTTATCTTCTTCATTGAATGGTTGATAAGCTGCTGTAATTTTTGTAGCTGTATCTAAATTACTAGGTAAAGTATCACCATCTAATAATTTTTTTACATATGATGAAGAAATCATAAAATATTTTTCAATATCATCAACACCATCAAAATATACTGCTGAATAAACTTTACCATCAGCTTGTTTTAATTGGTTCCAAACTGAAGGATGATCTTCAAGATATTTACTGAAATTAGGCATTTGATCAAAATAATCACTAATTGGTGTTAAATTACCAGTAGTATACATAGTAGTAACTTGTGATAATGTAGCCATTAATAATTCAACATTTTCACCACCAACACCTTTAAATTGATTATCCATAAAAGCTTGTGCAGAAGATTGAGTTGAACCAGATTGATAGTTACCAACATCTTTAATAGTAACACCAAATTTTTCTTGTAAAACTTCCCACATAGGTAATAAACTACCATTTGTATAAGTTTTGCCATCTACTTCAAATGATGTAGCTTGTTTATAAGTTGGGCCTTGATCTTCTTTATATACTACAGAAATATCTAAAGTATTGCTTGAAGAATCATCACATGCTGTAAGACCTAAACCAGCAATTGTTGCTAATGCAACACCACCTAAAATTTTTACTTTTTTCATTTTTTTCCCCTTCTTTTAAAATTATTCTTTGACACCGCCAAGATTAACACCGGCTGCAAAGTATTTTTGTAATTGTGGATAAATAATAATTATCGGTATAATAGAACAAATAATCATGGCTGATTGTATTGCGTTTGGAGCTGCTGGTAAATTAGTAGCACCATCACCACCTAATTGGTTGGAAATAAAATTACGCATATATACTTGTAGTGGTTGGTAATCACCACTTAACAACAATCTTGGCCAAGCATAACTATTCCAATGGTTCAAAGCATAGAACATTGTAACTGTTGCAATAGAAGCCTTTGACATTGGTAAATATATTTTTGTTAATAATTGGAATTCATTAGCACCATCAATAGTAGCTGCTTCTTCTATTTCATAAGGAACTGATGAGAAGTAGTTTCTTAATAATACGATGTTATATGCACTAAATCCTAAAGCAATTAAATAACCAAATCTATTATTGTTAATACCAAATCTTAAGAAGTTTTGATATGTAGGAACCATACCTGCATTAAACCACATAGTTAAAACTAATAAAAAGTTAAAACCACGGCCCCATAGTAATCTCTTCTTAGATAATGCATATGCACCTGTAATAGCAATAAACATACAAACTATTGTACCATAGAATGTAAAGAATATAGTATTAGAATAAGCAATCCAATAATCTGCGCTTCTTACTACATATAATAAGGCATCAAATTGTAAACCAACTGGCCACAAATAAACTTGTGAATAGTTAACAGCTTCTTCGCTTGATAATGCTGTAGATAACGTGAAAATCAAAGGATAAATACAGCATAAAGCAAATATAGTAAGTAATACATATGCAAGTATCTTAAATACCTTTTCTGATAATGTCATTCTTTTCATATCTATTCACCATCCTAGAATAATGCGGTATCTGTTACACGTCTTGAAATTGCATTTGCACCAAGAACTAGAACCATCGCAATCACAGAGTTAAATAAATCGGCAATAACACCTTCAGACATACCTGTACTACCTGCACCTGCTGTACCATCGGTCCAACGATATACTAACGTTGAAACAATATCAGCTGTTTCATATGAGCCTTCACGATATAACAATAATGTCTTTTCATAACCAACATTTAATAAACGACCAATTTGCATAATTAACATAATGGCAAGTGTAGGTGCCATACCTGGGAATGTTACATATTTAATTTCTTGTAACTTAGAAGCCCCATCAATTTTAGCCGCTTCATAATTCGTTGGAGAAATTGCTATAACAGCGGCAAAGTAAACAATAGAACCATAACCAGCACCTTCCCAAACTGAAGAAACTTGATAAATAGGCCTAAAATACTTAGGATACTCTAGTATTGATCTTGACGTTCCATCTGTTAAGCCCATATTAGTGAATAGTTGGTGTAGTAAACCCGGAGCTGTATTACCAGCAGAACCACCAGCACACCACATAGCGATGATTGATGAAGTTACAACTGTTGATAAGAATTTTGGTAAATAAGAACATACTTGTAAGAAACCACGATATGCAGTGTTTTTAATTTCACTAAATAAAAGTGCTAGTAAAATAGGAATAGGGAAACCGAATACTAGACCATACATACTATTCATAAATGTGTTTCTAAATGCACGCCAAAATTGTTCTGAAGTACTTCCCATTAATAACATTTTAGCATAATATAAACCTTGCCATTGCATTTCCATAATTCCTAAAGCCGAATTATATCTTTTGAAACCAATCAAAATACCATACATTGGAAAGAATTTAAATAACACTAAATATAGTAATAATGGAACAAGCAACAAGTATAAACGCCAATCTTTAAGAATGGTTTTACCTGCCCTTTTCCATTTGGTACGTTCGAGTTCTTCTAGAATGTCTTCCGTGTTTTGAAAGTTTGTGCTTTGTATTGCGTTTTGCATTCTATTTTACTCCTTTCTCGAATTATAATATTTCTTCTCTTCTTCAATTTCTTTTTTTTGTGCTAAGAATTTTTGCTTCACATTCATTAATGTCTCTTGTCTATATAAGAGATCCATGAAAATTATAGTTATAACTAAACTCATCAATTGTTGAACGAAAACAACCACCATTGACACGAAAATGTTATAGTTATAAAAGCCAAAAACGATACCTGATAAAATACAACCAAGAACGTAGGTACCAATAGAAACTAATATTCTTTTACCCATTGTATTAATCATCTTGTCCTTTTTCTTGATTATAAATGGTATCAAAATAGCCGTGCACAACAAAAAAGCTAAGTTTACAAAATAACTAACTGGCATTTGTTGTTTGTATCCCGTATTTTGCAGCAAGTAAGAATCTGCTAAAAAACTAGCTAATGCTAATAATGGAGTTAATATAATTCCAATGGGTCCCCACCTTACCATTGCAACTATAATAATTAATACTCCAGCAGCATAAATTGGAATCACAATCGGCAAAAATACATTAATCAACCAACACCCTACCAATTCCGTTGCTACCCCTATAATCGCAAGAACTAGCAAGTCTATAATTCTATACTTGTTGATATTCAAAATGCCAATCACCTTTCTTTGTAAAAATGCATCCCCCTAAGAAAGCTTTAAGTAAACGCTTTCTAATCGTCAATATTGTATATTTTTTTTATTAAGATGTCAATATATCGTATCATATTTTTACACAAAATTTCTTAATTGTTTTTAATTAAAAATTGAAATATTTGATACATTTTTAAAGCTTTTTCTTCAATTTTATTTAAGCGTGCTTTAATTACAAAATTAGCTTTTTCAATATAATGACATCCATTATCAATATCTAAAGTAAAAATGGCTTTATTAACACTTTTATCAACAAAAGAAATAGTTATTATATTCGTATAAATATCATCTATTAAAATATAGTATTTTGTGTTTTCTTTAACTATTTTATAAGATTCTAATTCAATAGTTTTATATTCATATCTATTTCCAAAACATAAATAAGCCTCATACTTTGCTAAATCTACTTTCAATAAATTATCTAAAGAAATTCTTAACATATTTTACACTCCAAAATCTTTTAAAAAGTCAAAAACATAAACATCAGCTTCTTTTTTTGTAAGCTTTTTAGCAAAATTTGCTAAATTACCACTATAATTTTCATCATAAATTAAAAATTTACATTTTTCATGCCTATTCGTATCATTCCATTTACTAAATAATTCATCATTTATGTAAATATCATAATTACAATTAATAAAAGCAACTTTACCATACTCTCGCCATGGTCTAGCCAAATAATAATTATTGTCAACCTCTTTATTTCCTATAATGTTACATTTTAAAAATAAATATCCAAATTCATCATCCTTAGAATGTGATGGGGCAGCTATATATCCTCTCTTATTTAAACATACTATAACACAGTCTTTAAATAAAGCTTTTGCACCACCAAAAATAAAATCTATATCACCTTCAATAGTGCAATTTATATATTTTTGTTTGGTTTTAGGAGAATTCCTAACATCTTCATCTAAAAAGTCAACATATCTTTCTTTTAAATCATCAGGTAATGGACCGGTAAATAAAGTGTCTTGTTCACTTTTAATTATCATATTATCACATATAAAATTTGTCCCTGCTGCATATAACGCAACTGCTTGAGCGTATTTTTTTGACGGTACAGCACCATTAACAATAGTAAAGTTAGATAACTTTACATTACTTCCTAAAACTTGAAAAGTAGCGGTTCTAAAAGTATTACATTCTGCATGATCTGGCATCGTTTTTAAATAGTAATCACTATTTATAATTATCGTATTTTCTTTATCTTTACCTTTAATTTCTATATTAGATGCCTTAATTATTACTTTTTCTCGATATATACCTGGATCTAAAATTAGAGTATCATTTTCTTTCATTTTATTAATTGTATCATTGATTGAACATTTATTGTTAATTGTATAAATCATAAATTTAACCTCTTTACTCATAAAAGAAGACTGCAAAGTTTAAACTTTACAGCCTATCTTTATTATTTATCTAATACTTAAACGATATGAAGGTTCAGTTTCTGTGCCAACATTAATGATTTCCCATACATTTTCTAAATCTAAATGTAAGTAATCATTATTAATCATCTCAATATTATCTGGAGTTGAACCACCGAAGAATTCCTCTAAACCTCTATCTACTCCGTATGAAATATCATTTGAACTATCAGCATTATATTCACCTAATGTGCCTAAGCATTCATCTATATATGTATAACCATCCCCTGAATTTATAGCGAATCTACCAGTGATTGAACTATTATTCTTTTCACATATTAATAATTCGTTACCTTGTTTAATTGTAGTTATATTCACAGCACAATTAGTAATACTAATTTTACTAATACCTGTAGTAAAGTTAATAATACCACCAGCGTAATTATCTACTTTTTGTGTTCCTTCATATACTACTCTTGTAATATTTACCGTTAAGCCAGCTATTCTATCATCACATCTACCAATTACACCTGCAGTATATCTGTTTTCACCAGAACCTAAATCAGTAGATACATAACAATCAGAAACATTAACTGATAAACTTGTTACATCTGAATCATTTTGAACAAAACCAATCAAACCACCAATATCTTGACCAGCTTTAGTATTTTGACCTGTAATTAAATAATTACTATCATTAACTACTTCAACTTGTGATAAATAATTATCACCATCTGAAATATGACCTACTAAACCGCCAATTCGACGATATCCTAAAATATTAATATTTGAAACTTTAACATTATGAATATAACCACCATACATTCTACCAATAATACCAACTCTTTCACCAATAGATGAATTTAAATTAATATTATTAAAGTTAACATTCATAATAGTACCATCTGTCACTCTATTAATTATACTTATTCTATCTTTATCATCACTATCTTCAGAAGAAATATTAATGTTACTTATAGTATGTCCATTGCCATTTAATAAACCTGAAAATTCAACATTAGATGAATTAACTTCCCAAACAAAATCAGTAAAATCTAAATCACTTTCTAAACTATAAATAGTTGTCGAATTATTTGGAGTTTGACCACTCATCAAACTATAAAAATCATCTCTTGTATTTATTCTTTGATAAGAAACTGACATACTTACAGGTTCAGAATAAGCTGATTTACCGCTATTTTCAATAACCATATGTACATAATATGATGATGTATTGTCATTAGTTCCTAAAATATCAATTATATCATCTTCAATTGTATATTTAGTTCCATACGCAATCGTCGTTTGTGCATCTTGAGTTGGACTTCCTGATACAGATACATACGCAGTTGCCTTAACATTACTTAATTCACCTGTAATATGATAACCATCCCTATTAACTGATAAATTATAATTTACAACATCAATCTTTTCATTAGGATCAACAACATACACTGTGTAACTAGCACTAGATGTAATATTTGGATTTAAAGTAGATTTGGCTATATAAGTAACAGTATAAATACCAGGATTTGTAGTAAATACCTTTAATACTTTAGACTTTGAAGATGTTTTATTTACTTGATACATAATTTCTGTATCTAATGTATAATCTTCATTTAATACTAATTCTTTACCATTATAATTAGAAGCATCTAAAACTTTAACTTGTGGTTCTACATAATAATCATATTGATCAAGAATTACCTTTTCTTCACTAACTATATTAACTTCACCAAGTTCAGGAGTAGCTTTTTTAACATTAACCTCAAATGTTTTTGTAGTAGATACTGTATCTAGTATTGTGATTTTACCTGTATCTGAATCTTTTCTAATTTCATGATAAATTAAATTAGCTGTTAAAGTAACTTTAATATCATTATCTTTAGGTCTATTAACTTTAATTGCAATTTCTTTAGAACCTGAATTTGATTCAATAACTTCACTACCTACCTCTAAAACATCTGGATTAGAAGAATACCAATAAACTTCTGTTCCATTAAATTTAGTTGGTAATTTAAAATCTTGCATAACAGCATTAGGATCACATGTAAGATCTAATGCTAAATATGAAGCCATTAAGGCTGCTTCATTAGTCTCAAGACTCGGATCAACTGCTAAATTGTAATGTTCATATTCTTCCCAACTTGTTTTATTTAAAGTAGCACCTATAGCACTACCATTATTTAATTTACTTAATGTTTCATCTTTTAAAACTAAGAAATCACCTAAATTAATTGAACCGTCTTCATTACGTAACTCTTCATGAATATTTGGGTTGCCTAAACCAGTAGGAGCTTTTACAGATACAAATGAATCATCTGATAAACCTGCCTCATATTTAGAACCAGTTTTACTTTCAACATAGCTAGAAGCATCAGTATAAGCATCAAAAATTCGATATTCACTACCTGCATTAAATAAACTATTATTAACAACACCACGATATTCATCAACACCTAAACTAGCGTTATTAGCATAAGATAATAAACCGTTATAAGTATTATAACTATCTTCCGTTCTAGCTAAACTGAAATTAGCTGAAGCTGTATCACCTGCTTCAATATCTAATGTAGGGTCAATTTCGCCTGTTTCAACATTAATTTGAGCACAGTTATTATAGGTTGTTGTGTTATAAACAGAAATAACACCAGGATTTGAATTATCACCAACTCCATGTAGTTTATTATTAAAGGCTAGACAGTTATACATCAAAACGTCGCCTTTCATAATAGAACCACCAAGTTTAAAACCAATACCATCACCTAATGTCGTATTGTAAGCTGGGTCAGTAATTGGATTGTCATTCATATCTACTTCTGCTTCTTTTTCATATAAATAACCATTTTCAAAAGAAACGCAATTATATAAAATAACTCGACCAATATTTCCTGAATCTTGTTTAGCAAACAAATCCCAACCATCATCAGAATTACGATAAGCTATACAACTATCAAAAACATTTCCATAACCAACTGTTAGCTTAGCCGCAAAACCATCAGCGTTTTCTCCACCAGTTTGATTATCAAAATTGTTGTAAGATGTACAATTTTTAATTAAATTGTTAGCTGGCCATTCATCCATTGTAACCATTGATGAACCGCCTCTTCCAATTTGTAATCCTGTATCTCTATTAGCATAGAATTCACAATTTTCAACAACATTATAGCTACCTGAAATATACATACCATTATCACCAGCACCTGTTACATCAATGCCAGAAATATGATAATAATCACCTGATACAGTAATACCTCTATTAGTTGATAAGAATTCCATTGCACTAAAATCAATAACTACTTTAGCCCCTTCTTCTGCTTTAATAGTTAACGGATTAGCTGCCGTACCTACATTCATTAAATTGATAGGAATATCAATTTTATAAACACCTTCAGCAAAAATAACTGTATCACCAGGATTTCTAGTTGCAGTTAAACCATATCTACCATTTAATGGGTCTTCTTTTGTTCCACTAGCATTTTCTTTTCCATCAGGTGAAGCATAGTAGATGTTTCCCGTCGTAGTAGTATCATCTTTATTATCATTACATGAGGTAACTGTTAATAAGGAAATTAATGATAAACTGCCTACCATCAAATATTTAATTAATTTCATCTATTTTACCTCCCTAAACACTAGAAACAACAATAGCATATAAATTAATACCACCACTAGTACTGCCTAAAGAATAAGATTTACCGCCTTCAAGTGTTAAATCAATAACTGTAACATCACCTGTAGTTGGTTTACCTAAAACTTGATAAGTACCAAGAGATGTACCTGCACCAAAAGCATTTTCAAACACTTCAAGTTTTCTATCTGCACTTGAAGAACTTGATAATGCGTAAATCTTAACATTAACTGAAACACCAACTTCAAACATACCTAAATCGATACTTACACTTCGATATGTTTCATTACCTGTTCCACCAAGCTTAATTCTTTGTGTAAATGTCATACCGTCTTGTTCCTTATTATTAGAATCGACAGAAACATTTTGATTATCTCCACTTCCAGCTAACACTTTTATCATATTAGGGGCAGAACCAGCATTATCAACCCAAGCAAAACTACTTGTGTAATCTCCTATAGCTACATCATTAGCTATAAAAGTATAAGTAGCTTCTGTCACTGTTGATTCTATAACATTGATTTTAACAACAAAAGACTTAGTTACGCCGTATTCTGTATATGATACAGTAACATCTTGTTCACCAGCTTTAGTAGTATCAACTACAAAAGCTAATAAATTGACATCTATAATAGCCGTATTTTCACTATAATAAGTAGCTTTTACTTGCCAATCACTATAATCTAGATTTTGATATTGTAAAACTTCTAAATTACCACTGACAAATTCTAGTTTTGTCAATTCATCAAAAACTTGAACTGTATAAAAATTACTTACTGTAATGTCTTGAGATAAACCATTAGAAGCTTGATAACTATCTTTATAATTTACGATTAAATCATAAAAACCAGCTTGTTTTAAATTTAAATTTGAACTATCTACACTTAATTTATTATCATCTATTGTAACATCTTTAGTAGTGCTATCTGAATAATAAATAGTGGCTTTTAAATTACTAAAATCTTCTAATTCCTCACCATAAATATATTTTGTTTTCACACTATTAACATCTAAGGTAAGACCAACAATATATGGAGTTGTTATTAAATCAACTAAATTACTAACAACGACCTCATAAGAAGAATATAATTGTTGTTTTTCATCATCATAAATAACATCAATTGTATAAACTCCTTCTTTAGAAGAATCAAAATCACTAGAATCTATTGTCACAAGACTTGTTACATCTTTAGTAGTCTCATCACTATAATTTGCTGTAACAACTAGATTATCTTTATTAAATTCTTCATTTAAATAATAGTCTACTTTAGCCTTACTAACATCTAAACTTAAAGATACAATATAACTATCAGCACCTTGAGATATATCTGGTGTATTATAGTCAATTGGTGGATCTTCATTAACTGTAGTTTCATTACAACTAGTAACTACAAAAAGACAAAGTAAGCCTAATAACCCTATTAAAACTTTCTTCATATAATTTACTTTAATTATTAAATTTCCTTTCTAAAAATTTGATTAATAAATATCCCCCTAAAATAAAAATTAACCTTATATCAATTTTAACATTTGTGTAAGCGTTTGTAAAGAATGATTCCGTAAACGCTTACATAAATAAGATTAAAAAAGCCTTAAAGATACTTCTTTAATCTTTAAAGCTTAATTAAAATATAATAATTCTATTATTTATATATTTAAAACATTAAAAGCCATCGCAAAATCATTAATAGGAATATTAATGTTACTATTAGCACAAATAGAAACCTTATTAGGTCCTGTTCTTAACTTAAAACTTTGTCCCCCAACAACAAAATCAGTACTAGAATATCCAAATAAAAATGGGATACCTACTGAAACATCAACCATCTCATTATTATATCTAATTGTTACATATACTCTATAATTAAAATTTGCATGATGTTCCCAAATAAAACCTGCTTGGTCAAGTTGACAAGGTATTTGCGTAGCTGCATATTCATTTTTAAAATAGTTAGTCGTTGAATATCTACTTTGTGCATACTTGCCAGGGTTTGCAGTATTAAAATCCGTTGAATATACAAAATCTGAATACTCATCTAAATTAGAATAATAAGATGCCGCAACAGAGCGATAAGATGGACAAAATGATGGATTATAAGAATTTACTACTACATTTTCTTCAAAATAAGTATCGCCAACTAAATCATAATAAACATTACTTGTAGATACACTTAAATCATCTGCTCCAGCACCTGCTGTCCATTGATAAGATACCCCAAAATTATATTGTTTAATATAACAAACTGGTGTATTTAATTCAGAATTGACTAAAACCTTCGTTGTTGGTTCAATAACAGTATTTAATTCCACTGCCGAAATGTCAAATTTAGAAAAGCCCAACACCCCTAATAATACTGTTGCAAATAAAATGATTTTTTTAATCTTGTTCATGTTTTTTACCTCCTTGCATTTATTATAAAAAATATTACATAAAATGTAAATTAAAATATAGATTTTTTTATTAAAAATGTTATAATTTTTATATAAATGGTGGTGAGAGTATGGAGTTAAAAAATGTATCTAAAATATATGGAATTAAGAAAGTTTTAGATAATATCAATATAGAATTTAAAGAAACTGGTCTCGTTTTTATATTAGGTGCTAGTGGTAGTGGAAAAACAACTCTATTAAACTTAATAGGTGGTATTGATACTCCTACTAGCGGCAATATTATAATTGATAATATTGATATAACAACTTTAGATAACACTAAATTAGATGAATATCGATTTAATAATATTGGTTTTGTATTTCAAGACTTCAATTTACTAAATGAATTAACAGTTAAAGAAAATATTACTTTAATATTTAAAATGCGTAAAATTAAATACACAGAAGACAAATTAAAACGCTATTTTGAAATAGTCGATTTAGATTATAATGAATTTAAAGATAAAAAAGTCTATAAATGTTCAGGTGGAGAAAGACAAAGAATAGCTATATTAAGAGCTTTAGCAAAAGACCCTAAAATATTATTATGTGATGAACCTACAGGTTCTCTTGACTCAATGACAAGTGAATTGATATTTGAAAATTTAAAGAAATTAGCTAAAAGAAGATTAATAATTGTTGTTTCTCATGATGAAGATTTAGCTAACAAATATGCTGATAGAATAATTAATTTAGAAGATGGTAAAATTACTTCTGATATTTTAATTAATCATAAAGATAAATTTAATAGTAAAATCAAATTTACGAAAAATAAAATACCTTTTAAACATATGTTAAAAATAGGTTTATCTAATTATATTCATCACCCAATTAGAACCTTTTTCACTTTTTTATTTCTTATCATTTCAATAACTTTATTTTCTATAACTTTTAATTTGTCTGCTTTAAATAAAAAAGATATGTTAGATAATTATGCTGAAACAACTAATATTCCTATTGTAGCTATTAATAAAGTTAAATATGAAATTGATAGGAGTAATACTGTTTTTAATGGCTCTATAGAGACATTATTTACAAATTATTATACTGAAACAAACATGCCAATAACAAAAGATGATTTTAATAATTTAAATAACATCTCAAACAATTTACTCATATCATTTGCCGAAAGTGGAGTTTTTTATTATATTGAAGGATA
Organism: uncultured Acholeplasmatales bacterium; assembly: GCA_944323055.1. Classification (GTDB taxonomy): domain Bacteria; phylum Bacillota_I; class Bacilli_A; order Acholeplasmatales; family Anaeroplasmataceae; genus CALUXS01. Next base: position 28,501 of record CALUQZ010000003.1, read on the forward strand.
TAACTCTTTCTACCACCTTGATGAACTCATAAAATTTCCCCAAGCCGATTACTATAGTCCTAGTGGCTATGCCTTTACTGACTATGAAAAATTAAATCAAAAAGTTGATATTATCGGTAGATACCCTAAAGAGGATAATGAAATATTAATTAATAATAAATATTTTGAACTATTTAAAAATTTTAGTTATAGAGACATAGAAACAGGATTAGAGATAAAAATAAATAATTATGATGATCTATTAAATAAAAATATTATAACCTCCATATATAATCATAATATTATGAAGGTTGTAGGCATTTATAATGGTGATAATATAGAAATAGAATATAAAGATGATTCAAACTTAAAACATGATTTTTATAATACTGCCTTTGTTACAGAAAATTGTTTTTATAATGCTACTAATACAAATGATGCTGGTTATAATACATATTTATTACAACCAAATGCTAACGATTTAAAAAATTTAATAAATCAAAATATTGATTTAAAAACAAATGATGAAGCTTATATACAATATAATATAAGAGATGAAACTAAAGGTTTTATAACAATTGAAAATATCTTTTACGGAATATCTTTTTTTAAAAATTTCTTTAATGTAATTGGAATAATATTTTCACTAATATCTATTTTATTATTGTATAATACTTTTTCTAATTTTATCTTTAAACAAAAAAGACAAATAGGTATATTAAAAACATTAGGAGTAAATAAAACAAGTATTAATATAATTTACATTAGTATAGCTTTCCTAGAGGCTTTAATAGTAGTTATAATAAGTAGTTTATTATGTTTATTCTTAAATCCTACTTTAAACAGTTTGCTTTATAACAAATCTAACATAAATATTATACAACCTAATTTTATTATATCTTTACTTGTTCTTCTATTAACTATTTTAATCATATTATTATCATTAATTATTCCTTTAATTAAATTAAATAAAAAAACACCTATTCAAATTATTAATGAAGGTAAAAGAAAATGATTTTAAAAAACATTTCTAAAATTTATGAATATAAAGGTTTTAGTAAAGTTGCTATAGATAACATTTCATTAACATTACCTGATAATGGTTTAATTTTTATTTTAGGTAAAAGTGGTAGTGGTAAATCAACCTTACTAAACATAATAGGTGGAATTGATAAAGTTACTACTGGCAGCATTATAATAGGTCAAAAGAAATTAGAAGATTTAAATGATAAAGATTTAGCAAATTATCGTAATTCTTATTGTGGTTTTGTTTTTCAAGAATATAACTTAATAGAAAATTTAAATGTTTATGATAACGTCAAATTAGCTTTAGATTTAAAAGGTATTAAAGATGATTTAGTTACTACTTATTTAAATAAAGTTGGATTATATAATTTTGAAAATAAAAAAACCAGTGAATGTTCAGGTGGAGAAAAACAAAGAATAGCTATTGCTAGAGCTTTAATTAAAGAACCTAAATTAATATTATGTGATGAACCTACAGCTGCTTTAGATAGTAAAAATTCTTATAAATTATTAGATATATTAAAAGATTTAGCAAAAGATAGATTAATAATTATTGTTTCCCATAATAAGGATTTAGCTAATAAATATGCAGATCATATAATTACCCTTAAAGATGGCAAAATAATAGATAATACTTTAGATAATTGTGTGTTATATAATAGTGATAATACAATACTAGAAAAATCTAAATTACATCCTTTAATTGCTTTTAAATTAGCTATATTAAGTTTAATTAATCATAAATTTAAATTTATAAGTAATATTATCTTATTATCTCTATCATTTTTATTATTAATTTTTTCTTTATTCCTTATTTCATTTAATACTACTAATACTTTTATAAAGACTATAAAATATACTGAACTAAATTATTTAAAATTAAATAAAAAGAATAATAATCACATAGTTAATTTAAATGAATATGATTTACTAAATTTAAATCACTTATTAAATACAAATAATATACCCATTATAGAAGATGAAATAAGTATTGATAACTTAAATTATAATAGTCCTTTCCCTTATTATAATATTACTCCTAGAGGATATACTTATAGTAAATATATTAGCAATTTAGATCTTAAAATTGAAGGTAAATTACCGAGTAAAAATAATGAAATAGCTATTAGTAAATTATTAAGTGAAATAATAATAAATAATGGTCTAAATAATAAAAATATTAATAATGTTTTAAATGAAGAACTTATTATTAAACAAAATAAATATATTATTACAGGAATAATAGATACTAATTTTAATAATAAGTTCGATTATTTAAAGAATAATAATGATTTAAGTTTAACAAGAGAATTAAATGATTATTTAAGTAATGATTTATCCTCTTTAATAGTTTTTAGTGATAGTGATGAAACTAATACTATTGATATAAGTAATAATCCTATTTTATTAAATTTCGATAAAAATATTATTAGTAATGAAATTGTTTTAATTAATGATAATATAAATTATAAAATTATTACTAATGAAGAAGGGATAGTAATTCCCATTAATTATTATTTAGCTAACTTAGAAAAAATAACTTATAACAAATATTATAATGATATTTATTGTGATAATTATTATGATTTATATGAATATCTAGATTTAAATAATAATCCTTATGAAACTATTATAAATAATCTAAACTATTTTAAAGACACTTTTAATAATTTAAGTTTAAGAAATTTATCTAATGATTTTAATTATAAAGTAATTGGAATAGTTGATAGTAATGATTTAACAGTATATATGACATCAAAAATGTTTAATGATTTATATTTAAATATAGGTGGTCAATTTGATAGTATTTTAATTAATAAAATATATATAAATGATAAAATATATAATTCATTAAATGATATGGATTACACTTATATTTTAGATATAAATACTACTAATAATATAAATAGTTTCTTAATACTTTTAGATAAAATTGAACTACCTTTAACAATTATAAGTATAACTTTATTATTACTAGCTGGTGGTTTATTTATACTGTATATCAATCAAACATTAATTGATAGATCTAATTTTATAGCCGTTTTAAAAATGTTAGGTGCTAGTTATAAAAATATCTTACAAATAGTTGTATTAAATATATTACCTATTGTATTATTAACTAGTATACTAGGTTTAATATCAAGTTTAATTTTATATAATTATTTTGCTGATTTAATGTATCAAACATATAATATTAGTATATCATATAGTTCATTAGTTTATTTAGTAATAATAGGAATTTTCTTGTTGTTAAGCGGTATATCTATATTTATAAGTTTAAGAAAAATAAATAAGATGAGCTTAATAGATTGTTTTTATTTTGAATAACACGATAAGATATTTTATCAACTTTTACTTTATTAAAAAGAGATTTAGCAACAACTAAATCTCTTTTTTTCTATGTTATTGGAGCCGGGTTGAAGATACATAAATCATTAGCTAAATTATAAGATTCAGCCTTGCTTTTAATCTTACCAGAAGCACAATCAATTATATACTTAAATAGTTCACTACCTTTTTCAGCTATTGTCATTTCTCCTGTTGCTACTGGTCCAGCATTTATATCTATTAAGTCTTGCCACATATCTTTTAATTCGTTGCGTGAACAAACTTTAATAACAGGACTGGCAGCTAAATTGTAAGGAGTTCCTCTACCTGTCATGAAAACTTCAAGAGTAATACCTGAAGCTAATTGACATGGCCCACAAACGATATCAGAAGCAGGAGTAGCAGCATAAATCAAACCACTTTTTGTTGGTCTTTCTCCTGGTGATAAGACATCTACAATAGGGGCATGACCAGATTTGGCAATTGAACCCATTGCTTTTTCAACAATATTAGATAAACCACCTTTTTTATTACCTGGAGTTGGGTTAGCGCTTCTATCAACATCACCCTCTAGTAAATATTTATCATACCAAGCCATTTCTTTAGCTAATTTATCTCTTACATCTTTATTAACACATCTACTTGCTATGTAATGAACTCCATCTCTAACTTCTGTTACTTCAGAAAACATAACTGTAGCCCCAGCATTAACTAACATGTCAGATGCATAACCAGCTGATGGGTTAGCTGATACACCAGAAAAAGCATCGCTACCACCACATTGCATACCAATACATAGTTTAGATAGTGGTAATTCTTTTCTTTGTCTTTTGTTTAATTTTTTAAGCTTTTCTTCTGCCATAGACATGATGCTTCGAATCATATCATCAAAGCCTTTCTTTTCTTGTAAAACTATGACATTTTCTTTTGTGTTATAAATAGGGTCGATTAGTTTGTCTACTGTTAATTTTTCACAACCTAAACTTACAACCATAACTTCACCACCAAAGTTAGGATTATATACTAAGTTATGTAAAATCCTAATTGGTACTTTAGCTTCTCTAGCATTAATAGCTACTCCACATCCATATGCATGATTAATAGCTACAACATTATCTACATTTTTATATTTAGGCAATAATTCTTCTTTAATTCTTTTAATAGCTACATTTAAAACGCCTGTAACACATTGTACAGTTGTATGAATAGCTAATATATTACGCGTACCTGCATAAGGGTTTCCTTCAACTTCATAGCCTAAGAATGTAGTTCTTAATGGCTTAGGTAAAGGATAATTTATATTAGTAGCATATTCCATATCATCTAGTGATGGTGGGGTAGGTAAAGTTATTTTAAATTCATTAATCCAATCACCTTTTTTTATGTCTTCATTAGCATAACCTAATAAAACATTATATCTAATAACCGGATCTCCTTTTTTTATATCAACTAAAGCTAATTTATGAGCTTGAGGAATATCTTCATTTAAAATAATACCATCACCAACATCTGTACCTTTTTTTAGGTCTTTAATGGCTATTGCTACATTATCGTTACTTGCAACTTTAACGTATAACATTTTACATTCCTTTCTCTAATTTAATAACTCTAAAAACTTGTTCAACTGTTTTTGTTATATTAGTACTTGCTATATTTTTATCTAAAGCCTTATCAAGCGTTGTAATACCTCTTACAATCGGAAAATAAGCATCAAAACCATAATTATTATAATTATCTAATTCATCACTAATTCCACCAGCAAACAATAATACTTTTTTATTATTTTCTTTGGCAATTTTAGCTACTCCAACCGGGGCTTTTCCCATAATAGTTTGTTTATCTAATTTTCCTTCCCCTGTTATAACATAATCGGCATCTTTAATAATTTCTTTAAAATTAGTAAAACTTAAAATTAAATCTATTCCAGATTTTATAATGGCATTAGTATAGGCTAAAAAAGCAAAACCTAATCCACCAGCTGCCCCAGCACCTTCTACATTTTTATAATCTTTTTTTACTAGTTTAGCTGTTTTATCAGCATAATTTAACATGCCTTTATCTATTGTATTTAAATCATCATCTAATAAGCCTTTTTGTTTACCATAAACATAAGTAGCTCCATTTAAACCACATAAGGGACTTTTTACATCAGAAGCAATAGTAAAAGTAGCTTCTTTTAAAGATGGTATTACATTTTTATTACCTATTTTAGCAATTTTAGCTAAATTATTAGCTTTCCCCTCTAAAACATTATCATCATTATCATAAAATACATATCCTAAAGTCTCAAGCATGCCCATACCACCATCATTAGTGGCACTACCACCTAAACCAACAATAAATTTTCTTATACCTTTATTTAATGCATCTTTAATTTGTAAACCTACACCATAACTTGAAGCGTTAAGAGCATCTAAATTGTCTCTTACAAGTACTAATCCTGCTGTTGTGGCAACCTCAATAATAGCTGTATCATCTATAATAGCATAATAAGAATTTATATTTCTTTTACAAGCATCAACACTATTTACATATATATATTTATTTTTATCATTTAAAGTTATAGCTTCAATCGTTCCTTCACCGCCATCAGCTAACGGGACAATGTTGACATCTGCATCTAAAAAGACTTTAGTTATGCCTTTTTTTACTGATTCTGCTACTTCAATTGAAGACAAACTTCCTTTAAATGAATCAATAGCTACCACAACTTTCATATTAAACTAACTCCATATCTTTTAATATTTTATGTAGCTTTTCTTTAGCTTCTTTTGATACATCGCCAATAGGAGCTAAACATTTACCGACATTATATCCTTCTTGAATTAAACCTTCTTTAATAATAGCTGGAAAAGTTGCTAAATTAGTAGCAATTCTAAGTGGTGCTAATTTAAATTGTGCTTCTAACGCCCCTTTTAAATCACCAGCCACAAACTTATCGTAAATATCGGCAGCAATTCTAGGAGCAACGTTTGCACATGAAGCAATAGCCCCACTAGCCCCATAACATAATGCAGCATATATTAATGTATCTCTACCCATTAAAACGCTAAAATTAGGGTTATTACGTGTTAATCTAATATATTCAGCTGTATTAGTCATATCACCTGTTGAATCTTTTACAGCAATAATATTAGGTATTTCTGCTAATTTAGCTACCGTTTCAGGAGCTATCGTAACATTAGTCTTTGGTTTATTATTATACATAATAATAGGTAATGTTGTTGATTTAGCAATATCATAATAATAATTATATAATTCTTCTTGTGTTTGACTTACAAACATTGGTGTTAAAACAGAAACAGCATCAACCCCAATTTCTTCACAAATCTTAACTTGTCTTATAACACCGCGGGTGGTTATATGGTTAGCACCGGCATAAATAGGTACTCTGTTATTTGCAGCTTCTTTAACAGTTACAATAATTTTACGATATGTTTCATCATCAAAAGCGTAAAATTCTCCTGTTGTACCTACTGGAAACAAACCATGAACGCCTTCTTCAATCAAATGATTAACCATTTGTTTTAAAACTTCATAATTTACTTCCCCATCTTCTGTAAATGGTGTAATAATTGGAGGAATTATTCCTTTAGGTTTAATATACATTATTCTTTATCCTCTTTTAAGTTAACTTTTGTATTACGTTCATAATAACGTAAAATAGCACTATGATCTTCTACCCCATAACCTTCATTTTTTAAAGATTGCATAATTTCCATTAATTGACCAGTTAATGGTAAATAACTATTAACTGCATGAGATGCGTTTAAAGCATTATTTAAATCTTTAATATGTAAATCAATTCTAAAGCCAGGTTTAAAATTATGTTCTAACATCATAGGTGCCTTAGCGTCTAAAACAGTTGAACCAGCTAATCCACCTCTAATAGCTTTATAAACAGTTTCCGGGTTAGCTCCTAATTTTTTAGCTAAAGTTAAAGCTTCACTAACAGCAGCTATATTAATAGCTACAATAACTTGATTAGCAAGTTTAGCTACATTTCCTGAACCTAAATCACCACAATATACAACTGATGAAGCCATACATTTTAATAAAGATTCATATTTATCAAATGTTTCTTTCTTACCACCAACCATAACAGATAATGTACCATCAATAGCCTTTGGTTCACCACCTGATACAGGAGCATCTAACATATCAATACCATTATCAGCTAAAACAGCCCCAATTTCTTTTGATTGTACCGGATCAATTGATGACATATCAATTAAAACAATACCTTTTTTATTAGCACTTAAAATACCATTTTCACCTAAAGCTACTTCTCTAACTTGTGGAGAATTTGGTACCATTGTGATAATAACATCACATACACAAGCTATTTCTTTAGGAGATGCTGCTTTTAGAGCTCCTAAAGCTACCAGTTCATCCATTGTCTTTTCTTTGTGATCATTAACAACAACGTCATAACCAGCCTTTAATAGGTTTTTACTCATAGGTTTACCCATTACACCTAATCCAATAAATCCAACTTTCATTTTTTTGCCTCCATTTTTTAATTAATTATTGCCTATTTGCAAATAAATTATATATAATAAAAATAGAATAAACAAATAGTTTTTTTTAATAGAAACTATAAGAAAAATCGAGAGGTAATTATGAATTTAAAACAAATTGAATATATTGTGGCTATCGCGGAAGAAAAAAATATAACCAAAGCCAGTGAAAAGCTTTTCATATCACAATCAGCCCTTAATCAACAGCTTTTAAATATTGAAAAAGAACTAAATACTCCTTTATTTATAAGAGCTAATAAAAAAATGATCTTAACAGAAGCTGGACAAATATATATAGATTACTCTAAAAAAATTTTAGAATTAAAAAAGGAAGCTTATCTAAAAATTAACAATTTAAATAACACTTCAAGTACCGAAATTAATTTAGGATTAACTAAAGAACGTGGAAATCAAATGCTAGTATCTTTATACCCAACTTTTCATCAAAAATATCAAGATGTTATTATTAAGGCTAATGAAATTAATGTTAAAAACCAATTAATTAAAATTAAAAATAATGAACTAGATTTAGGTATTTTAACTATAACACCAGATTTAAAAACTAATGATTTAAATTTTATTCATTTAGCTAATGAAGAAATCATATTGTGCGTTCCTAACATTAAAGAATATACTAAAGATTATAAAGAATATGAAGAAGTTAGTTTAAGTGAATATAAATTTGCTGATTTTATAACAATTAATAAAGACTCTACCTTGAGAACTATCCAAAACAATTTATTTAATAAAAATGAAATAACAGCTAAAATTATTTTTGAAACAGAAAGTAATAAAATATCATATAATTTAGTAGCTGCCAAATTAGGAGTAAGCTTAATACCTGAATCTTATGCAATAAAAAATGAAAAGGTGTTCTTTTTAAAAATAAAAGAACACCCAAAATGGGAAATAGTTGTAGCATATAATAAAAACTTAACTATTGAAGAAAAATATTTAATAAATCTATGTAAAAATTATTGGAATAGAATTATAAGTTCTAATTAATTTCTACAATTTTAGCATCTAACCATAATTCTAAAATTTCTTCTGGTTGATATCCATGACAAGCATCTAATAATTTATTATCTTTAATAATTAAAATAGTTGGTAACATTCTAACTTGATAATTTTCTAAAAAAGAAAGATAACTTTCTTCAACATTTAAAATATAAAAATTTACATTCTTAAATTTTTCACTTACTTGATTAACAACATCTACCATTCCAACGCAACTTGCACACCCTTCACCTGTAACAAAAATTACGTTTAACCCTAAAAGCTTATTGATTAAATCTAAACTAAATTTTTCCATACTTTACTCCTAATATTTCTTTAGCTTTATTTATTTCATCCTTAGTCGGTGGATTTACTCCTTTTAACGGGTAATCTAAACCTAAATTTTCATATTTTACCACTCCTAAGGTGTGATATGGTAATATTTCAACTTTTTTAACTGTTTTTAAGGTAGAAATAAAATCTTTTAACTCTTTTAAATAAATCTCGGTTGTCGTTATTCCTGGTACTAAAACATGTCTTATCCACATGTCTTTTTCATGTTCACTTAAAAATTTAGCAAATTCTAAAATATTTTTATTCTCTTTTCCTGTCAATTTAATATGTTCTTCATTATTAATATGTTTAATGTCAAGTAAAAATAAATCAACGTATTTAATTAACTCTAAATATTTATCTATATCATTATTATTAAATAACGCTCCACTTGTATCTAAAGCAGTATGAACATTTAACTCTTTAAATTTCTTTAGTAAAGAAATAATAAAATTTATTTGTAACAAAGGTTCTCCGCCAGTAATAGTTATTCCACCTTTATCACCCCAATAACCTTTATAACGCATTGCATCTTTAACAATCTCATCATCTGATTTAATAATGGCATTATTAAAAGTCCAAGTGTCTGGGTTATGACAATATAGACAACGCAACGGGCATCCTTTAACAAATATTACATATCTAATGCCAGGCCCATCGACAGTACCAAAAGATTCAATTGAATGAATTTTTCCTAACATAATATTCACTTTATAAAAAAGGTGTACCAATGGTACACTTTTTTATAATACTACCTTCCAAAGACCATGTAAGTTACAATATTCGTAAACTTCTAATACTTTTTCATTAGGTAATAAAGCAAAACTAGCTTTAGGTTCATCGTTTGGCGTCAAATCTTTACGATATACACCATTTGTAGTTACAACTAAAATGAATTCAATTAAATGTTCTGGTGTTTGTGGGTGTAATACACTACCTACGACAACATTACAAACATTATCTTTAACTTCAACTACAGGAACATGTTTTTCTTTAACACCATCAGTTGTGTTAGCTTTTAATTCTTTTAAACATTTACAATCTAAAGATTCATCTTTAAATTCTTCTAATATAATTTTATGATCGTTATGTAAATATAATTTCATTTCTTTTTCCTCCTTACATTTATTATACCATATTTTATTTAATATGGTATTTATTTGCTTAAAATAAATAAAAATTTAATAAACTATATCCATTACCATAATCTCTAATAAATCATTATTTTAAAAAGGAAGCTTTTTATTTTTATTAATTAAAAGCTAATTTAATATATAAATTATTTATGATATAATTTGTAAAAGGAGTGAAAAAATGGATTGTATTTTTTGTAAAATAATAAATAAAGAGATACCATCAAAAATTGTCTATGAAGATGAAAGAGTACTAGCTATTTTAGATATATCTCAAGCTACTTATGGTCATACTTTAGTAATGCCAAAAACACATGCTAAAAATATTTATGAAATTAAAGAAGATGATTATTTATATTTAATGAAAATAGTAAAAATGTTAGCTATAAAAATTAAAAATAATTTAAATGCTAAAGGTATAAATATAATTAATAATAATGATATTGGTGCCGGACAAAGTGTTATGCATTATCATGTTCACATTGTTCCTAGATATGATAATGATGATTTTAAAATAAAAAATATAGACCATAGTAAAGATTACAATTTAGATGAAGTGTTAAATAAAATTAATAATAAAAAAGAATCATAATTATGATTCTTTTTTATTTATCATTTAACTTGATAAGTAAACAAGTTATTTATTCCAAAATGATGTTAAATTAGTATCTAATTCATAAATATCTCTGACAACTTTATATTTATTCCAATGTTTAGGATATAAATTTAAATACTTTTTAGATAAATATCTATCATCTAATAATAAAACAATGCCCTTATCTTGTTCTGTCCTAATAACTCTTCCTACTGCCTGGATAACCTTATTAAAACCTGGATATGTATAAGCATAATCAAAGCCAGCTAATTCAATAGAAGTAAAATAGTCTTTTAATATTTCATTTTCTAAATTTATTTGTGGAAATCCTACTCCTACTACAATAACTCCATGTAACTTATCACCTATAAAATCTATACCTTCTGCAAAAACTCCACCTAAAACAAATAAACCTAATACATTTTGTTCTTTATTAAACTCTTCTAAAATTTCAATTTGATTTTGTTCATTCAATCCTTCTTTTTGAACTATTATTTTATAATTATCATTAGAAAAATCTTCTAAAAACATATTTAAATAAACATAACTAGGAAAAAATACTATATATTTACCATATCTATTATTAATAGTAGTATTTACTAATTCTCTAATATAACTAATCGTATATTTCCTATCTTGATAACGAGTTGAAACAGGTGATATATATAAACCTAAATTATTTACATTAAATGGTGATTCTAATTCTAAATAATTTATCCTATCTTGTCCTACTAACATTTTATGGTAATAATCAATTGGATATAAAGTAGCACTAAAATAAGTGATACCTAATGTACTATCTTTAACGATATTAGCTAAATAACAAGAAGCATCTAAACAATTTAAATAAATAACTAAATTATCATTAATAATCTTTATTAAAAAAATATGGGCACTACTATATAATTTAGATATTCTTAAATAATCTTTAATTAATAAATATTTATCTAAAATAATATCTCTATTATCTAAATCATTTTTATTATCTAATAACTCTTCGATTTGTTCAGAGATAACTATTAAATAATCTTCAATTTCTATGTCATTTTCTTTTTTTAAATAATAATCATTAATTATTAAAGAATCATAAGTTTTATGAATATAATTAATTAATTTAGATATTTTTTTAGCTATATTTTCTTCGTCTTTTAAATATTTCTTTAAAACTAATAAATCTATTATTCCTAAAGAAGAAGAATACATATTTTGACTTCTAGATACTAAATTATGTGATTCATCAACTAATATTAAATTATTATAATTATTTTCTTCAAAAAATCTAATCAACTTAACTTTAGGATCAAATAAATAATTATAATCACAAATTATAACCCCAACATACAAAGATAAATTTAAACTAAATTCAAATGAACATAATTCATGCTTTAATGAATAATTAATTATTTTATCATAATCTATTAAATCTTCATTTAATAAGATATCTGTAGTAGCACCTTTTAATTTAGCAAAAAAATCTTTAGCATATGGACAAGTATTAGTATCACATACTTCTTTATTTAAAAGACATATTTTTCTTTTAGCTGTAATTATTAAAGTTTTACCTTTATATGCGTTTTTAATAAATAGTTCCATAGTTTCAGAAGCTATTTTTTTACCACTTGTTTTAGCAGTTAAAAAGAAAATTTTATCATTTTTATTTATAGCTTTTTTTAAAGCTGTATATAAACTAGTTACTGTTTTACCAATACCAGTAGGAGCTAGTATAAAACTAAAGTTTGAATGATACATATATTGTTCTAAAAAATCTAACATTTCTTGTTGTCCTCGTCTAATATTAGAGAAAGGAAAATTAATGTATTTTGCTGAAATTATGCGGTTTTTCTCAATTTCATTAAAGATTTTTAAATAATTTAAATATTCTTTTAATGTTACAAAAAAGAAATCTTCTAATTCATTAAAATTAAAATTATATTTAAAATTTCTCCTCTTATATGTATCTCTTTCTATATATAATAGATTTAGTTCTATCTCTTTAATATTTAGATCTAATAAATATAAATAACCATATATTTTAAGTTGAGCTAAATGTTCACTTGCCTCTTTAAAATCTTCACTATAAATATTTAAAGAAGTAGTTTTAATTTCTTCTAAACGAATTTTATTCTTATTTTCTAAAATACCATCTATATAACCATGTATTTCATATTCTTCATTTAAATAAGAAATGTTTTTAGTTATATAATATTCTTTTATACTATCTTTATCATATTCACTTTGCCTTAATTGATGAAGATATTTACCATCAATTGATGACTGATTAAAAGAATTATTATTAGTTAAATTACCTGTTTGATAAACAAAGTATGCTAATTCTCTAACAGCTATTTTTTGCATAATATCACCGATAAAAAAGAAGAAGATTAAGCTAAATCTTCCTCTTCATTAGCTGGTATTAAAGCTATATTAGATATATTTTGTTCTTCTTTTAAAGTTATTAATTTAACACCTTGAGCCGCTCTACCTGTTACTGAAATATCTTTAACATGCATTCTAATTGTCATACCTTTATTAGTCGTTATAATCAAATCTAATTTATCATTAACAGCTTTTAAAGTAACTAATTTACCATTCTTTTCAGTAACATTTAACGCTTTAACTCCTGTACCACCACGAGTTTGAAGACGATATAATGATGAATCAGTACGTTTGCCATAACCTTTTTCAGTTACAACTAAAATTTCAGCTGTATCATCAGATATGATTGCCATTCCAACAATGTAGTCAGTATCATCTTTAAAACGCATACCTGTCACACCGCTAGCTTGTCTACCCATTACTCTAACATCTTTTTCATTAAAACGAATAGATTTACCATTTGAAGCACCTAATACTATTTCATTATTACCATTAGTTAAACCAACTTCAAATAGTTCATCCCCTTCTTTTAAAGTAATAGCATTTTTTCCGTTCGTTCTAATATTAACAAATTCTTCTAAACTAGTTCTTTTTACTAAACCTTCTTTAGTAACAAAGAATAAATATTTTAAATCATAATCAGCATAATTAGGTGGGAAAGCTGTAACTGCTGCTAATTTTTCACCTTCCTTAAAAGTGATAAAATTGACAATAGGACTACCTTTAGCTTGTCTACTTGATTCAGGTATTTGATATGCCTTTATAGCATATACTCTACCAAAATTAGTAAAGAAGTAAAGATAATCATGTGTACAAACTGGTATTATTTGCCATACATCATCATCTTCTTTTGGTTTAATACCAGAAATACCAACTCCACCTCGATTTTGAGCTTTATAAACATCTTGTTTCATTCTCTTACAATAACCAGAAGAAGTAATAGTAATAATAACATCTTCACGTGGAATTAAATCTTCATTTTCAATATTTAAATCAACATGAAGACTAATTTCTGATTTACGTTCATCATTATATTTATTTTTAATTTCTAATAATTCGTTTTCAATTACTTCAAGTTTAACATCTTCAGAACCTAATATTCTTTGATATTCCGCTATTTGAACTTTTAGTTCAGCTTGTTCTTGTAAGATTTTTTCTCTATTTAATCCTGATAGTCTTCTTAATTGCATATCTAAAATAGCTGTAGCTTGAACATCAGATAAATTAAATCTGGCAATTAATTTTTCTTTTTCTGTACCATCATTAGTTTCTCTAATAATTTTAATTATTTCATCAATATTATCTTGAGCTATAATATATCCTTCTAAAATATGTAGGCGAGCTATTGCTTTATCATAATCAAATTGTGTTCTTCTAGTAATAATTTCAACTTGGAATTTAATATATTCTTCTAAAGCTTCTTTTAAAGAAACAGCTTTAGGTGAATTATTTACTAAACAAATCATATTAATACCATAACCTGTTTGAAGTTGTGTATATTTATATAAATTGTTTAACATAACTTCTGCATTAACATCTTTTCTTAATTCAATAACTATTCTAATTCCTTTTCTATTAGATTCATCTCTAATATCAGTAATACCTTCAACAATTTTATTTTTAGCAATTTCAGCAATTCTTTCAATTAATTTAGTTTTATTTACCATATAAGGTATTTCTGTAACAACAATTGAATTCTTACCATTTTTCTCGTTAGTTTCAATATCTGCCTTAGCTCTTATAACAATTGTTCCATTACCAGTAGTATAAGCTTTTCTCAAGCCTGATAACCCTAAAATTTGGCCTCCTGTAGGGAAATCTGGCCCTTTAATATATTGCATTAATTCTTCAATTGTAATATCTTTGTTATGGATTAAAGCTCTAATACCATCAATTACCTCTCCTAAATTATGAGGTGGAATATTAGTTGCCATACCAACTGCAATACCAGTTGTACCATTAACAAGTAAATTAGGAATACGAGCAGGTAAAACGACTGGCTCTTGTTCAGTTCCATCATAATTATCAATAAAATCTACTGTATTTTTATCAATATCTCTAACCATTTCAGAAGCAATTTTAGACATTCTAGCTTCCGTATAACGCATAGCAGCTGCCCCATCACCATCAATATTACCGAAGTTACCATGTCCATCAACTAAAGGGTAACGATAACTAAATGGTTGGGCCATTCTGACCATCGCATCATAAATAGAAGAATCACCATGTGGGTGATATTTACCCATAACATCACCGACAATACGAGCTGATTTTTTATGGGCAACATTAGAATAAACACCCATTTCATTCATGCCATAAATAATTCTTCTTTGAACTGGTTTTAAACCATCTCTTATATCTGGTAAAGCTCTAGCTATAATAACAGACATCGCATAACTTAAAAATGATTTTTTTAGTTTTTCATTGATATTTAGTTTTTCAATACGATCTACTTCGCTATGTTCAGCTTCTAAAAATTCTTCATTATCATGTTTATTCATAACATTTACCCCTAGAAATCAAGATTTGATGCATAAATAGCATTATCTTGAATAAATTTTTTTCTTGGTTCAACTTCATCGCCCATCAACATTGAAAACATTCGATCGGCTAGCATTGCATCATCAAGTTCAACTTGAGTTAAAGTTCTAACAGACGGATCCATTGTTGTTTCCCATAATTGTTCAGCGTCCATTTCACCTAGACCTTTATATCTTTGAATAGCTAGTTTTTTACCAGGCATTGTCTTTTTATATTCTTCAAGTTCTTCATCAGAATAACAATACTTAATAGTCTTACCATATTCCGCTTTATATAATGGTGGTTTAGCTACATAAACATAACCATTTTCAATAAGTTTAGGCATAAAGCGATAGAAGAAGGTTAAAAGTAAAATACAAATATGATCACCATCGACATCGGCATCGGTCATTATAACTATTTTATGATATCTAGCTTTTGATATATCAAAATCATCAGATATACCAGCCCCAATAGCTTGAATTAAAGATAAAATTTCTTTATTAGCTAAAGCTTTATCTAATCTAGCTTTTTCCACATTTAAAACTTTACCTCTTAAAGGTAAAATAGCTTGATATTCTGATTCTCTACCGTCTTTTGCACTACCACCAGCTGAATCACCTTCGACTATATAAAGTTCTGATTTAGAAGGATCTTTACTACGACAATCAGCTAATTTAGAGGCAAATCCTAAACTATCAAGTGGTGATTTTCTTCTTGTAGCTTCTTTAGCTTTTCTAGCAGCTACTCTAGCGTTACTAGCTAGAACACATCTAGCTATAATAGCTTTAGCTTCATCTGGATGTTCTGCTAAAAAATCTTCTAATACTTCACCAAAAATTTGGCTTACTAAAGGTCTTATTTCACTATTACCTAATTTTGTTTTTGTTTGTCCTTCAAACTCTGGATGTGGATGTTTAATAGATATAATAGCTGTTAGACCTTCTCTTGTATCTTCACCTAAAATAACTTCATCTTTCTTTAATAAATTGTTATCTTTAGCATAATTAGAAATAACTCTTTGTAAAGCTAATTTAAAACCATCCTCATGATAACCACCTTCAGTAGTCTTAATATTATTAGTAAATGAATAAATATTAGTTTGATAACCATCATCATATTGCATAGCAATTTCAATTGTAATATCATCTTGTGTTTGTTTATCACAATAAATAATACTATTATTTACTAATGTTTTACCTTGATTTAAATACTTAACGTATTCAACTAAACCACCTTCATATTTATAAACATGCTCAATAACCGGATCTACCCTATGATCTCTAATTGTCATTTTTAAACCTTTATTTAAGAAAGCTAACTGTTGAACACGATTATTTAAAGTTTCAAAATCATAATTAGTTCCATTTTTAAATATTTCTTTATCGGCTTTAAAAACAACCTTAGAACCTGTATGCGTAGAAGTACCACACTCAACTAAATCAGTTACTGTATGTCCTCTTTCATACCTTTGTTTATAAACTTTACCATTACGACTAATAGAAACTTCTAACCATTCTGATAAGGCATTAACAACACTAGCACCAACACCATGCAGACCACCTGATGTTTTATAAGTGTTATTATTAAATTTACCACCGGCATTTAAAACTGTAAAAATAGCCTCTACAGCCGGTCTTCCTGTTTTAGGATGAATATCAACCGGCATCCCTCTACCATCATCAGTAACCGCTATAACATCATCAGGTAACACATCAACTTCAATATGACTAGCAAAACCAGCCAATGCCTCATCGATTGAATTATCTACAATTTCCCATACTAAATGGTGTAAACCCATCGGACCTGTAGAACCGATATACATACCTGGTCTTAATCTAACGTGTTCAATTCCTTCTACTAATTCAATACTAGTAGCATTATAACCATTTGTTTTTATTTCATCTGCCATTTTAATCATCCTTTCTTAGTTCAATAATTAAAGCTTTATCTAATAATTCTTTTGGTATTTCACTCAAAGTAGTAGTAGTTATAAATGTTTGATAATTATCTAAATATTTAACTATTTTAATTTGTTTTTCATAATCAAGTTCAGCAAAGACATCATCTAATAATAAGATTGGATTATTTTTTTCTTTCATAACTTCATATATAGCTAATTTTAAAACTATAATTCCTAATTTAATTTGTCCTTGTGAACCATAGCTTTTTAAATCTTTATTATTTATTTTTAAACTAAAACTAGTACGGTGTGGGCCAATAGTCGTTGTCTTATAATAAATATCCTTATTTAATGCATTATTATAATCTAAATTAACATTATCTAATTCTATACTAATTAAATCAATATCTAGGTTATGACAAATTTTATTTAAATATTTATTAATCTTATTAACAAATTCTTGTCTTAATTTACAAATTTTTACAGCATAAGGATAAATTGTATCAGTTAAAACTTTCAATAACGTTTTATTAAAATCTTTATTTTTTAATATTTCATTACGTCTTTTTAATATTTTCTTATAGTTAACTAAATCTTTTAAATATTCATTAACAAATACAGAAATATTTAAATCTAAAAATTTTCTTCTATCTTCTTTACTACCATTTACTAAATTTAAATCATAAGGACTAAATAAAATAGTCTTTACTTGTCCTAAAAAATTATATCTATTTATTTCTTTATTATTTATATAATAAAGCTTATTATTTTTATTACTAATAAATATCTTATAATTATTATTATCAAATTTAATCATTATATTACTATAAGAAGCTTCATTATTAATTAAATTAAGATAATTATTAGTTCGATGAGATTTAGTAGTACTAAGATAGTAAATAGCTTCTAAAACACTAGTTTTTCCTACCGCATTCATACCAAGTAGAATAACTAAATTATTATTTGTATTAAAAGTTATATCTTTAAAATTTCTAAAATTAATTAATTTAATTTCTTTGATCATACTATTTTAATAACTTCATTTTTAACTTTTACAATATCATCTTTATATAATTTTCTACCTCTTCTAGTTTCTCTTATTTCATTTACTAAAACTATATTATCATTTAAGAAAATCTTTGTTTCTCCGCCTGTATAAACAAGACCTAAAACTTTTAATATTTGTCCTAATGTAATATATTCTCCGTCTAATTTTAATTCTTTCATTTTTTCACCAACTCAAGTTATTATATCATAAAATAGGTTATTTTTAAAGCTATATTAAAAAAATAAGGGTATTTAGACAAAATATACATAAAATAAAAATAAGGGCTCTAAAGCCCTTTATTTTGAAAAAATATATTTTATAAATTATTAATTATCTAATCTAAATGGTAAGATAATTTCTGTAAGTGTATTATCAGAAACTGATTTTAAAACAAATTGTTTTGAACCATCAATAAACATAATTTCTATTTCATTACCAGGTAACACTTTTAAAGCATCTAATAGATATTTAGAACTAAAACCAATTACTAAAGGACTAACCGCTTTAATATCAACAGGTAAAATAATTTCTTTACCAGCACCTTGAATATTAGCACTAGATAATTCAACTTCATAATTTTGATCTATTTTTAAAACAACTGCGTTAAAAGTTATTTCTTTATCTTTTGCTGTATCTACAGGTGATAGAATAGCAATTCTATTTAAAGCTGTTTGTAATTCATCTTTATTAAATCTAACTATTACTTTTGTATCTTTTTCTTTTGGACAAACATTAGATGTATCTGGGAAATTACCATCTAATAATCTAGTTTGGAATAATATATCATTAAACTTAGCTAATAGTTTATTTTTATCAAAGTATAATTCAATAGGTAAACTTTCATCATAGCTTTCTAAAATACTAGCAAATTCATTTAAAGATTTAGCTGGAATTGTTAATTCAAAAGGATCATATGTTTCAACATCTAAAGTTTTTAAACTTAAACGATAACTATTAGTAGCTGTAAATATTAAACGATTAGCATTATTTTTAAGATTTACCCCTAATAACATTGGATTTTTAGTATTGTTAGCACAAGCAAAAACAGTTTCTTCAATTGCTCTTTTTAATTCATGACAATTAATTGAAAAAGGATTTAAAAGATTTAAAAATTTAATAGAAGGGTAATCATTAGGATCCATTACATTAATTCTATATTCTTTACGATCAGCTTTTATCATCAATATTTTATCTTCAATTAAAAAGAAACTAATTTTACGAGAATCAAAAGCTTTTATTAATTCAATAAAAGTTTTACCAGGAACTACTGTTTTTCCTGTTTCTTCAATAACTAAAGAACTATCTTTAACTAATATTTGAATAGATATATCAGAATTAGAAGAAGTTAAGAATAAATCATTATCTGTAACATCTATTTTTATACCTTCCATAATTTTCATAGGTGATTTAGTAGATAAACCATGACTAATTATAGTTAATTTATCGAGTAACACTTCACGATCAATTGTAAAATTCATAAGAGCCTCCATATATATATTATTTAATTATTTTTATTGTTATTATTATTAGGAATGTGGATAAGTGGAAAAGTTATTTTTTTCTTTTATCTAACACATAAATTATACCATATTTAATGTGGATAATAAAGTTGATAACTTTAGTTATTCACTTTTTTAAGAATAGTATCTAAAGCCATTTGTAATTCTTTATTAGTTTTTAATTCGATTTCAATCTTATTATAGCCATTCATAATAGTTGTATGATCACGATTTCCTAAGATACCACCGATTCTTGAAAATGTATAATTACATTTTTGTTTTAAAATATACATAGCTATATGTCTTGGAATAACATAATTTTGACTTCTTTTAGAAGATAAAATATCTGATATGCTAATATTATAAAAATCAGCTATTACGCTCAATATATTTTCTGAATTAGCTTGTTGTTTAGTCTCATTACTAGTTTTATAAGCTAATAAAGCATCTAAAGCATCCTTAGCTCTATCAAGCGTAATATCATCATAATTACAAACCTCACTATGACCTATTACTCTATTTAAAGCACCTTCTAATTCTCTAATATTATCAGTAAAATTTTGAGCTATAAAATATAAGACATCATCAGGTATTTTTTTCATAGTAAGTTCTAAAGCTTTACGTTTTAAAATAGTTACTCTTTGTTCTAAATCAGGTCGTTTAATATCAACTGTCATTCCTTGCGAAAAACGTGAAGTTAAACGTTCCATAATCCCTTTTAATTGATTTGCCGGACAATCACTAGTTATAACAATTTGTTTTTTACGATTTATTAAATCATTAAATAATTTAAAGAACTCTTGTTGACTTTTTTTACCAATTTCAAGCATTTGAATATCATCAACTAATAAACAATCTAAATTATTATATTTTAAATCAAATTCAGCCATATTATTACCTTGTGTAGCTTTAGAATAATCTACAATAAAATCATTAGCTTGAACATATAAAACTTTTTTATTTAAGTCTTTATCTAAAATATAATTACCAATAGCCTGCATTAAATGAGTCTTACCAAGACCTACTCCACCAAAAATATAAAGTGGATTAGCAATAAAGCCAGGTTGTTCAGCAACATTTAAACAAATACGATAAGCAAAATTATTAGAATCACCTACTACGAAAGATTCAAAACTATGATTTTCGTTTAAATGATTTATATAAAGGCGATTGTTTGCAAAAGAAGAAGTAGTAGGAGTTTCCTTTATTTCATTTTCACAAACAAACTTAAACTTTAATTTTTCATCAGTAAAGGTATTTAAAACTTCATTTATCTTTTCTATGTAAGTATGATTTATTTTTGTTTTAATATAGTTATTTGGCACTAAAACATAAATTATATTATTTTGAAACTTAACGACACTATTTACTTTAGAAAAAGTATCATTAAAAGTTGTTTCAGAGTAGCAGTTAGCTAAGTGGTTTTTAGTTTTTTGCCACAGTTCTTGATATGTATTTTGCATTATAATCACCTCTAGGTGACATTAATATTAACACAAAAAAAGATAATATCAACAATTAGTTATCCACAATAAAATGTGGATAACTCTTTTAAAAAACTGGAAAAATTGACAAAAATGTGGATAACTTCTTAAAAAAATGCTTATTTTATAAGAAAAAAAGGGAGTTATCCACAAATCCACATTAAAAACCCGTGTGGAAAACTTATCCACATTAACCCTAATAAATATCCACTTTTATTTTTAATTTATCCCCATTCTTCTATAAATTAAAGAAACTTAAACCTTATTAGTTAAAAAAAGATAAAATTTGTCAATTTATAATAGAAAAATATAATAAATAAATCTATTTACACTTAATTTTATTTATTTTTCATAAATTATAATATCAATATATATTGTAATTAAGCTATTATTAATTAATTTAATTTTAAATATAACAAAACAAGTATATTTAAAATATAATGTTAGATAATTATAGATATAAAATAATATCTCTTATATTAATTAAATACATTTACTTTTAAAAATAATAGGTATAATAAATTTTTATTTTTTAACTTGACACTAATTTACTAATTTGTTAGAATTAACAAGCATGGTTTCAAAAAGAAAGAGAGGTTATATTAATGAAAAGAACATATCAACCTAATAAACGTAAAAGACAAGTTACTCATGGATTCCGTGTTCGTATGGCTACTAAAAATGGTCGTAAAGTTTTAGCACGTCGTCGTCAAAAAGGTAGAAAAAGATTAGCTGTTTAAACTTAATAAATAAAATATACCAGGACAACTAGAAAATTATTTTATTTTTTTGTTGTCCTTTTTTATTTATAAGGAGTTCTATGAAAAAAGAATTTCGCATAAAGAAAAATAAAGAAATAGAAAAAGTATTAAATAATAAGACTAGTATATCTAATGATTATTTTAGATTATTTATTTTTAAAAATCCTGAAACCAGCCATTTTCGTTATGCGATTAGTGTAGGAAAAAAGATAGGTAATGCTGTTATAAGAAATAAAGAAAAAAGAAGAATAAGAACCTTATTTCTAACTTACAGTAAAAAAAATAATAAAAATTTTGATTTCTTTTTAATAGCTAAACCTAAAATTAAAGAATTAAAATATGCTGATTTAGAAAAGCTATTCTTTAATTATATAGATAAATTAATAGTACGAGGAGAAAAACAGTGAAATTATTTCTATATAAAAACAGATTAAAATTAGCTACTATTTTAATTATTGGATTATTAATGGTAGGTCTTACTAGCTGTCGTACTAGTGCTGATTATTGGTATTCAAACGTTTATACAACATGGGGCGCTGAATTCCATTTCCAAGGTTTTTGGGATGGTTTTTGGGGTTGGCCTGTTTCAATTTTATCTTATCCATTTGCGTGGTTATGTTCAAATATAGGTAAAGGTTTAGGCAATTCTTATATTTGGGGTATTATCTTTACTACTATTATTATTAGAACTGTTGCTTGGCCTATTTATTCAAAGCAAAATGGTGTTTCTGTTAAAATGCAAATTATGCAACCAGAATTAGATAAATTACAAAAGAAGTACGCTTTTAGAAAAGATGAAGCAAGTCAACAAAAAATGCGTCAAGAAATGATGGCAATTTATAAAAAATATAAATTTAATCCTTTAGGTTGTATATTTACAATGTTTATTCAATTCCCTATTTTCGTTGCTATGTATGAAGTAGTAAGAAGAATAAACTTAACACAAGTTGTCGATGCCGGAAATGGTGTACTAGTTGAAAGTTTTGGTAAGTTTGCTCTTGCTGATACTAAATTATTTGGTTTCTTTGAATTAAATGGTACTTCAGCAATGGAAGGAGCAGTACAAGATAGAATCTTATGTGTTGTTATAGCTTTATTATATGCTGGTATTACTTTCTTAAGCCAAAAATTAGCTCAAAGAAAACCATCTTATGTAAAGAAAACATCATATAATACTAAACAAAATGATCAAGCAAGACAAATGAAAATTATGAATATTGTTATGATTGTAATGTTCTTCTTTATTGCCTTATCATCAACTGCTTTAGGTATTTATTGGCTTATTGGTGCTATTTATCAAATTTTCCAATCATATATTGGTAGAAAGATGAACGAAAGAACATATTATAAGCATCAAAGATTACAAGCAGCTGGTGTTAATGTCATTGAACATAAAACAAGTTTAACAGATAAAGTTAAATCAGTATTTAATAGAAAAAATAACAAAAAAGCTACTAAAGAAGAAAAGGAGAGTGCTGGAAATGAAAAAACAGATTCAAGTGATAGGTAAAACTGAAGCTGAAGTTATGCAAAAAGCAGAAGCTATTTTGCGAGTTCCAGCTAGTAAAATATTCATTAATGTTTTAGGCGAAATTTCTGAAGGTCTAAATTGTGAAGCTTTAGTTGATGTTAATTTAGCTTTAGAAGGCAGAAGATATATTGAAAACATTTTAAAAGCTATGGGAATTAAATATCAAATAGAAACTAGAACAGTTGGTGGAGAAAAAGAAATTCATTACTTAATTGAAAGTTCAGAAAACTCTTTACTAATTGGTCATGATGGAAAATGTTTAGACGCTTTCCAAACATTAGTAAGAAATTTAATTTCTAATTATACAACAGAAAGAACAATTGTTACTTTAGATATTGGTTCATATAAAAGCAATAAAGATAGAAGATTAGAAATATTAGCTACTAAAACAGCTAAAGAAGTAGCGAGAACTAAAATTCCTGCTAAGTTAAGTCCTATGAATTCTTATGAACGTCATATAATTCATGAAAAATTAGCTTCATGGCGTGATGTTTATACAGAATCTGAAGGTGAAGGCGAAGCAAGAGCGGTTGTTATTAAACCTAAAATGCAAGAATAACAAAAAGGTCCTTATCGATAACGATAAGGATTTTTTTATAAAACTTCATAATAACCGGTTTTATTAGGACCAATTCTTTTAATTTTATTATTTTTTGTTAATAAACTAAGGTGTCTAGAAATAGTTGCTTCTGACTTATTGTTTTTTTAGCTAGTTCAGAAATAGTTATATACTTATTAATTATTATTAATTTTAATATTTCCGTATCTAATGAATTTATTCCCTCATTTATTCCCTCATTTTACAAATATTAATATAAAATAAATATTAGTATTATTAAAGTGAAAGTATTAAAACCCTATTAAATCTTATTAATATAGACAAAAACAACGATGTTGACAATATATAACACTTCTTGTCATAATGCATTAATAAGTATAGTTAAGGCTGAACATAGTTATTTTTTCTATTTAATTTCGTTTGGAATTTTTTTAGGTTTAGTCATTTTAGGAATTATAATAAAATATAGAAAAATATAGTTAATAATATTAAGAATTATAAAGAATATTTATTACCTAATATAATTAAAATAATTACCTATACTTTATTATTAACAAATATATTATACTTTTTCATTGAATGTTTATTAGGTTCAATTTTATATTTCTTAGTTAAAAAATAATAAAAGAGAGAATTAATATATTTAGTTAATAAATAAAAATCCGCACTTAAAGGTGTGGCTTTTCGCATAGTATTAGGCATAAAAAATAATTTATAATTTTATTAAACTCTTAATTTTTACTACTAATTATTTTAATAATTTGGTATAATAGGCCTATGAGAAAAATAGTAAGTTTAATATTAGTAGCTTTGTTATCTTTTGTTATATGGGCCACAATAGGTTCATTAGCTGAAAATATTAAAATTAGTGCTGATGTAAGAGATTTTGTTAATAAGGCTACTTTTATTGAGGAAAAAAGTACAACAAGAATTAAATATTATGAAATTAAATCAGATAAGCCATTAGATTTACCAAGTTATCAAACAAGAGGAAGTATGACATATCCAGGAAGTCCAGGTGATATTATTTGTGCTAAAACAGCAGCAGTAGAAATTCCTATTTTATATGAAGGTATTACTTTTTATGTAGGAGGACATGCAGCTTTATGTGGATTTCCTTATGAATCTGATGAAATAACTTTTAATACAGGTTCAACACTTGAAATAACTGGTTTTGGTTCAGATATTACGGCTAATATAAAAAATAGTTATACTTTTTTTAATGGTTATTATGATGAATTTATGGTATATAGAGTAGATACATCTCTAGAAAATAGATTTCAAGCCTTTATTAATTCTTTATCATATTACGGACAATCTTATAACTATTCTTTTATCTTTAATCAAAAGACTAAAAAATATTGTTCAAATTTAGTAGATATGGCATATAGAGATGTAGATGTCATTTTAAATCCAGATGGTCTAGCTACAACAGTTTTAGATATTATGGCTAGTCCACGCGTTTATTTAGTTTATTATTCTAGATTAGATGATGATGGAATTAGATATAATTATGCTTTAGTTTAGGAGGTGAAATAATGTCTTATGTAGCATTATATAGAGCTTATAGACCTCAACTTTTTGATGAAGTTGTAGATCAAAAGGCCATAGTTAAGACTTTAGAAAATGCTATTACTAATGATAAAGTAGCACATGCTTATTTGTTTTGTGGACCTCGTGGTACAGGTAAAACAACTTTAGCTAAAATATTTGCGAAAGCCTTAAATTGTTATAATGGCCCAACTATTAAGCCTTGCTTAGAATGTGAATCTTGTAAAGCTATTTTACAAGGTACAAATCCTGATGTTATAGAAATTGATGCGGCTTCAAATAACGGGGCCGATGATATTAGAGCTTTAAGAGATAGTGTTAGATTTTTACCTTCTATGTCTAAATATAAAGTTTATATTATAGATGAGGTTCATATGTTATCTAATGCCGCTTTTAATGCCTTATTAAAGACATTAGAAGAACCACCTAAATATGTTGTTTTTATCTTATGTACAACAGAACCTTATAAAATACCAGAAACTATCTTATCTCGCTGTCAAAGATTTGATTTTAAAGCTATTTCAGATGAAGGTATTATAAATAGATTAGAATTGATTTCTAAAGAAGAAAACATTAGTATAAGTAAAGAAGCTATTGAAGAAATAACAAATTTAGCTGAAGGTGGTATGCGTGATGCTTTATCACTATTAGATCAAGTTATTTCTTTTGTAGATAATAAAGAAATAACTTTAAATGATGTATATGAAGTATCTGGTAATGTCTCAAATTTAGATTTATTGAATTTGCTTAATTTAATTATTAATAATGAATCAGAAAAAGCTATTAATATGATTAGTAATTTATATAATAAAGGTAAAGAAATACCTAAAATAGCTGATGATTTAATGCTTTTTTTAAGAGATATTTTATTATATAAAAGTAATATTTTTGATTCATCTAAACAAATATATAAAACTACAGAATTTAGTAATACAGTTGAGAAAATAGGTAAAACTTTAATTTTTTCTTGGCTTGATGAATTGAATAATGCTATAAATCAAATGAAGTTTTCAAATCAAAAAAGATCATATTTAGATTTATGTATTATAAAAATGGCTGATTCGGTAATGCAAAAAGAAAATTCTATTTTAGATCAAATAAAATATTTAGAATCACAAATATCTAATATGCAAGCTGAATTAAATAAAAGACCTGTAAAAGAAGAAATAAAAGTAGTACCCACTAATATAGCTAAATTAAATAAAATAGATAATAAAGAAAATGATGAAGTAATTAAGATAGAAGAAATAAATGAAATTTTAAATAATGCTTCTAAAGAAACAAAAGAAAAATTTAATAAAGAATGGCCTTTATTAAAGATTAAATATCAAGATATTTTAGCTATTTCTATTTTACAATATGGTAAAGTAGTAGCTGTCTCAGATAAGGCTATTATATTTGTATTACAAGATGAAGGTTTTTGTAATAGAGTAATGAAATATGAAAATTACATTCAAATGTATGAAATAATTCATAAACAAATTGATTCAATTGAAAAGATAATTACTCTACCACAAAAAATTTGGAAACAAATTGTTACAGATTATAAAAATAAATATGAATCAGGTATTGAAAAACCAATTTTAAATAATATAATGATAAACGTTAAAAGACCGGTAAAAAAAGAAGAAATAAAAGTAGATGATCCGGTTTTAACTAAATTAAATGATTTATTTGGCGATAAATTAGAAATAAAGGAGTAAAAAAATAATGAATGCAGCAATGATGAATAAAATTAGAAAGATGCAAAAAGAACTACAAGATGCTCAACAAAGATTACAAGAAACAGTTTTTGTTGGTAAAGCTGGTGGTGTTTGTGAAGTAGAAATGAAAGGTAGTCATGAAGTTTTAAAAGTTACTATCGATAAAGATGCTTTTGAAAGTAAAGATGATATTGAAATGATTGAAGATGCTTTAGTATCAGCTTACAATGATGCTATTAAACAAATCGAAGAAGCTACAGCTAAGATGATGGGACCTTATGCTAGTATGCTTGGTGGCGTTTTATAATGTTGAAATACCCCTCAAGTATTATAGATTTAATAAATTCATTTGAAATGTTACCAGGAGTTGGCAAAAAGACGGCAGAACGTTATGCTTTTTATGTGCTTGATTATATGCGTGTAGAAGATGTTGAAGAGTTTGCTAATAACCTTAAAGTTGTCAAAAATAGTATAAAACAATGTGTTTTATGTGGTAATCTTTCAGAAACTGATATTTGCCCGATCTGTCAAGATGAAACGAGAGATAAATCAGTTGTTTTAGTTGTTGAAAATGCGAGAGATGTTTTAAGTATTGAAAAATTAAATGAATATAATGGCGTATATCATGTCTTAGGTGGTTCTATTTCTTTTTCAAAAGGAATTACAGCTAATAACTTAAATATTGATTCATTAATAAATAAGGTAAAAAATAAAGAAGTAAAAGAAATTATATTAGCTACTAATGCTACACTAGAAGGAGAAACAACAGCTAGATATATTAAAGAATTATTATCAAGTTATGAAGATATTAAAATATCAAGAATAGCTTATGGGTTACCTGTTGGTGGCGATTTATTATATGCTGATCAAATGACGCTTTTAAAAGCTTTAGAAGGTAGACAAGAATATAAATGATATTAGAGTTTTTAACAGTTGTTGATGATATTAAGAATAAAGAAATTATAGAATATGAAATAGTTGATAATAAATATTATTTAAAAGATGAAAGTAATACTATTTTTATTAAAAATGATAAGTCTTTAATCTGTCAAAGAAATGGCTTGGTTAAGCAAAATATAATATTTATAGAAAAAGAAATTACTAAGTCTAAACTTATAGATTCTTACAACATAGAAATGAATTTTTCTATATATACAGAAAAACTTATAATGTCAGATAAACAAATATTTATTAAATACGATTTATTGTTAGATAATACTATTATATCTAAACATAAAATATGGATTAATTTTCTTGCAAAAACAACTAAAATAGATTAAAATATATAGAAAATTGGAGGGATAAGATGGCAAATTATCAAAATATGCCAATGATTAATGTAGCATTAGATATTCTAAAGAATCATGCAGGTAAAATGAATATATCAGATTTAATGCAACAAACATTAGAGGCCAAAGGTTTAGAAGATAAGGATAATAAATATAAAACCCAACTTTATTTAGATATTACAACTAGTTCACTATTTGTATATATGGGCGATGAAGAATGGGATTTAAAAGATAGACAATCATTAGATATGTTTGATCGTGATGGTGCTGAATTCAACACTGCAGAAGATGAAGTATTAGAAGATGAAGACATCTTGAATTTTGAAGATGAAGATGATGAAGACACATCTCTTAACTATGAAGAAGATTATGAAGATGATGATGAAGATTATAGTGAAGAAGACAGCGATGATGACGATTTAGAACATGATGAAAATGGTGAAATTTTAGAACGTTATCATGAAGATGACGATTTTGATGAAGATAAATATAATGATTACATGGATGATTTTGAAAACATGTATGATGATAATTAATAAATAAGTTGGAAAAGTTTAACTTTTCCACTTTTTTTCTATATTTAAACTATATATTAAAAGTATAATTAGGTAATAGTAGTTTATAAATAGATATTTCACACAATTTCACATATTTTTTTCACAATTTTGCTTATTTTATAATGTATAATACGCGCGTACTCGAAAGGGTACTTATCTATCACTCTCCCTTAAAATAATGATAGATATCTTTTTCATAAGCAAACTATAACTCTCCCAGATAAAGGACAACTATTAATAGTTGTCCTTTATCACTTTAATTAGTATAATATATGCACGAGGTGATTAAAACTATGTATAATATTGCGGTAGTCGAAGATGAGGCTAATTTAGCTAAATTAATAGGTAAATATTTAGAAAATGAAGGATATGAGTATAAAATATTTCCTAATGGGGAACAAGCTTTAAAAGAAATAAATGGACCATTTCATCTATGGATTTTAGATATTATGTTGCCAGGTGTCACTTCTGGTTATGATTTAATTAAAAAAATAAAGGAAATAAATCATACTATTCCAATTATTTTTACTTCTGCTCGTGATCAAGATATAGATAAAATTATGGGGTTAGAATTAGGCTCTGATGATTACTTATCTAAGCCTTATAATATGCGAGAATTAATGTTAAGAATTAAAAAAATCTTAGAAAGATGTTATAAAGATGAAAAATCAAATTTAATAAAATATGGGGAATATCAAATAGATTTAGATAAAAGAAGAGTCTTTAATAACGATGAAATTATTGTATTAACTAGTAAAGAATATGATTTATTATGTTTTTTAATAGATAATAAGAATAAAGCTTTATCCCGCGAACAAATTATTGAACATGTTTGGGGTGATGAGTATTATGGCTCAGATAGAGTTGTTGATGACTTATTAAGAAGATTAAGAGCTAAGATGGTCAATTTAAATGTTGAAACTATCTATGGCTATGGTTATAGGTTATTATGGTAAAACCTGCAAGAGTTAGAAGAAGTATCTCATCAAAAATATTCTTAATATTATTTTCTAGTGTCTTAATTTTATTTTTAGCTACTATTATGATTTTAACTTTTTCATTAGATAAAATAGCTTTACAAGAAACATATTTTAGATTATCAAACTATATTACTATTACAGGGTTTGAATGGCGTAATGGTAATATGATTGTTCCAGATGAAAATGATAATGGTATGCATAATTTTGGAATAATTCAAGGTCGTTATGAAAATGGTAATTATATTGTAGAATATGGTAGTGCTAATTTAATTAATGTTTTAAGTCAAAATGAAATTAGTGGTTTTTTATCACAAGCTAAAAGAGGAACAAATATTTACGAAAATAGTAAAAATGAAGAAATCTATTATGCTTGTGAAGTAGATGAAATAACTAATTATTTTATTATTGTATTAGTAGATGATAGTTATAATGAAGGATTTGTTAAAAGAATTATAGGCTCAATAATTACTTTTATTATTGCGGCTCTCATTATCTTATCTTTAATTGCTTCATTTTGGATTAATAAGTTATTAAAGAGGCTTAAAGCTTTACAAAATCACATAACTAATATGAGTAAAGAAAAATATGAGGTTGAATATTTAGATGATGGTGATGATGAAATAAGAGAATTATCAGAATCAATTGAAATAATGCGACTTGAAATTAAAGATTCAGAAACGACCAAAAGAGAAATGTTACAAAATGTTAGTCATGATTTTAAAACGCCTATAGCTGTTATAAAAAATTATGCAGAAGCTATTGTTGATGGTGTTGTTGATACTAGTGATGCAAATATTATTATAAAACAAGCTGATATTTTAAGAACTAAAGTTAATCAATTGCTTCAATATAACAGGTTAGAATATTTAAATAAAGATAAACCGCTAGAAGAAGTTGATTTAGCAGATGTTTGTAATGAAGTCGTTAATAATCATAAAGTTAATACTAAGATTGAGTTTAAATTAGAATTAGAACCTTGTGTGTTTGAAGGTTATAGAGAAAATTTTGTTACTGTAGTTGAAAATATTGTTGAAAATGCTTTAAGATATGCTAAAACAGTTATTTATATTCAAACAAAAGAAAATAAAGTGACAATTTATAATGATGGCGAACCAATTGAAGAAAAATTTTTAAATAGTAAATTTAAACCATATGAAAAAGGATCAAAAGGTGAATTTGGTCTTGGTATGTCTATTGTTCAAAAAACTTTAGATTTCTTCGGTTTATCTTTATCTATTTACAATGAAGAACGTGGTGGCGTGTCTTTTATTATTTATAAAAAAGAATAAATATGATTTATGGTGAAGTTTCTTCACCATTTTTTATGTATATGAAAGACATTTTCATAAGTGAAAGGGCTTTACTTATGAAAAAAATAATAATAAAATATATATGCTTAAACGTTTAATCTATTTAAGTACGTGAGCAGAAAGGGTAACAAGAATGAAAAAAATTGGTTTGTTTTTATTATTATTGTTTTCATTATTTGTAATATCTTCATGTGATGATACAAGTGATACGCCTACAGCTGTAGTAACATATGTAGATTTAACTAATAATAATGAAGTACTTAAGACAGAAAATGTAGCGATTGGTTCGACAGCAACTAATTGGACTCCAGAAAAGGAAGGATACATTTTTGATAAGTGGTATGCTACACCATCAATGAATATTGAATATGATTTTACTAAAGAAATAACAGGGGATGTTACAATTTTTGGTAATTTTACAAAAGATGTTTTTGAAGTAGACACTAGAAAATATTACATTTTAGGAACAAGTGGAGAAAAGAATTCTATTTTGTTTGGTACGAACTGGAAAATTGGGGATGCTAATAAACAACAATTAACTAAAAACAACTCAGACACGTCTAATATTTATAGTATTACATTAGACTTATATGTAGGTGATAGTTTTCAATTTGCTATTAACGATGACTTTAATAATCAAAGAGGTTTTGGTTATATTGAAGGGGATGTCAGTTCATATTTAAAAGAAGAAAAGAGTTATTTAAGTAATGATTCTAATAAAGCTAATATTATAGTTACAAAAGAAGGAAATTATACATTTAATTTAAATACTCACCCATGGGCCGATTTATATGATACAGAAAATGAGGCTTATACAGAAGAAAATAAAGAGAACTTTAATTATAGTACAATTGATACAATAGAAGTAATATATAATGGAGAAGCTAATAATGCAGGTGATAATACGCCTATTGATATTATGATTAAGGGCTCATATATAACAGCTTGGGGTCATTTATTAGAAGATGAATATACAATGACTTATAATGAAGATACAGACCTTTATACTTATTCACATGAATTTGTTGCTGGCGATTCATTCTGTTTTTATAATTTTATTAGAGAACAGGATGAAAATGGGGAGTGGCATTTTGTCGGCTTAGGGCCTATTAATATTAATTCTACTAAGGTTGATGTAAATAATTCGGATGTAAAATATTTAGATTTAACAGGTGGAAACATTGGTACTTTAGCTAATGGCACATATAGTTTTACTTATGACCGCAACAAAGATAGTGTAATAGTTAAATATGATGAAACATTTACAATTGGCTATGAAGTAAATGACACTTGGTATGTGTCTGGTAGTGGGGCAACTGAACCATTAAAATCTAGTCAATTTGGTTATAATTTAACAGATGCACAAAAACTAACTAAAATTGATGAGTATACGTATCAAATAACGATGGATATGGCTAGAGGAGATATGTTCCAAATTGTAGGAAATAGTTCATATGGTTATGCTCATAGTTATCAAGATGTAGTAGATCCTGTTAAAGATGGTGTTGAGTATTTTTATAAAGCAGAAGATAATATGGCTTGTCGTGTTGATGGAAATTATACTATAACCCTACATTTAGATCAAAATTCACCATTAGGTGATACAATTACTTGGGTAAGAAATGGCGATATTATCCAAGAATTCCAAGTTGATTATGACGTATATTTAAAATATGCGCCACTATGGGAAGTTTCAGAAACATATGCTACAACAGAAGGAAAAGTTAATGTTAGCGTATATTTAGATAAAGATATAGAATTTTGTTTTGTTTATTATCCTAAAGGTACACCAATTGAAGAAGTAGGCAGTTATAGTAATCCTGGTGTTACAATAACAGGACAAATGTTAGGAAATGATGGTCAATTTAATGATAAAGTAACTAATGAAACAGGCAATAATAACTTTAAAACTTTAGTTAGTGGTTACTACATATTTGAAATAGACTTTACTGAAGGGGCTCCGGTTGTTAATGTTATAAATTATAAAGAAAAATTACCAGAATTTGAGGCAGTTATAAAAGGACCTGCTTATAATGGTTCTTGGGAAGAATCAGATAAGGTATCTTCAATTGATGGTAAAGTTGAATTTGAAGTAACCTTAACAGGAGGCCAAGGATCAAATTATGAATTTGGTTTTACTTTATATGGTGAAAATTTAGGTCAATATGGTGAATATGTTGGCTACTATAATTTAGGTAGTAGCGGAGATGCTAATTCATATATGGAACAACAAGCTAATAGTGGTAATAATTTTGTTTGTACGAGAAGTGGCAAATATAAAGTTGTTATTGATAAGAGTGGTTTAAGGACAATAGTTGATTTTTATTTAGTAGATTAAATGAAAAAGGAGGTCTTAGCATAAAAGCTAAAACCTCCTTATATTTTTCTTATTAAATCAAGGAAAAATAAGATGTAAGTATTACTTCTCCTACTAGAACTAGGGTAAATAAAACTGCCCCTATTTTCATTGATTTAGATTCGTCTTTAACAACAAAATAAATTCCGGTAAGTAACACTATTATTACCATAATACAAGCGATTATAGTAGACATAAATATAACCTCCTTACTAAAATCGGCTATATTATATATTTAAAAATCTATAAAGCAAGTAAGAAAACGCTTGAAATTAATTGTGTAACAATGAAAATGATTTTAAAAATGAAAAACATGTTCAGACACTTCTCTATGTTCAATAGCTAAAATAGTTGAATTAATAATAACATTAATAAAATTAGACATGTTAACTGTATCGCGATAAGATAATATTCCCTTAGCACTTAAATATGAAAGTAAAGAATCAGAAGTAACTACAATTTTTTTATCTTTTATTTCGTTAATTAAATTTTCTAATTGTAAAAAATTTGATACATAGATTGTTTTAGGGTTAAATTGACTTACAAGTTTATTTAATTCATCAGAGTGATATTTAAATGTTAGTAAAACATAGTCATCTAGAAGTAGTGTACTTTTAATATCTTTATATACTCGACATATTTCAAAAGTCCAAGGAATATGTCTTTTACATTCTATAGCTATGACAGGTATAACATTAGATTTAGAAACAGTAATAAAGTCTTCATCAGATAAACCTAAAGTTAAAATAGCGTCGACATAATTTATATTGGTATTGTAATTAGAAGTTAATAAAATAACAGTATAATTTTCTTCATTAAACCTAGTTATGATTTTATAACATAATTCTAATAGATGAGAATTGATTAAAGCAAAATCATATTTTCCGACATAAATACCAATTGTTTTAGTTTGTCCTTTTGCTAAAATGCTAGCAGCATTATTTTTTTTATAATTATGTAAGGCTGCTATTTGTTCTATTTTTATTCTAGTCTCTTCACTAATTCTTTGATTAGGTGTTTTGTTTAAAACGTATGACACAGTAGCTACTGATACGTTAGCTTCTTTAGCAATATCTATCAATCTTGTTTTTTTCATAGGTATGTATCAATATAGATACTGTCACCTCCTTTTGTGATGATTTAATTATAACCATTAATTTAATTAAAATCTACAATTAATTTGACTTAAAATTAAATTAAATTAATTTAAAAGGCTTTACAATTTAATCATTTTAAATTATAATTTTATTGCAATGGTTAAGCGCTTAACTTTATTTTTTTAAAATATTTTGAAAGCGCTTCCCAAACAAGAAAATAGTGGAGGATAAAATGAAAAAAATATTAAAAGTCCTAAGTATGTTAGTTTTAGTTTGCTTAGTAGGTATTGTTTTAGGTTCATGTAATGATAATGATCAAAACAATGAAAATCCTACTACTTACAAAGTAACATTTTATGCAGGCGATTCAGAAGACGATGAAGTCTTAAAACAAGTAGAGGTAGAAAGTGGACAAACTGTTGAAGAATGGACACCTGAAAATAAAGAAGATGGTTCTACCTTTGTTGGTTGGTATGCAACACCATCATTAACTCATGAATTTGATTTTTCAACACCAATTACTAAAGATACATCTGTTTTTAGTATGTGGGCAAGTCAACAAGAAGATAATAGAACTTGGGAAATTGTTGGAAATTTAACAGGTGAATTAGCCGGCTCAAATTGGGGTAATGGTAATTATGGTAAAGATGTATTTAAACTAGAAAAAGTAGAAGGCAAACCTAATGTGTTTGAAGGTACTTTCGAATTAACACAAAATAATGAATTCCAATTTGCGGTATTAGAATTTACTGAAGAACACACTACATCAAAGTGGGTAGCCCAAATGGGTGGTGGCTTACTTGATCAAGGTGATAATGAATGGTTTAAAGCTGAAGAAAATTATTTAGATCCACAAGCTTGGAAATCTAATATTGTTGTTTTAGTTTCTGGTGAATATAAATTTACATTAACTACTGATCAAACTACACCAGAAGCCGGAGTTATTGATGTAGAACGTATTGGCGATATTGAAGAAGATGTTACACCATTTGAACCATTTATTGGTGGAAGTTTAACTCATGGTCAACATACAACTAAAGCTGATAATCCAGATTTATTCTTCCCAGTTGGTGAACTTGTTGGAGATAATATTGTTTGGACTGGAGAATTTAGCTTTAATGCTGGTGAAAGAATTAATATTTTAATGGTTGTTAATGACTGGAATGTACAATTAAATCAACAACATAACGTTTTAGATAAAGAAAATACAGATGCTCAAAATGTTAATATAAATAGTGCTAATGAAATTGAAATTATTAATTCTGGTAAATATAAAGTAGTTATTACAGCTAATAAAGATGTAGCAAGTGTAATAAGTGAAGATGTTATAGGTGCTAATTTAGATACATATAATAATTATGAATCATATAGTGTTAAATTAACTAAAGTTGGTGATTTTGAAAAAACAGAAGGTATTGTTTATAATACTTATAATGTTAAATACAACGGTAAGGGCGATGATTATACAGTTTATGTACGTAATGGTGCCCAATTCCCAACTATTAAAAACCCAACTTTAGCTGATGGTGAAACATTAGTTGGTTGGTATTATGAAGTTGAAGAAGAAAAAGTTGGTTTAGGTTATGAAGTTGTTTTAGAAGCATCTAATGTTACTTATGATTTAAATTATGAAGTTATCACAGCAAGTTCAACGACAAACGATCCAAGAAAATTCTGGATTAAAGGTGATTCAACAGCAACTTTAGATGGAACAACTGTATCTTGGGCAAATCAAACACATTATTTAAAACAAACTTCAGCACACACTTATGAAGGAACTTTAGTTGTAAATGGTGCGTTCAATTTCCAAATTGTTTCTGATTTATATGGTGTAAATCAAGCTATTTATTATCGTACAGGGGCAGTAGAAAACCCAGGTGATTTTATTGACAAAACATCATTAGCTAATATTAAAATAACTGAATCTGGTACTTATAAATTAGTATTTAATTCATTAACAGGTAAAGTTACTATAACAGTAGTTGAATAATAACTAGGAGGTCTATATCTAGTGATTTATGAAGCAGTCTATCATGAAGCTTCTTCAAACTATAGTTATCCTAGTAATAATAATGAAATGACTCTTAGATTAAGGGTTTCTAGTAAAGATAGTTTTAAAGAAGTAAATGTTATTTATGGTAATAAATATGATTACTATATTAAACAAAAAAAGATTAAAATGACCTTAAAATATGAAACAAATTTATTTAATTATTATGAGGTAATAATTAAATTAGATGATTTAAGATTTGTTTATATATTTGAATTAATAGAAAACACAAAAACATATTATTTTTGTGAAGAAGGCGTTAAAGAAACTTATGATTTTGCCTATGCTTATTTTAATTGCTTCCAATATCCTTATATTAATGATATAGATCTACATAAAAGAATTGATT
The DNA here is from genome assembly GCA_944323055.1 of uncultured Acholeplasmatales bacterium. GTDB lineage: Bacteria > Bacillota_I > Bacilli_A > Acholeplasmatales > Anaeroplasmataceae > CALUXS01. Next base: position 66,334 of record CALUQZ010000003.1, read on the forward strand.
GGTTAAAGAATAGAGTTTTCTATCAAATATTTATAGATAGATTTAATTTAGGAGATAAAAATAAAGATTTAAGTTACATCAATTTAAAAGTTGATGAAATTCCTAAACCTACTAGTTTTTATGGAGGAGATTTAAAGGGCATTATTAACAAATTAGATTATTTAAAAGACTTAGGAGTTAATGCCCTTTATCTAACTCCTATTTTTAAATCAATATCTAATCATAAATATGATATTTCGGATTATTATAGTATAGATAGTCAATTTGGTTCAAAAGAAGATTTAAAAGAGTTAATAAAAAAGGCGCATGAAAATGATATTAAAATTATTTTAGATGCTGTTTTTAATCACTGCTCAGATAGATTTTTTGCTTTTGAAGATGTTATAAAAAAAGGAAAAGAATCTAAATATTTTGATTGGTTTATTATACATGGAGATAAAATAGATCAACAAAAAGTCAATTATGAAATCTTTTCAATCTGTCCATATTTGCCAAAATTAAATACATCAAACAAAGAAGTTAGAGAATATTTAATAGAAATTGGTAAATATTATGTTAGAGAGTTTGATATTGATGGTTGGCGACTTGATGTAGCTGATGAACTTAGTCATCGTTTTTGGCGAGAGTTTAGAGTGGCAATTAAAGAAATTAAAGAAGATTGTTTATTAGTAGCTGAAAATTGGCATAATAGTTATCCATTCTTAAAAGGTGATGAATTTGATTCTATTATGCATTATTCTTTTACAAAGGCTACATTAGATTTTTTAGCTTTTTCTAAGAGTGATTGTTATGAAACAGCACATACATTAAATGCTTTACTTACAAGAAACACAGATATGGTTAATGATATGATGTTAAATCTGTTAGATACCCATGATACTGATAGATTTTATACATCTTGTAATAAGGATATTGATTTATTGTTATGTGCTTTAGCATTGCAATTTACATTTAAAGGTGTTCCTGGTTTATATTATGGGATAGAAATTCCACTAGAAGGTGGGTATGACCCCGATAATAGAAGACCTATGAATTTTGCTAAAATAGATAATAATAGTGTTTATTTTAAAACAATAAAAGAATTAATTAAAATTAGGAAGACTAATAAAGCTTTACAATATGGTGATATTTTTATTACTGCTCAAAAAGGATTATTAATACTTAAACGAAAAAAAGAAGATAGTGAATTAACTCTATATATAAATAATTCAGGTGTAGACGTTAATTGTAATTTTAAAAATATTATTTTAGGTCATAACTATAAGGATTATATTTTATATAACAAAGGATTTGTGATTGTTTCGGAGGTGAAAAAGTGAAAAAAATCATTATAATTATTGGACATTTTATTGTTATATTTGTCATATTAATAGCGGTTGGGTTGATACCTGAAGATGTTGAGGCTAGTAGGAGCGATATATTTACAGGTGAATTAGAAAGAAATGTAAAAATAAAAGTTTTAGAAAATGATATAGCTAGAGAATTAGGTTATTTAGATGAGCTATTAAATGCATTTAATGAAGAATATAAAGAATATGGAATTGAAGCAGTAGATGCAGATATGTCTGAAAGTTCTGATTTAATTCAAGATGGACCATATGGCTATGGACCAGATGTTTTATATCAAGCTAATGATAGTATTATGAAATATGTAGATGGTAGACATATTTTACCAATTCCAGTTACAGAAATAGAAGATTATGAAGATATTCAAGAAGGGGCTTGGGATGCTTATTCTAAGAATAATTCTATTTGGGGTGTGCCTGTTAATGTTCAAGAACCATTGCTTTTCTATCGTAAGGATTTATTACCAGATGATTGGCAACAAAATTGGGATAAAGATAAAAATAATGTTCCAGATATGATTGAATATTGGCCAGATTTATATGCTTATTCAAAAGAATTATATGATGATAATAATCCTGATTCATTTGGCTTTATGAAATCATATGAACAGCCTTATTTCTCATTAGGTTATTTATTCTCTTATGGTGGCTATATATTTGGTGATGACAATACTAATATTGATGATATTGGTATATCAGCCGGAAATTCTTATTTAGGTGCTAATGTTGTGTTACAACAAGCAGCTATAATGGATGAAAGATGTATTGATGGTTCAATTACGTCAATTGCTTATCAACAACTTGCTGAAGGTAATTTTTTTGCAACTGCAACAACACCAGATGTTACTAATATGTTTATTGAAGCCATAGAAGGGGAAGGATTAGACCCTGATGAATGTTTAGGGGTAACTACAATGCCTAAATTACCTGTTTCAGGTGATTTAACTGATCGTGATGGTGAAGTTTTTGATAGTATTTCAATGGGTGGTGTTCATGGATATGCTATTTCAGCCTATACAGAATCTCCTAATGCTTGTTTAGCTTTTATTAATTTTGCAACGCAATATGAAATGTTAAAGACTAGAAATGAGTTGTTAGGTGTTGTTCCTGCTCGTACTAGTTTAGCAGAAGAATTACGTGGAATTAATATGGAAGTTATCAAGGATTTACAAGAAGGAAAGATTTATATTATGCCATCAAACAGTGAGTTGACATCAGTTTGGGGTGCTGTTACGACGCTATTTACTGATTTAGCAGCTGATCCTTATAGAGTTGCTGGCAGTTCAAATCCACCAAAATATTTGACGATGGAAGCTATTAAGGCTAGGGTAGAACAAGCAAATCAAGAGATAATTGATACTTTAACTACTTTAGGATAGGTGATAAGATGGAAAAGATTAATGAAACAAATATATTTAAAAGAATAGGTTCTAATATCGCCTCTTTTTGCAAAGAAAAATGTTTAAAAATAGGTCATTATTTTAAGGAAAAATGGACTATTTTTGCTAACATGGTAAAACATGCTAATAAATATACAGCCATGTCTTTTGCCTTTATGGGATTAGGTCAAATTTGTTATAAAAAGTATGCTAAAGGTATTATTTTAATGTTAATTCAAATTTTAGCTATCGTTTATTTTGTTTTAAAAGGTGCTAAAGATTTTATTAACTTATTTACTTTAGGTGATGTTTTATCTAATCCTATTTTAGGTATTAAAGGCGATAATTCAATGATTTGCCTAATATTAGGGGTATTAACATTATTTATTTTATTGATATATCTTGCTATATATGTAGCTAATGTTAGAGATGCTTATCAAACACAATTAAGAATTGAAGCTGGAGAAAAACCACTAACAGTTAAAGAAGAAATAAAATCATTACTAAATGAAAAATTTTATATTACTGTTTTATTTTTACCAGTAGTCGGAGTAGCTATATTTAATATATTACCAATAGTAGTAATGATTTTAATAGCTTTTACAAATTATGGCGGTACGATAGTAGAAGAAAATGCTTTAGTAAGTTGGGTAGGTCTAGATAATTTTGCTCAATTATTAAGTCTTGGTACCTTAGCCTCAACTTTTGGTAAGATTTTAGGATGGAACTTATTATGGGCTGTCATGTCAACAGCACTTAATTATTTTGGTTCTTTAGGACTAGCTCTTTTAATTAATAAGAAGATAGTTAAAGGTAAAACTATATGGCGTGCTTTTCCGATTTTAGCATATGCAGTACCAGGTTTCATCACATTATTAGGGTTTAAATTTATGTTCTCTAATGGTGGTCCTATTAACCAAATGATTCAAGATTTAGGTGGTAAAACGGTTAACTTTTTATCAGTAGATGCTGGTTGGAATGCTAGATTAATTGGTTTATTCGTCAATGCATGGATAGCCATTCCTTCAGGTATGTTACTTGCTACAGGTATTTTATCTAATATGCGTACAGATTTATATGAAATAGCATCTATTCATGGTGCTAAACCGTTAAAACAATTTACCTCAATCACTTTACCATATGTAGTTTTCTCTACTACTCCAGTAATTATTAATCAATTTATTGGTAATTTTAATAATTTTGGTATTTTCTATTTCTTAAGAGGTTCAGGACAAAGAACAGATGGATATACTTTAGCTAGTGATACTGATTTATTAATTAACTGGTTATACAATATGTCTATTGATCAAAATTATTATTCAATAGGGGCAGCAATATCACTTATTATCTTTATAATAACTTCAGTTATATCATTAGCTGTTTATGTATTATCACCAGCATATAGACAGGAGGATACGTATAAATAATGGAAAATGTAGTTTATAAGAAAAAAAGATTTAAACCGATGAGTATTTTAAGTGCTATTTTATCTTATCTTGCTTTACTAATAGTAGCCTTTATATTTGCCTTTCCTGTCATTTGGCTAGTTTTAGCTTCTTTTAGTAAACAAGGAAGTATGTATTCTTTTGATGGCTTTTTTCCTCAAGAATATGGAATTGATTCATTTGTTAGATTATTTACAGATACCGGTTCATACAATTATCCTAAATGGTTTTTAAACACTTTAAAAATTGCGGGATTTAGTTGTTTATTTGGAACTTTCTTAACGATATTGACAGCCTATGCTATGTCAAGACTTAAATTCAAATCTCGTAAAGCCATGATGAAAATAACATTAATTTTAGGTATGTTTCCTTCATTTATGGGAATGATAGCTGTTTATTTGCTTTGTACACAACTAGGACTTTTAAATAATCATTGGGGATTAATTTTAATTTATACTGGTAGTGCACCAATGAGTTATATGGTTCAAAAAGGCTTTTTTGATACAATTCCTATTGAAATTGATGAATGTGCAATGATGCATGGAGCAAATAAATTTCAAGTATTCTTAAAAATAGATTTACCAGTCGCTAAACCGATGATTGTTTATAGTGCTCTAACAAGTTTTGCCTTCCCATGGAGTGATATTATATTACCACAAATGTTATTAAAAAACAGAGATATGTGGACTGTTGCAGTTGGGTTAAATCAATTAACTGATTCAGAGTTTTCACGTTTTGCGGCCGGAAGTTTATGTATTGCGGTACCAATTATACTATTGTTCTTCTTCTTATCTAAATTTTTAGTTAATGGTATGTCAGCAGGATCAGTAAAAGGATAGAGGTATAGATATGATTATAGAATTAAAACATGTAAAGAAGATATATGATAAAAATGGAATTGAAGTAGTAAAAGATTTCAATTTGACAATCCAAGATAAAGAATTTATAGTTTTTGTTGGTCCTTCTGGTTGTGGTAAATCTACAACTTTAAGGATGATTGCTGGTCTAGAAGATATTACAGGCGGAACTATTAGCTTTGATGGTAAAGTTATTAATGATGTTCCAGCAGGTGATAGAAATATAGCTATGGTATTTCAATCTTATGCCTTATATCCTAATATGACTGTTTATAAAAATATGGAATTTCCTTTAAAACTTAAAAAAATTAGTAAAGAACAAAGAAAACAAAAAATTATGGAAGTTTCTAACATGTTAGGGTTAGATGAATATTTAAAAAGAAAACCTAAAGCTCTATCAGGTGGTCAAAGACAAAGAGTTGCGGTTGGTAGAGAAATTGTTAGAGATTGTGATTTGTTCTTATTTGATGAACCATTATCAAACTTAGATGCTAAATTGAGAGTACAAATGCGTACAGAAATTACTAATTTACATCAACAATTACAAAAGACATTTATTTATGTTACTCATGACCAAGTTGAAGCTATGACTATGGCTACAAGAATAGTAATTATGTATAACGGTATTGTTCAACAAGTTGGTACGCCAAAAGAAGTTTATGATTTCCCAGAAAATACGTTTGTTGCTGGATTTATCGGTACTCCTGCTATGAACTTTATTAAAGGTTTTATAACTAGTGATGGTTATTTTGAAACTCGTAATGAAGAGGAAACTGAAGAGGGAACTAAAGAGGTAACTAATGTTCATATTTTGATACCTAATGATAAATATCAAGTATTAAAGGAAAAAGGATATGTTGATAAAGAAGTAATATTAGGTATAAGACCTGAAAATATTTTACAAGAAGAACGTTTAAAAGAAACAGAAGTTGATTTACCAGTTGAAAATGCAGAATTATTAGGCTTTGAGTATAATTTAATTGGTCATATTGGTGATTCTCAAGTTATATCAAGAATAGTAGCTAATAATATTATTCGTAATGGTGATGTAGTAAAACTATATTTCGATATGAATAAATGCCATTTCTTTGATATAGATACAACTAATAGAATTAAGTGATTTTATGAAAAAAGAAAGAAAAGCCGGTATATTATTGCATATAACGTCTCTACCTGGTAAATATGGTATTGGCTCTCTAGGTAAAGAAGCGTATGAATTTGTTGATTTTTTATCTGAATCTAATCTAAAATTATGGCAAATTTTACCACTTACACCGACAGGATTTGGTGATTCTCCTTATGCTTCATTTGCAAGTAATGGTCTAAATTATTATATGATTGATATTGAACAATTAATAGAAGAAAAATTAATTGATAAAAGAGTTGTTGATAACTTAGATTTTGGTGATGGTAAAAGGGTAGATTATGATAAAATTTATAAAACTAAAACATATTGTTTAAGAGAAGCCTTTACTAAGTTTAATGTCAATGATTTAGATTTTAATAATTTTGTTATGGGTGGTTTTGCAACTGATTATGCCCTTTATATGACATTAAAATTTAAATTTAATAATAAACCATGGTATTTATGGCCAGATATGTATAAAAACTATTCAAAAGAAGTTGAAGAATTAGTAATCAAAGAAAATGAAATTGAATTTTTATTTTGGGTCTTTACGCAATATATTTTTACTAAACAATGGAATAAACTACATTATTATGCTCAAAGCAAAAATGTTGAAATTATAGGAGATATTCCTCTTTATGTTTCATATGATTCTGTAGATGTATGGAAATATTCTAAATATTTTGATTTAAATGAAGCAAAAGAAATGAACAATGTAGCAGGATGTCCACCAGATGCTTTTAGTGAAGATGGTCAATTATGGGGAAATCCAGTTTATAATTGGCAAACTTTAAAAGAAGATAATTATATTTGGTGGAAAAATAGAATAAACAACACTTTAAAATATGTTGATATTTTAAGAATTGATCATTTTAGAGCATTTGATAGATTTTATGCTATTAAAAATGGTAGTGAAAATGCTAGACATGGTGTGTGGGTAGACGGACCAAAGTTTGATTTTTTCAAAGATATTTTAGATTATAAAATAATAGCTGAAGATTTAGGTGTTATAGATGATGGGGTAAGAACTTTAATGAAGGAAGTTAAATACCCAGGTATGAAAATATTAGAATTTGCTTTTGATGGTAATAAGAATAATGAACATAAACCTTCAAATTATGAAGAAAATTGTGTTTGTTATACCGGTACTCATGACAATATGCCATTATATCAATATGTTAAAGATATTAAAGCAGCTAATATTTTAGAATATGTATCAGATATAGCTAAAGAAGCAGTTCTATTAGATTTTGATATTAAAACAAACACCACAGAAGATATAGTTTGGTCAATCATCGAAATGGCTTTTAGATCAAAGGCATTTATGACAATTATTCCGATTCAAGATTTTTTATGTCAAGATGGTAATAGTAGAATGAATTTACCATCTAATGTGTCTACATCAAATTGGTCATATCGTATTGAAAAACAAGACTTAACAATTGAATTATCTAATAGAATAAAAAGATTAGTTGAAGTTTCAAACAGATAATTTTAATTAAAACTAAAATTTTATGTATTTCCCTTTATTTTTGCAAATATTGGCAAAAATAAAGGGTTTTTTAGTCTTGTTATAATTTTCTAAGAACCTTCTTAAAAAGTAAAAGCAGCGTGCCGAAGAAATTATTGCCAAAGATAAAACGCCGTTATAGGGTTCCCATAGCGACGGCATATACATTTTTTTAAATTGAGATAGATTATGGTTTTTCTTTATATTTTGAAACTTATATAGGAAAGTTATAAATCAATTTTTTCAAAGTCTTTTATTGAGCGATGTAGTGAAACAGCAGTTAACAATATAAAGAAAATTATGCCAGTAATAAGTACGCCTATCTGCAAACTTATATGTGTAAAACCAAAGGCATTTAAAGCAGAAAGGGCTGGAATGTGAAAGAGTGTTTCCCCAATAACAACAACTAAAAAAGCAGCAACAATAAAGGTGACAAAGGACTTGGCAAACTTATAGGCAGTTTTGAAAAAACCACCAATGAATATTAGATTAAACAAACCTAAAATTAGAAATACAAAACCAAGATACACAAAATTAGCATTCATTAAGGCGTTGTTTGTATATACGGGAACTTCTGACAATATGGTCATACGAATTAGTACAGGTATAGATGTCAAAATGAGATAACAAAGTTCTATCATAATAGAAAATGCATATTTTGCCTTTACGATGTCGCTTTTAGCGACAGGCAAAAGAGCAGTATAGGTGATGTCGTTTGCTTCTCTCATATATTGAAATGACTGAAAAAGTCCAAGACAAACAAAAAATGAGCCAATTAATATAGGATAACCTGGTAAAAATGTCATTAATCCAAAGGCAATAAATATGTATGAAAGTGGTGAAGCTGCAAGCTTCATTTCTTTTTTTAACAATTTTCTCATGCTTTATCTTCCAATCGTAATATAGTTTCTTCTAATGTTTCGCCATCTTGACAGTAAATTCTATAAAACTCATCTTTAGAACAGTTAGCAATAAGTTTGCCTTTTCGTATGTACATAATATTATCTGCGCATTTTTCTATATCTGAAGTGATATGTGTTGAAAATAATATGGCAACACCTTTGTTTTTTAATGCAATAAATAACTCAAGAATTTCATTTCTAGAAAATGGATCAAGTCCACTTGTTGGTTCATCTAAAATTAAAATTTCTGCCTTATGCGAAAGAGCGAGAAGAAGATTAAATTTAACTTTCATCCCTTCTGAAAGTTCACATGGCATTTTGTTCTCATCAAGTTCAAACAATTCAAGGTACTTCTTGTATGTAGTTTCATCCCAATTTTGGTAAAAAGATTTTGTTACAGCAACAATATTTTTTATTTTTCGCTTTGGATAATAATTGATTGCTCCTGTAGAAAAGCCAATGCGTTGTTTTATTTCTCTTTCATTTTCTAAAAATGGCAAGCCAAAATAAGAAATTTCACCACAATCAGGATGAACAAAGCCTAAAGCAGATTTTATTGTTGTAGTTTTACCTGCCCCATTTCTACCGATGAATCCGACAATTTCACCAGCATTCAAGGTAAAAGAAATATTTGACAATACAAAAGAAGGATAAGCTTTACTTAAATTTCTAACATCACATAGAGACATTATTTATCCTCCTCAGTAGTTTCAAATACGGCAGTGGTAAATTGTGAGAACATTTTTTTAGGAGGAATGGCAATTCCTCTTTTTTCATCGCCTAAAATTATCAGTGTGTCTCCCGGTTTAATATCAAAAATTTCTCTTGCTTGTTTTGGTATAACAATTTGACCTTTTTCACCTACTGTAGCAGTCCAAGCATATTTTCCATTTGGTTTTGACATAGTAACCCCTCCAATCTTAGTATGATTTGTATAACAAATCATACCTCAACTAGTTTTGTTTGTCAAGAGATGCTCTTAAAACATATAAGGGAATCTATGTTTAAAACGCTTGACACAAAATACAAATTAAAACAATCAAAAAAATATGAATATTTTACCTTCTAAAACATCTTATTAATAGAAGGAGGCATTTTTATAAAAATGAGATACGGGGTGAAAATAAGTATGAAAAAAATTTGGAAACTATTTATTCCATTAACTATCATTTTACTCCTTGCTAGTTGTGTAGGAACAGATGTCAATAAAGATAATGGCAATGATAATCCCACTACATATAAAGTTACTTTTTATGTTGATGGTGAAATTGTTACTACTAAATATACATCAGGAGATGTTATTCTTTATGATGGCGAAGAGTTAAATAAAGATGGTTATAATTTTATAGGTTGGTATTTAGATGCTAATTTTAATACACCTTTTAATAATGAAGATATAAACAAAGATACAAGTTTATATGCTAAGTTTGAAGCAATTGAGTATCAAATTACTTATAATTTTGATTATGAAGGAGTTGTTAATACTAATAAAACAACCTATACAATTGAAGATGGTCAAAGTTTAACATTAGTAAATCCATCTTTAGAAGGATACGAATTTACTGGTTGGTATTATTATGGGAATTTATTAGAAGATAATATTTTAGAATTAAGTGATGAAGATATTTATGTTTCTGGTGAATTTAAACCAATTGAATATAATATTACTTACCATACAAATTTAGGTAATTATGACTATCTAAATGAAGATAGTTATTCAATAGAAGATATCATTACTTTTAAAAACCCAACTAGAGTTGGTTATCTGTTTGAAGGTTGGTATTTAGATAGTGAATATCAAACTAAAGTAACATCAACAGAAGGATTAAGTGGTGATATTGAATTATATGCTAAATTTAGTTTTGCTGAATATAGTATTGAAATTAAAGGTATCGCTAGTATGGTTTATGAAGGACCATTAGGATATAACTTTTTAACAGAAACCTTTAATATTCCTATTCCTAAAGCTGATGGTTACACTTTTTTAGGTTATTATAGTGATGAAGCTTATACTGATTTAGTTAGTGTTGGGGAAGTAGAAGTTAAGAAAAACAGTGAAGGAAATATTGTTCTTTATGCTAAATTTATACCTATCACTATGACTTATGATAAGCCTTCAGTTATTAAATTAGATAGTAAAGGCGAAGAATTTAATTTAGTTGTTACGACTGTTAATAATGTTAAATATGAAGTAACTTATAATTATTTTCAAGAACTTGAAGCTGGAACTGCAGTCGACGTGCAAATTGTAGTTAGAGATGAATTAGGTAATGTTTTAGAATCAGAAATAATTGAAGATGTTAAAGTCTATGATAAGCCTAATATAACATTTACACAATCACAGTATACATTTAGTAATGAAGAATATTTAAGTAATTACTTTAAAGCTACTGATTCATTTGGCGAAACATTAACATTTGAAATATCTGATGTTGGTGAATTGACAAAAAATCAAAAAGTTCATGTTGTAGTAACAGCTACAGATGTTGCTAATAACATAACTACACTAGAACTTGATTTAATTTATGCGCCAACGGAAAAAGTAATTGAGCTTCATTATGAAGATAAAATAGCTGATATTTTAACTATAGATGATAATCAAATTATATTTGATGAGAGTGTTTATTTATATCTTAATATAAATAATAAAATAATAGCTTATAGTGATGGTATATTACTAGAAGAATTAGAAGATTATACAGTCGTTTATGCTATTAAAGAATCAGAATTAGAAGATCATTTTAATTTAATTGAAACAGCTGATGATTTAAATAATGTTAGAAATGATTTAGAAGCTTCATATTATATGATAGCTGATGTTGATTTAAAAGATGCCATGTTTGAACCGATTGGTACTAATAACGATCCATTTACAGGTAATTTTTATGGTAATAATCATAAAATATCTAATTTAACAATTACAGCGACTGATGAAAGCCCACAATATGGTTATTATGGTCTGTTTGCTTATTTGGATGGTTTGGTATGTGATTTAGAATTAGAAAATGCTCAAATTATATTAGATTTTAAAGATTCATATTTATATGGCACAAAGACTACTTATGCTGGTTTATTGGCAGCTAGTGCTTTAGATAATTCAATTGTTAGTAATATAACTATTTCTGGTAGTATTAAAAATTCAGTTATAAGCTCTACAATAAAGGAAAATCAATATTATGTTGGCTTGTTATTTGGAATGGCTTTTGGTATTTCTTACACTAATGTTTTAGTTGACGGAGATATTGTTATTGACGCTCAAAGTAAAGATGCTAATATTGGTGGTTTAATTGGTTATGTAGGAACTAATGATAATGACGTTATTCCACTTATTAAAGAATCAAGGGCAAGTGTCAACATAAGAATAAACGTTGCTGGTTATAGAAAATCATTTGATATAATGGTAGGTGGCTTAGTAGGTTATACAGAAAATTTAATGATTAGTAATTCATATGCTAATATTAACATTAGTCTAGAAATGAAATTTAAACAAACTTACACCTCATATTTAAGCGTTGGCGGTTTAATAGGTCAATGTGGTGATAATTATAGGTGTGATGTTGATATAATAAGTAGTTTTGCTGTTGGTTTAATCAATATGAATAATGCAACGTGCCGAGGTTATGTTGGTAGTTTAATCGGCTATGTTAATTATAATAATAGTTCATATTACACAAGTCTTTACTTAAACAATACATTTACCTTGGTTGATTTTGATTATTCAGGCTATAAATATTATGACTTGTATTATGGTATTGGTTATATAAATCAGAATTATTCATATTACGAAGATGAGTTGCTTGTTGCTGGTGATTTAGTACCTACAAATGAGGCTACCTCAAAGAGTGAAGAAGAAATACTTGGTTTAGATAATTTAAAACGTTTTTCTAGTAATATTTGGTATATTAAAGAAAATATGCCACCAATTTTCAAGTGCGAACTAGATGGTGTTGAAGATCATACATTATATTTAGTACAGCCAAAAGAAGCTACTTGTTATGAGGAAGGTAATATAGCATATTATAAGTGTTATACATGTGACAAATTATTTTCTAGTGAAACTAAAGAAGAAATAGTTTTAGAAGACGTTATTATTCCAATTACTCATTCACTTAAATTTTATGATGAAATAATTAATGATTGTTTATCACAAAGTAATCATGCTTATTATCAATGCACAAAGTGTTATAAATATTTTGCAGATGAAGAAGCTAAAACAGAACTTGATTCTAGTGAAATATATTATTATACAGGTCATGATTTAACCAAACATGATTACTTAGCTCCAACATGCGAAGAAAATGGTAATTTAGAATACTATTATTGTGAAACATGTCATAAATATTATTTTGATGAGTCAGCTCAAGAACAAACAAATTCTAATGATGTATTATTAGGTAAGTTAAATCATAATTATGTATTTAAAGAAACTATTTTACCAAATTTCAGTGAACAGACAGATGGTTATGATTTATATGTATGTGAGAATGATAATTCACATACTAAACAAGATAATGTTGTTGAATGGGAAAGTTTAGGTATTAATATAAGTTTTGTGGCTGAAGGAAACAATTTGAAAAGTATTTTTGTAGAAAAAGGGTTAGATCATTATGATTTACCTACTCCAACAAAAGAATATTATGATTTTGTTGGTTGGTATTTAGATAAAGACTATACCGAAATATTGTCATATCCAATTTTAAATGATGTTACTCTTTATGCTAAATTTGAAAAATCTTCTTATGATGTCATTTATATGCTAAATGGTGAGGAATATTATAAAGAATCATATTTATATGAAGAAACTGTTGAAAAAATAGCTGATCCTATTTTAGAACCACCATATTTATTTATGGGATGGTTTACAGATGAAACATATGAAACAGAATATGATTTTAGTAATATTGTAGAAGAAAATATTAAATTATACGCTAAAGTTATTGAATATAAGATAAATAGTATTGAACTAGATGAAAAGTTTGTTGTAAAAGAATCAGATTTATTAGATGCTACCTATTTTAATGCAACAGCTGTAGATATTTTTGACGAAGAAGTTCCGGTTGTAGTTAGTATAATTGGTGAACAAAAAGCAGGTCAAACAATAACAGTTAATTTTGATGCTACCAAAAACGGGGTAACTAGTAGTTTTGCTTTAGGTGAAGTTAAGGTTTATGGAGACATTCAAATACAAGAGCCTTCTGAAAACTTAAAAATAAAACTAAGCGATGTAGAAAATTATAAAAACATGGTTGTCGCAACAGATTCTTTTAATGAACCTTTAACAGTTTCTTATACATATCCTAACGAATTTAAAGCTGGTATTTCTAATGAGGTAAAATACACAGTAGAAGATGTGGCTAAAAATACGGCAAGTGGTAGTTATTATTTAGATATTTATGATATTCCTACTATAAACTATATTCAACCAGTTATTTATGAAGGCCAAACTGCTGAAAATGTTTTATATGTTGTAGATAGTTTTGGTCAAAGAATAGAGTTTGAAACGATTGTATCTGGTAATATTATTGAAAATAGTATTATTAATATAACAGTAGATGCAAGAGATGAAGTTAATAATATATTGTATGATACGATTGAATATTATGTTGTATCTAGAGATATTGAATATGTACCATATGAATATGGCTATCAATTAGTTAGTTATTCAAAAGATGTTAGCAGTGTAGAAATTCCAGAAAGTTTAGTTGGTAAGAAAGTATTAAGTATAGCCGATGAAGTATTTGCTGATTCAGCATTAGCAGATATTGTTTTACCTAATGGTATTATAAATATTGGAAATTATGCCTTTAAAAATTGCAGTAATTTAACTTCTATAACTTTACCTAATAGTTTAAAAGAAATTGGAATATTTATTTTAAATGGTTGTTCAAATATTCAAAGCTTAACGATCCCTGCAATTAAAGGAAAGACAATTGGTAATTTATTTGGTACAGATGATGATTATAATCAAGCATTATCGGTACCAAAAAGCTTAGATACTTTAACTATTATAAGTGGAGCTGAAATACCAGATTTAATGGCTTACGGGCTAACATCTATAACTAATATAACTTTACCTAATTCTCTTGAAAAAATTGGCGATAGGGCTTTTTATAATACTGGCATAGAACATATTACTATTTCTAGTAGCATTAAAGAATATGGTACTTATGTGTTTGCAAATAATGAAGATTTATTGACGGTTGAAATTGATTATATAGAATATAATAGTTCAAATAATCAGTTAAATCGAATGTTTGCTGATTGTCCAAAATTAACAACTGTAACTTTAGGTAGTAATGTAAAGTATATAGTTCCTTATATGTTCTATGAATGTACATCATTAAAGAATATTAATATAGATAGTTCAAAAGTAACACATATTGGTGATGGTGCTTTTTCAGGATGTAAAGCTTTAGTTTCACTATCAATCCCAAAAACTGTAGATTATGTTGGTAGTAGAGCATTTAACGATTGTTCAAGTCTACAAACTTTATATATTCCAGTAGTAAGTGAAATAGATAGTGCAAATTTATTAGATGGCTGTTCAAGTCTACAAACTTTAACGATTCCATATTTTGGCAATAACGAATATCAAAAGACCTCAGAGGCAAATCAATATCCTTTAGGTTATTATTTCTCAACTAGTTCATTTACTAATACGACGGCTGTAAGTCAAAGTTATCATGGCTCTAGTACAACAACATATGTTACAAAGACATATTATATACCTAACTCACTAACAAAAGTTACTGTTTTAAATGGTAATATATTTGATGGTGCATTTGAAAATTGTACAAGTATAACAAGTGTTACACTTGGATCTCAATCTATAATTAGGGGAGAAATAGGGGCAACAGCATTTAAAGGATGTACAAATTTAAATTATATTTATATACATGATGGTACATATAGCACATATGGTATTACAAGAATTAAAGAAAATGCGTTTATTGATTGTCAAAATTTAACTACAGCTAGATTTAGTGATGGCCATGCTTGGTATTGCAGAGAAAGTGAGACAAGTGGTGAGATTGTGAATTTAAGTCTATATACGGCAGGCAGTAAAGTTCCGACATACTTAAAAGAAACATATGTAAGTTATTATTGGTATAAATCTGTATAAAAAGGAGATTATTAAAAATGAAAACAAAAAGAATAGGCACTATTATTTTGACATCACTACTAGGGTTAACCCTAGTAGGGTGTCAAGAAGAAGAAACACATTACATTTCATTTTATGCTGATGGTGTATTAGTTGAAAAAGTAGATGTTAATGAATTTAGTAAAGCACCAACAACAGTACCAGAAAGAGAAGGTTATAATTTTGTTGGTTGGTATGTTTATGAAGATGGTAGTAAAGAGACATTTGATGAGACAACATTAGATAAAACTAAAGATACATTAGTATATGCTGATTATTCTAATCAAATTAAAGTTAATTATTATTTAGATGGTGTTTTATATGAAACACAAGATTTAGAATATGGCGATTATTTATTCTTTATGGAAGACCCGGTTGAAGAAGGATATTCTTTTTCAGGTTGGTATTTAGATAGCAATTTAACAGATAAAGCCTATGAAGAAGTAAAACTAACAAGTGATACTAATTTATATGCTCAAATGGTTGATTTAAATCAAGAATTTACAGTTACTCTTCATTATGATGATGAAGTTAAAGAAGTAGAAACAGTCGATCAAATGCTAGTTGTTGAAGAACCATATAAAGAAGGTTACGTTTTTACAGGTTGGTATTTAGATAGTAGCTATGAAGAGTTATTTGATGTAGAAACAAAAGTTTTAGCTGATTTAGAATTATATGGTCAATTTGTTTTAATGGTACCAGAATATAAAAGGTTATCAGCCCCTACAGTTACAGTAGATGATATTAATCAAACATTGACATTATCACCGGTATCAGGAGCTGTAAATTATGAAATAACCATTTATGATAGTGAAAATGAAGTAGTTTATGGGGATACCCGTTCAAATAATGAATTAACGATTAGTTTTAGTCGTAGTGCAGGAACTTATTATGTAGAAACTAAATCAAATGGTGATGGTATTACCACAGCTAATTCATCTGTTAGAAGAACAACGATTAATTATAGACAATTACCACAAGTTTCAGATATCGAAATAGATTATGAAACAATGACAGTTTCATTTACACCACTAGATGAAAAATATACAGGTGTTACATATTTTATATCAATTAATGATGGCAAAGATATAGAACTTGATGAATATAGCTATACATTAAGTAAATATTTATCTCCTGGTGATGTATCAGTAACAATTACAGCTGAAAAGACTGGTTTCAATTCTTCTTCTAGAACAACTACAATTGATAATTTTAGATTAAATGTAGGAGATTATACATTAGATAATAATGTATTAAATACAGAAAGTAGAGTTATTACTTATGTATTAAATGATGAAGTAGTTCATACAGACTCTTATGAAGAGGGAGATGAAATAACCCCTTATTATTATCAAAATGGTTCACTTTTAGTTTCTAAGTGGTATTTAGATGAAGACCTAACAGAACAATATGCTTTTAACACTGATTTAGAAAGTAATTTAACATTATATGGAGATAGTGTAACAATAGATACAGACTATGAACTATATGTAGATCCTACAAATTTATCATTCGATTTAAGATACTATAATATGCCACTAAACTTTTATGTTTTAATAACTAAGAGAAATGCTCCACGTTTTTCATTACCTAGACCAACTTCAACAAGTGGTTCATCAAGTAGTGCATATTATACAATTAATATAAGAGATGTTTATAATAATGAAATAGTTAATACAATTGAAAAATTGACTAATAGTAGTAGTCATAATAATGCTTCATTTGATGGTGACAATGTTGTAGATTCTGCAGGGACATTATATTTAGTTTCCATGAATTACCATTATTCAAACGGATATCCGGCAAATAGAACTATGACTATTACAACAACCTATGAAGATAATGTAGGTCTTGCATACTTTAATTATGATTCATTAATTGTAGAAATTGATGGTGTAGAAGAAAAAGTAGAATCTAGAAATTATACAATAGATACAACTGGTTATAATGTGGGAGACATTATAGTATTAAGATATAAAATGTTTGATTCAGATGCAAATTATATAACTTCTATGTATTCAGATGAAATTACATTAATATTTAATGGAACAGAATTTGAATTATACGAAAATGTAACATCATAACTAGCACTAATTTAAAATAAAAGAAAAAACGGCTTTATATAGCCGTTTTATTTTTAGCTTAGCATTAATTATTTTACTAATTCGCCATATATTACGCCACTTAAACAACCAGCATTTGATTCATCAGTATCAATATGCATAGCTAAAGCGTATGATTTAGATACTCTTACTACAGTATCTTCAAAAATTAATTTTCTACCAGTTTCATTAACAACTTTAACAGCTACGATTTGGCCATTTTCAACACCAAATTCACTAGCATCTTCAGGAGTCATATGAACATGTCTTTTAGCTACAATAACGCCTTCTTGTAATTCAACTTCACCACAAGGACCTACTAATTTGCAAGCTCCACTGCCTTTAATATCGCCAGATTCTCTAACAGGGGCAGTAACACCAATAGTTCTACAATCAGTAAAAGATAATTCAACTTGATTGTGATTTCTTTCAGGTCCTAAAATTGAGCAATTTAATTCTCCTTTAGGTCCTACAACTTTTACTTTTTGGTTTGATGCGAATTGACCAGGTTGACTTAACATTTTTTTAACTTCTAGTTTTGCATCAGGTCCAAATAATACCTTTAAAGTTTCAGGTGTGACATGTACGTGTCTAGCACTTGTTTCAATTAAAATTTGTTTCATAACACTTTTCCTTCCTTTTCTTAAGAATTATAACACTTTTTTAATATTAGTAAAAGACTTAAACATTTGTAAAATTAAATTAATTGATTATATTTATAAAAAATATAATTAATTTTACTTGCTAAATAAAATAATGTATAATACCTTTTGATTTTAATGTATAATTAAAGTACGAGGTGTTATTATATATGTTTAAAAGGCTTCTAAGAAAAAAAGTATTTAGAGATCCTCTATATGGTTATATTGAAGTAGAATATGAAGTTATAGCTAAATTAATTGATACTAAAGAAGTTCAAAGATTAAGGCGAATTAGACAATTAAGTGGTGTTTGTATGGTTTTTCAAACGGCAGAACATTCGCGTTTTTGTCATGCTTTAGGAACTTATCAAATGGCTAAATTAGTATTAGATGAAGTTACAGGTGCTAAAACTAATTTAAGTGAGTATGAACAACTTTTATTTTTAATAAGTGCCCTTCTTCATGATGTAGGTCATGGACCTTATTCTCATGCTTTTGAACATATTTTAGATACGCCACATGAAGAAATGTCAGCTCGTATCATCTTATATAATAATGGAGATATTTATCGCGTTTTAACAGAAAATAATATAAACCCTTTAGATGTAGCTAATATCATTAGGGAAAAATCTAAATATAAAGTAGTTGAAGAACTTATATCAAGCCAACTTGATGTTGACCGACTTGATTATTTATCACGAGATGCCTATTTTACAGGAGCTACTTACGGAACTATTGATAGATATAGATTATTAAGAAGTTTAATTATAACAAAAGATAAAGTTTTAGTTAGACAATCAGGCCTACATTCGGTTGAATCATATTTAATGAGTAGATATCATATGTATTTTCAAGTATATTATCATCCGATTGCTAGAGCTTATGAATTATTACTTGAAACAATATATTTGCGAATTAAAGATTTAACTAATGATAATGTTAAAATTAATGCTAATTTAGAGGACTTTTTAAATGTAATTAAAGATTCTAATAATATAGATAGTTATATAGAACTTGATGATGCTTATGTCAGTGGTTTTATTAAACAACTGCTTAAATCAGATGATGAAATATTAAATAAATTTTCTAATGCTTTAGAAAAAAGACAATTATTTAAATATATTGAATTAGATGATAATAATTCTAATATTATTACACCTTATACAAATAAAAAATATTATTACTATGAGTCAAGTGTATCAGCAGTAGCCTATCTTACAAGTAAAGGTAAGGAAAGTATTAAAATTTTATTAAATGATGATACTATTATTAATTTAGAAGATTATTCTAAAGTTATTAATGCTTTAGCTAAATCAAGTTATAAAGAAGTTAAAAGAATTTATTATTTTGAAGGTTAAAAATGGATATATTAGTAGTAGAAGGTAAACATGATTATGCTAAATTAAAAGATATATTTAATGGTTTAATAATAACAACTAATGGTAGTGAAATTAGTAAAGAAACCTTAGATTTATTAAAAAATTATAGCAAAAATAATAGAATAATAATTTTTACTGATCCTGATTACCCGGGTGAAAGAATTAGAAAAAAAATAACAGAAGTATGTCCTAATGCTATTCATGTTTTTATTAATAAAAATAAATGTATCAGTAAAAATAATAAAAAAGTAGGCGTTGAACATGCAGATATTAAAGATTTAAGTTTAGCTTTAGCTAATTTAAATATTGTTTCTAATGATTATAATTATTGGGATTTAAATAAGTTAATCTTATTAGATTTAACTTTATCTAATGAAAGTAAAAAAAGAAGAGAATATTTAGCTAAAAAATTAAATATAGGCCTACCTAATACAAAAACATTAATTAATCGTTTAAATAGTTTTAAAATAACGATAGAAGAAGTTAAGGAGATATTAGATAGTTATGCAGGCTAAAAAAAGATATGGACAAAATTTTTTAATAGATAATAATGTTATTAATAAAATAGTAAACGAAATAGGTGCTGATAAAGATAGTTTGATTATTGAAATAGGCCCAGGACAAGGCGCACTAACAAAACATTTAGTTAATATCAGTCAAGTTTTAGCTTATGAAATAGATAAAGATTGTATAGATATTTTAAATAAAGAAATTAAATCTTCTAATTTAACTATTAAATATGGTGATATTTTAGACGCTAATATTAAAGAAGATATTAAAGATTTTAAATATAAAGATATTTATGTAGTAGGTAATTTACCTTATTATATAACTACTCCTATTATGTTGAAATTAATTGAAACTAATTTAAATGTTAATAAATATGTTTTTATGTTACAAGAAGAAGTAGCTGATAGATATACTTCATTATCTAATAATAAAGAATATAATAGTTTAACAGTTTATTTAAATTATTTATTTAATACTAAAAAGTGTTTTGTAGTATCTAATAAATCATTTAATCCAATTCCTAAAGTTTCTAGTGCGGTTATTACTTTAACAAAAAAAGAAATTGATTATAAACCTTTAAATGAAGAATATTTTTATTACATTAATAAACAAATATTTAAACAAAAAAGAAAGACTTTAGTTAATAATTTAAAAGATATATTTGATACTAATTTAATATCTAAAGCTTTAAATAAACTTTCATTTAAGCCAAATATTAGAGCTGAAGAGCTTAGCATAAATGATATTATAAATCTAAGTGATATTTTATTTATTTTATCTAATATATATGAGAATGCTAATGCTAAAATTAATTTAACATTAAGAGTTAAAGATAAAATAGGAGATTATCATAAACTTAATTCATTAATGGTTAAATTGGATTTAAGTGATATTTTAGTATTTACTAAAGGTAAAGAAGATATGGTTATATCTAATATAGATATTAAAGATAATATTATTTTAAAAACTATTAAACTGTTTAAAGAAACATATCAAATTGAAGAAAATGTTAATGTTTATTTAAAGAAAAATATTCCTCTTTCTGCTGGACTTGCTGGGGGAAGTAGTGATTCAAGTGCTACTTTAAGAGGGTTAAATAGATTATTTAATTTAAATAAAAGTGAAAAAGAATTAGCTATATTAGCCAGTAAATTAGGTTCTGATAATGTCTTTACCTTATATAATAGGACAGCTATAGCTAGAGGTAGAGGAGAATTATTAGATTTAGTTGAAGAAAGTATTAAAGAATATGATATTTATATTATTAATCCTAAGTTTGGTTTAAGTACTAAAGAAGTATATGATAATTATAAATATTTAGATAAAGTAGACTTAACAGATGATTGTTTAAAAGCTTTAATAAATGGTGATAATATAGAATCATATATATTTAATGATTTAGAAGAGTCTTCTTTATTAAATGAAGAATATAAAGAGTTTGTTGATGATTTAAAAAGATTAAATGTCATTAGTTATCAAAGTGGGAGTGGCCCCTCAAGATTTTGTTTTAATCTTGATTTAGATACTATAAATATTTTAAAAGAAAAATATCTAGTCATTAAAACAAAAATTATTAATTAATAGGAGTTGAATTAAATGGTTAAAAAATTATTAATGACTTTATGTTTATTAGTAGTAAGTCTTTATTCTTTGGTGGCTTGTCAAAATGTAGCTAGTAATGTAGCTATCGATGTGTTAAATGAGGTTAAAAGTATATTTGAAAGTGAAATAACAACAGATATTGTTTTACCTAAGACGATAACTTGTGATGATTTGTCTTTTGCTATAAATTATGAAACAGATTCAGATTTATTAAGAATTGTTGATGAAACAGACGGCTATTTATTAAGAGTAGATAAAACACCGCGGGATGTATCTACTACTATAACTGTTTCTTTTGTTTATGATGGTCAAACGTATGAAGAAGTATGTGATGTTTTAATTTCTGGGCAAATTGATGATAGTACGTTAATAGTAACAGACACGACAGCTACTGATTTAAATACAGATACGACAGTTAGTAAGGGTAGTTATTATAATGATTATTTAGAGGTTGCTTTATATATTGTAGCTTTTAATGAACTACCAGATAATTATTATGATAGAGAATATTTTTATGAACACTATAATGATTATACACCTGAAAATATGATGAGTTGTGCTGGTGGTAGGTTTTATAATAGAGAAGGGTTATTACCTAGTAATGATACTTATTATGAATGTGATATTTTATATCAAGGTGGCGGAACAGGACGGCGAGGTAGTAAAAGGGTTGTTTATTCTTTAGAGACTTTATGTGTTTATTATACTGATGATCATTATAATAGTTTTATTACTATTTATGATTATGGTAATTCAAGTGAATATGCTAATTTATATTTATGAGACTTGTTATTGATGAATTTAATTTTAATGATGTTTTAAGTTTACATCAATATTTAGCTTTAAATTTAAATTTTCCTAGTTATTATGGGAATAATTTAGATGCTTTATATGATGTGTTATTAGATATTAATTTTAAAGTTGAACTAGTATTTAAGAATATATTTAAATATAAATCTTTCTTAGAAACTTGCCTAGAGGCAGCTAGAGTTAATAAAAATATTAAAGTAACCGCTTAATTAATAAAAAATAGTGTTAATATTTTTATTTTTTTGCTATAATTAACAATGGTTTTTTAGGAGGAAAATAATGTCTGAGTTATTAGGTAAAAAAGTAAAGTTATTTAGTTTATCAGCAAATCAACCACTAGCTTTAGAAATAGCTAAATCTATTGGGATTGAATTAGCTAAGTGTGAGGTTGTTCATTTTGCTGATGGTGAGATAAATGTTAATATCAATGAAACGGTTAGAGGACATGATGTATTTGTTGTACAACCAACAAGTTCACCAGTAAATGAACATTTAATGGAATTACTTATTATGTGTGATGCTTTAAAAAGAGCATCTGCTAAAACTATTAATTTAGTAATCCCTTATTATGGTTATTCACGACAAGATAGAAAAGCTCGTTCTCGTCAACCTATAACTGCTAAATTAGTAGCTGATTTATTACAAACAGCCGGAGCTAATAGAGTTATAGCTATGGATTTACACGCTGCTCAAATTCAAGGCTTCTTTAACATTCCAATTGATAATTTTTTAGGCCTACCTATTTTAGTTAATTATTTTATCGATAATCATTTAAGTGGTAAAGACACTATTATTGTATCACCTGACCATGGTGGAGTTGTTAGGGCTAGAGAATTTGCTAAAATTTTAGAGTGTCCGATAGCTATTATCGATAAAAGAAGACCTGAACCTAATAAGGCAGAGGTTATGAATATACTTGGTGATGTAGCTAATAAAACATGCATCATTGTCGATGATATGGTTGATACAGCTGGCACTTTAACAGCTGCGGCTGATGCTTTAATTAAGCAAGGTGCTAAAGAAGTTTTTGCTGCTTGTACGCATGGGGTTTTATCTAATCCAGCTGTTGAAAGAATTCAAAATTCTAGTTTGAAAGAATTAGTTATTACTAATACTATTTTATTACCAGAAGAAAAAAGAATTCCTAAGATTAAAGTTGTATCAGTAGGTTCTCTTTTAGGGCATGGTATTTTAAGAATTTTATCTGATGAACCGCTATCAGGTTTATTCATTTATTCTTATGACAAATCAAAAAGAGAGTTGTTATAATGAAATTAATTGTTGGTTTAGGTAATATTGGGACTTTATATGATAATACTAGACATAATCTAGGCTTTATGTGTCTTGATTATTTTGCTAAACAACATAATTTAACTTTTAAAGAAGATAAGAAGTTAAAGTGCTTCTTAGCTTCTTTTAGTGTTAATGGCGAAAAAACAATTTTAATTAAACCGACAACTTATATGAATCTATCTGGTGAGTCTGTTATCTTAGTTAAAAATTATTTTAAGGTTTCTATTTTAGATATTTTAGTTATTTGTGACGATTTAGATAGTAATGTAGGTAGAGTGCGGTTAAGACAAAACGGTTCAAGTGGCGGACATAATGGTTTAAAAAACATTATCTTACATTTAGGCACAGAAGAATTTAAAAGAGTTAAAGTTGGAATTGGTCGTAATAGCTTAATGAATACGGCTGATTATGTTTTATCTAGATTTAATGACGATGAAAAAAGTTTAATTGATGAAGCCATTATAAATGTTAATGATTTAATTTTTGAGTTTAGTAATGATGTCCCATTTTATAAAATAGCTTCAAAATATAGTAAGAAGTGAGTAAATTACTCACTTTTTAATGCGTGGTGAGAATATGAATGAATTGTTATATTATGCTAATTTAGCTCCTTTTAAAGAAATTTTAGCTAAAAGTGAAGTTAGATTAGCTAAAAGCACATTAGAAATTAATGAATTTTTAATAGCATTAGACTTTGTTAAAAATAAACAAAGTATTTTTGTCGTTTTGCCAACTTTATCAGATGCTCAAACATATTATGATGATTTAATTAAATATTTATCTTTTGATAAAGTTTTATTTTTTCCGGCTGATGAGCTTTTAACAACGGAAATGTTATCTAGTTCAGGTGATTTTATATTTGAACGTTTACAGACAATGTTTTCACTATTGTCTGATGAAAATTATATAGTTATTACTAATACTAATGGTCTTATTAGAAAAGAGTTTCCTAAGGAAGTTATTAAATCTGCATGTTTTACTTTAACTAAGGGGAAAGTAATTAAAAGAGAAGATTTAGTTAAAAAATTAATTGTTGCTGGATATAAATTTAATTATACAACTGTTAAAACAGGTGATTATTCTAAGAGAGGTTCTATAATTGATATATATTTATTTGGAGAAGAAGATCCTATTAGAATTGATTTTTTTGATGATGAAATAGATTCTATTAAATATTTTAACCCGGAAACCCAAAGATCTTATA
Organism: uncultured Acholeplasmatales bacterium; assembly: GCA_944323055.1. Classification (GTDB taxonomy): domain Bacteria; phylum Bacillota_I; class Bacilli_A; order Acholeplasmatales; family Anaeroplasmataceae; genus CALUXS01. The sequence goes on from CALUQZ010000003.1 coordinate 91,581, forward strand.
AAGAAGTTAATGAAATAGAAGTTAAACCTATTATTGAGATGATTTATACAGATGAAGAGTTAAAAAGGGCTATCAATAATATTATTTATTTTAAAGAAGAATATGCTTTAACAGATATTGTAAAAAATATGATTGATAAGGATATTGAGGATTTAAATTTAAGGGAAAACACAACTAAATTAATGCGTTATGTAAGCTTTTTTTATGATAATGCTAAAAGTATTGTTGATTATAAAGATAATAAAAAAATGTATTTTATTGACCCTGAAAAAATTAGTGACATTTATAGAAACATGTTACTTGATTTAAATGAGTATGAAGGTAGATTAGGTAGTCAAATAATAACAAAGTTAGAATCTTTTTTTAATATTAAAGATTTTAAACCTAATGTTTTAATTGAAGGTACGAAGTCAATAGGGGATATTGATTATTACTTAGAACATAATGATGTTAAATTTTATCATGGTAATGAAGAAGCTATTAATAAGGATTTAGCTAAGTTTAGTGTTGATAAAAAAGTTTTATTATCTTTAAGTAGTTTGAAAACTATTGAGAAATTCAAACAAAGTTTATTTGAACATAATAATTTTTATAGTACTAATTTTATTAGTGAAGCTACAGCTAACATTGTTATTACTAATACGATGTTAGCTACACTAGCCCTTAAAGATAGTGATATTTTTATTATTAATGAGAACAATTTAATGTCTAGTGAACAAATTGTTAAAAAAGCACCTAGATATAAATCAATCTATAAAAATGCGATTAAGATTAATAGATATGATGAATTAAGATATGGTGATTATATTGTTCACTATGATTATGGAATTGGTAGATATTTAGGTATTAAAACGATGTTAAATAACGGAGTTAAAAGAGATTATATTTATTGTGAATATGCTAATAGCTCTAGTTTATATGTACCTGTTGAAAACATTAATAGTATTATGAAATATGCTTCTTATGAAGTTCCTAATATTACTTTAAATGAAATTGGTAGTTCAGCTTGGGCAAAGACTAAAGAAAGAGTTAGGAAAAAAGTTAGGGATATTTCAGAAAGATTAATTGCTTTATATTCAAAAAGAGAAAATACTAAAGGTTATGCGTATCCGGCTGATGATAAATTACAAGTTAGTTTAGAAAATGATTTTCCATATGAACTTACAGAAGATCAAAGGCAAGCAATCTTAGATGTTAAGCATGATATGGAAAGACAAATGCCAATGGACAGGTTAATTTGTGGTGATGTTGGTTATGGGAAGACCGAAGTAGCTTTAAGAGCGGCTTTTAAAGCTGTTTTAGCTGGTAAACAAGTAGCTTTATTATGTCCGACTACCATTTTATCTCAACAACATTTTAATACGTTTAGTAGTAGAATGAATAAATATGGGGTTAAGGTTGAATTACTTAATAGATTTGTGCCTATTAAAAAACAACATGAAGTTTTTGAAGGATTAAAATCTGGTTATGTCGATGTAGTAATTGGTACGCATAAATTATTAAATAAAGATATTAAATATAAAGATTTAGGCCTTTTAGTTGTTGATGAGGAACAAAGATTTGGGGTTGTTCATAAAGAAAGAATAAAAGAATTAAAAGTTAATGTAGATTGTATAACTTTATCAGCTACTCCTATTCCTAGAACACTTCAAATGTCTATGTTGGGAATAAAAGATTTATCGATGATTGAAACACCGCCTAAAAATAGATACCCAATTCAAACATATGTTATTGAGCAAAATGACGCGGTTATTAGAGATGCGATTGAAAGAGAAATAGCGCGTAACGGTCAAGTTTTTTATCTATATAATTGGGTTGATTCAATTGAATATAAAGCAATTAAAGTGGCTAAAATGTGTCCGAATGCGCGAGTTTGTTTTGCTCATGGCAGAATGAAAAGTCAAGACCTTGAGCGAATTATGTATGACTTTATTAATAAAAAATATGATGTTTTAGTTTGTACGACAATTATAGAGACTGGTATAGATGTACCAGAAACTAATACCTTAATTATTAATGATGCTGATAGATTAGGTCTTTCCCAGCTATATCAAATAAGAGGACGAGTTGGTAGGTCTAGTAAAATAGCTTATGCTTATTTGATGTATGAACCCAATAAGATTTTAACGAAAGAAGCAGAAAAACGACTTGAGGCCATAAAGGAGTTTAATGAACTTGGTTCAGGGTTTAAAATTGCTATGCGGGATTTGTCTATTAGAGGTTCAGGTGATTTATTAGGGGCTGAACAATCAGGATTTGTTGAGTCAGTTGGTATTGAAATGTATATGAAAATATTAAATGAAGAAGTTAGACATATTTTACCGCCAAAAGTTGAAATAAAACCGATAGTTAAAAAGCCTTTATTATCATTAACGGTTAGTGAAAATTATATTTCTAATGAAGATATAAGAATAGAAATTCATAAAAAGATTGAAAATTTAGCTAGTAAAGAAGAATTTAATAATTTAGAAAATGAATTAAATGACAGGTTTGGTCAAATTGATGACGATACTATGAAGTATATGTATGAAAAATTATTTAAAAATTTAGCTAATAGTTTAAGTTTTAGTGATATTGAGATTAAAGAATTTAATGTTATTATTTTAACTATGGATAAAGAGACTAGTCAAACAATTAAAGGTGATTTATGGTTTAAGTTGTTAAATAATCATCGCAATTTACTTTTAAAATATGTTCATCCTAATGTTATATTACAAACGCGAAAGGAAGAGAGTATTTTAGAGGCGATGAAAGATATTATAAATTATTTGACAGATGTCAAAAATAATATAGAAAAGTAATTTTAGATAAAGTATAATTATGTTAGGTGATTTAAAGATGTATGACGTTATAATTGTAGGAGCCGGACCGGCTGGTATTTATTGTTCTTATGAATTAATTACTAAGAACCCTAATTTAAAAGTATTATTAGTTGATAAAGGTTTAGATATTTATCATAGACATTGCCCGGTATTAGAACATAAAATAGCTAAATGTCCTGTCAACAAAAAAGGCGTGGCAGGTTGTTACCCATCTTGTTCTATTACAAATGGTTTCGGGGGAGCCGGAGCTTATAGTGATGGTAAGTTTAACATCACTAGCGAATTTGGTGGTTGGATGACTGATTATTTGCCAGCTGATACAGTTTTAGATTTAATTAGATATGTTGATTCTATCAATATTAAATATGGTGCTAATGTGTCTATTACTAACCCTTTAACTGATAAAGTTAGAGAAATTGAAAAAAGAGGTTACGCGGTTGGCTTAAAGCTTTTAAGAGCGGAAGTTAGACATTTAGGGACAGAAGTTAATTTGCAAATAATGAAAGCTATTTATGATTTTTTAAATGATAAGATTGATATGCGTTTTAAATCAGAAGTAACAGATGTCATTATTGAAAATAACGAGGTTAAAGGTATTAAAATAGGTGATGAAACTATTTTAGGTAAATATGTCTTTATGGCAGCTGGTCGTGATGGAGCAACCTGGCTACAATCAATTTGTGAAGAACATGGTATTTCATTAACTCATAATCAAGTTGATATTGGAGTTAGAGTAGAGACTAATGATGTCATTATGGAAGAGATTAATCAAAACCTTTATGAAGGTAAGTTTATTTACCGAACATCAGTTGGGACTGAAGTTAGAACATTTTGTTCAAACCCTAGTGGTTATGTTGTAGTTGAAAACCATAGTGGTACTATTTTAGCTAATGGTCATGCTTATAGAGACCCGAAATTAGGTAGTCATAACACTAATTTTGCTTTACTAGTTTCTCATAAGTTTTCAGAACCGTTTAATAAGCCTAATGAATATGCTCACGAAGTATCACGTTTAGCTAATCAACTATCTTGTGGTTCAGTTATTGTACAACGTTATGGCGATATTAAAAAAGGTAGAAGGACAACCGAAAAAAGATTAGCTGAAGGTTTTGTTGAACCTACTTTAAAAGAAGCTGTCCCAGGTGATTTAGGACTAGTATTACCTTATAATACGATGAAATCAATAGTTGAAATGATTGAAGCTTTAGACCATGTAACGCCAGGTATAGCTAATGAACACACTCTATTTTATGGAGTTGAAGCTAAATTTTATTCAGCTAGACCGGTAGTTAATGAATATTTTGAAACTAAAGTAAATGGTTTTTATGTCGGCGGAGATGGTGCTGGTTTAACACGTGGTTTAGCTCAAGCTGGCGCAAATGGGGTTTGGGTAGCCCGTAATATAATCAAACGATTAGGAGAATAAAAAATGAGACTTGTTATTGTAGGTAGCCAATGGGGCGATGAAGGTAAAGGTAAAGTCACCGATTTTTTAGGACAACAAGCTGATGTTGTTGTTCGTAGTCAAGGTGGCAATAATGCTGGTCATACAATTCTAATAGGTAAGGAAAAATTTGCCTTACAGACAATTCCTTCTGGTATTTTTAATCCCCATATTATGAATGTTTTAGCTAATGGTATGGTAATTAATCCAAAAGAAGCCTTAAAGGAATTAAATGGTTTAATTAGTCGTAATGTTAAAGATTTTAAACTCTATATTTCTAATAGAGCGCATGTCATTATGCCATATCATATTTTACTTGATGGAGCATATGAAGAATTAAAAGGTAGCCATAAAATTGGAACAACTAAAAAAGGTATTGGCCCTTGTTATGCTGACAAAGTTAATCGAATTGGCATTAGAATGGGCGATTTAGTAGATGAAGAGGGCTTTTTAGAAGTTTTAAAACAAACGTTGCCTTTAAAAAATCGTGAACTTAAAATGCTAGGTCAAGAAGAGTTAGATTTAATGACTATTTACAATGAATATAAAGAATATGGTAAAATCTTAAAACCATATGTTTGTGATACATCTTTATTATTAGAAGAAGCAATAAAAGAAGATAAGAATATCTTATTTGAAGGCGCTCAAGGTAGCATGTTGTGTTTAGACCATGGTAGTTATCCATATGTTACATCATCAAGTCCTACTGCGGCATCTGTTCCGTTAAATACTGGTATTGCGCCAAAATATATTGATCATTGTGTTGGCATTTGTAAAGCTTATACCACTAGAGTAGGAGAAGGACCTTTCCCTACAGAATTACATAATGAACTTGGTGATTTAATAAGAGAAAGAGGCCATGAATATGGTACAGTCACACACAGAGCTCGTAGAGTTGGTTATTTAGATTTAGTAGTAGTAAATTATGCTAAAAGAATATCTGGTATTGATAGTTTAGCATTAATGTTATTTGATGTATTAACAGGTATTGATGAATTAAAAATATGTGTATCATATAATTTAGATGGTAAAGAAATTAAAACAATTCCTGCGACTTTAAAAGAGTATGAAAAATGTGTGCCAAACTATATAACTCTTAAAGCATGGCATGAAGATATAACTAAAGCTAGAACATTTGAAGAATTGCCAGAAGAAGCTAAGGTTTATATAAATACGATTGAAAAATATACAGGTATTAATGTCGATATTATTTCTGTAGGACCAGAAAGAAATGAGACTATTATTCGTAGACAAATTTTTAAAAAATGAAAATATTAGTAAGTGCTTGCCTATTAGGTGAGAATTTAAAATATAATGGCAAAAATAATTTCAATGAAGTTGTAGCTAAATTAGCAGAATCTTTTGAATTAGTTCCTATCTGCCCAGAAGTTTTAGGTGGGTTAACTATTCCTAGGTTACCTAGTGAAATAAATGAAGATAGAGTAGTTAATTCAGCTGAAGTTGATGTTACTTATGAATTTTTAAAAGGAGCTAATTTAGCTTTAGAAAAAGCTTTAAAAGAAAATATTAAATATGCTATTTTAAAAGAAAAAAGTCCTTCTTGTGGTGTGCACAAAATCTATGATGGTACTTTTTCAGGAACTTTAATAAAAGGGCAAGGGATAGCTTGTTCACTTTTAGAAAAAAAGGGAATTAAGTGCTATAATGAAAATGAAATAGATAAACTATTAGAGGAACTTAACTAGTTCCTCTTTTTTTAGGAGAATAAAATGGAATATCAAAGAGTATTTAATGTTAGTTTTAATGAAGTTTATAATTTTGTTATAGATAATTTTAGTAATTTATCAATTTCTATGACCTTAGAAAGTGATTTAGCAAGTAATACAGTGTCTGATTCAGTCAGATTAATTATTTTTGAAAGGTTTTCTTGGTTTGGTAATAATAGAGTATCTTTAAGCGTATTACTTGTTGGTAATGATAGGCAAACAAAAGTAACAATGGTAAGTAGTGGGGGAAGTCAAGCAGTGTTTTTTAAATTTAATAGAGTAGGAGAAAATAATTTATTGAATGAAGCAATTAATGAATTGGAGAAGACTTTAGGATGATTTTATTAAATTTAAAAAATGATTTAATTAATAGTGGATTAAAAACTAATGATAATGTTTTAATTCATTCATCTTTAAAACAAATAGGTAATTATGATGCTTATGATGTACTAGACACCTTAATCGATTATTTTAAAGATGGCCTTCTTTTATTCCCTACTCATACATGGGGATATATAAAAGAAGATGGTGATACTTTTAATGTCAAAACATCTAAGCCTAATGTTGGCATTTTACCAACCTTATTTTTAGAATATAAAGATGTTATTAGATCATTACATCCTACCCATAGTATGGCAGGAATAGGTGAACAAGCTTATAAATATTTAGAAGGTGAGGAAAAAGTTGATACTCCTTGTAGCACTAAAGGGGTATATAAAAGATTATATGATATTGATGCTAAAATATTGTTAATAGGGGTAAATCAGGTTAAAAATACTTATATTCACAGCGTAGAAGAAAGTTTTGCGGTAGCTAATAGATTAGAACCTAATAAAACAAATTTTAATATTATTGATTATGATGGCAACATGCTTAAAACAAGTATTTATAAGCATTATTGTTCTTTACACCCACATGTATCAGAATGTTATCAAAAGTTAGATCCGATATTTTTAGAATTAGGAGTGGAAAAGAAAACAAAATTTGGCAATGCTATAATGACTATTTGTAGTGCTAGAGGAATTTATCAGACATTAGAAGAAATTTTTAAGCATAAAAAACAAATTTTAGTAGAAGATGATAAAATTCCTAGAAACTATTATCTAAAAGACTAAAAAATGTTATAATAGGTCAAGTAGACAAGTTAGAGAGGGAAGAACATGATAAAAGAATTTAAAAAAGTAAATCATAAGAAAGTAATTAAATGGTTGAAGTATTTTGTAGCTTATAACAATACAAGTGATGGAGTTGTATCTTTTAATGTTAATAAAGGTATTAAGAATGAATTAGATTTCATTCTTAAAACACTAAATAATAAAGTGTCTAATAATGTTAATTATGAATTAGAAACTGCTAATAATAAAATAACTTTTAAAGTATTTAAAGGTGAAAATTTAGCTTACATTTTATATAAAAAAAGTTATGCTTTATATTTACTTGAAGAAGATGAAGCAAAGTTAGTTAGTCCTAATGAATTAGAATCATTATATGATTTAAAAAATCAAGAACAAGATGTTATATTAAAAGGAGATGGTCCTTATAAAGATCAAATTTTAGAATTTTGCCAAGTAGCTCGTAAAAGAAGTGAAATTCAAGAATTGATTGGTATTCACTCTCGTCCGTATTTTATGAACAATATTTTAGGACCATTAGTAAAAAAGAAATTATTAGTACCTACTAACCCTAATATGCGAGCTTCTAATCAAAAATATATAACTAATAATGAGGCTAATTTATAAGGTAAATTGCTTGCAAAAAAAGGGGCTTTTTGTTAATATTAACTCACTTTAAAAGGAAAGGTAGATATTTATGGAATATAATGCATGGGAAGGTTTTGTACCTGGAAAATGGAGTAATGATGAAGTTAATGTCCGCGACTTTATCCAAAAAAATTATACACCTTATGATGGTGATGAATCATTTTTAGCTGGTCCGACAGATGCTACTAAAAAATTATGGCAAATTGTTTTAGACTTATCTAAAAAAGAAAGAGAAGCAGGCGGTGTATTAGATGCTGATACAGATATTGTTTCAACAGTTACTTCTCATAAGCCAGGTTATTTAGATAAAGATTTAGAAAAAATTGTTGGTTTACAAACAGATAAACCATTCAAAAGAGGGCTTCAACCATTTGGTGGTATTAGAATGGCTGTAGAAGCTTGCGAAATGTATGGTTATCATGTATCTGACAGGGTTAAAGAAATATTTACAAAATACCGTAAAACTCACAATGATGGTGTTTATGATGCTTATACACCTGAAATGCGTAAAGCTCGTACAGCACATATTTTAACTGGTTTACCTGATACATATGGTAGAGGTAGAATTGTTGGTGATTATCGTAGAGTAGCTTTATATGGTGTTGATTATTTAATTAAACATAAAGAATTAGATAAATCTTTAATTGATGGAGAAATGACACCAGATCGTATTAGAGATAGAGAAGAAGTATCAGAACAAATTAAAGCTTTAAAACAATTAAAAGAAATGGCTTTATCTTATGGTTGTGATATATCTTTACCGGCTAAAACGGCTCAAGAAGCTATTCAAGCTTTATATTTTGGCTATTTAGCAGCTGTTAAAGATCAAAATGGGGCAGCTATGTCTATTGGTAGAAACACAACATTCTTAGATATTTATATTGAACGTGATCTTAAAAAAGGCTTAATAACAGAAGAAGAAGCTCAAGAATTAATGGATCATTTCATCATGAAATTACGTATTGTTAAGTTTATGCGTATTAGAGAATATAATGAATTATTCTCAGGTGATCCGACTTGGGTAACTGAATCAATTGGTGGTATGGGTGTTGATGGTAGAAGTTTAGTAACTAAAAACTCATTTAGAGTATTACATACTCTAGATAACCTAGGACCATCACCAGAACCAAATTTAACAGTTCTATGGTCTAAAAATTTACCAGTAAATTTCAAAAAATATTGTGCAAAAATGTCAATTAAAACATCAGCTATTCAATATGAATCAGATGATTTAATGCGTCCGGAAATGGGAGATGATTATTGTATAGCATGTTGTGTATCTTCAATGCGTCAAGGTAAAGATATGCAATTCTTTGGTGCTAGAGCTAATTTAGCTAAATGTTTATTATATGCTTTAAATGGTGGTAAAGATGAATTAACGCTAGATAAAGCTACTAAAAAGCCTTTACAAGTTTCACCAAAATTTGAAGCTATCACTAGTGATGACGCCCTAGACTATAAAGATGTTGTTGAAAAATATGAACAAATGATGGAATGGTTAGCAGGCCTTTATGTTAATACGTTAAATTTAATTCACTATATGCATGATAAATATTCATATGAAGCTTTAGAAATGGCTTTACATGATACTAAAGTTCATCGTTTCTTTGCGACAGGTATTGCCGGTTTGTCATGTGCAGTTGATTCATTATCAGCTATTAAATATGCTAAAGTATATCCAATAAGAAATGAATTTGGTTTAATCACTGATTTTAAAACAGTAGGTGATTTCCCTAAATATGGTAACAATGATGATAGAGTAGATGAAATTGCGGTATGGTTAGTTAAAACATTCATGAACAAAATCAAAAAACATTATACTTATCGTGATTCTGAACCTACTATGTCAATTTTAACTATCACATCAAATGTTGTATATGGTAAAAAGACAGGAAATACCCCAGATGGTAGAAAAGCTGGTGAACCTTTAGCTCCAGGAGCAAATCCAATGCATGGTAGAGATTCTCATGGTGCCTTAGCTTCATTAGAATCTGTAGCTAAACTACCATACGAATATTCAAGAGATGGTATTTCTAATACTTTCTCAGTTACACCACAATCTCTTGGTAAAGATGATGAAGAATAGGAGGATAATATGTCAAGAGTTGATAATTTAGTGCAAATGTTAGATACTTATGTTGCTGATGGTGGTTATCATTTAAATGTTAATGTTTTTAATAGAGAAACTTTATTAGATGCCCAAAAACATCCAGAAAAATATCCTCAATTAACAATAAGAGTATCAGGTTATGCTGTTAACTTCATTAAATTAACAAAAGAACAACAAGATGATGTTATCAGCAGAACTATTCATGAATCTATGTAATAAAAGTAAGGTGTTTATTTTAGACACCTTTTTAAATGCTTAAAATTATACAAATTTGGAATTGAACTCCAAAAAATACTAAAAAATGTTAATGTCAATATAAAAATGTACATTCGAGAGGTCAGGAAATAGTTAATTTAGAAGAAGCTAAAATAGACCATATAAAACCATATGCTCATGGTGGTGAGACTCAAATTGAAAATGCTCAACTTACACATGACTTTTGTAATTTGGCTAAAAGCGATAATGAAATTTAGTTTTTTAAACATTATGTAAGTTTAAGTAAGATTTCTAATTACTTATATATTCTATTATATCTTTGAAATCACAATCTAAAGCCTTACAAATTTTATAAAGGACGTCAGTAGTAATATTGGCGTCCTTTTTAATCTATGAATATATCAGGTATATTTAATTTCACCATTTCTAAATTTTCTTTAATAAATAGATCAATTTTGCTTTTAAAAATAGAATTCTTAATCTTGTATTGTTTATTTGACAATTCAACAACATATAATTTTTGCTCATTTTTAATAAATTCTGCAGTCTCACGTTTAAAACCATTTCGTTGTAAAAATATGCTTAATGGAGCAGTAGTTCCGTATTCAACATACTCATACCAATCGTTATCCATATCACCATCTATATCATGCTTCTTTTTATATTCTGTCGAAAAGCGCAAAAAATAATTTGCAATTTTAAATAGAATTATTTTATCAATTGTATCTAGTGTTTCACCAATAACTATATTTCTATGTAATCTATTATTTGGATCATATGTTATTAACTTTCCAAGATATTTAATCTTTGGGCATTTAGGAGGATTAAAAATATCGATACAAGCGCCTGTCCTTATGTGGTTTTGGTACTCTACAAATTTTTCACGCTTATTTTTTAAAGCTGATTTAACAATTAGATTAAGGCCGTTGCCATTCATCCACTGAGTTAAAATAGTGGCATAGCGAATCAAGTATTTTGGATTTCCATTATCTGCAATAGAACCAAGACTACTTTTTTCATAAAATTCCCATTTAAATATTTTTGATAAATTTAATAAAAAATCCAATAAATCATCATAGTCTACTTTTCCATCCCTTAGAGCGGGGTAAGATAAATTATTATTAAGTTCGCTTATTAAATTGACTTTTTGATCGTGTGAAACATTAATATCATCATCAACGCTAATCATATCTTTATTTAATCTTAATTTAATAACATCCTCTTTAATAACTTTAATATCTTTTGTTTTATATAGTTCTAAAAGAATTGATTGTTCAGTACAAAGCATATTTAATTGTTTCTCAAATGAATTATAAACAATCGACTTTTTTGAATGTTTAATATCGCTTAAAAGTATTAATGCAAATTTTCTCATTAAAGAGTATGAATTTTCAGTTTGTTTTTTTGGATGCATTGGAAATTGAGTATTTCCTCTACATAATTCATCAACGATTTTCTTTTTTTGAGGGCCTGTCAGTTCCTCAAAAATTGATAATTTTTGCTCATCAACAGAAGATGTCATTAAATTTATAAAATCTTCTTGGTTTAGTTTTAGATTATAGCGAATGACAAAAGCATTGCCATATAAATTAAGCCCAAGTCTTCCAACTCTACCTACCATATTTTTAAATTCAACAGTAGACATTGGTTTAGAACCTTTATTGTAATTAAGAATAAATAGATTATTGGCAGGTAAATTGACACCTTCAATTAATGTACTTGTGCAAAAAATAGTTCTAATTTTTTTGCTTCGGTATAACTTTTCTATTTGTTCCCTTATATATGCAGGGAGATAACCAACATGATATGCTACACCTTTCTTTATTAATTCTGGCAACAGATAATCTTGATCGATGTCTCGTTCAATTAGTTTTGCAAATTCATTCAATTCATCAATTTTTAAATCTTCACATTGTTTTGCGTATTCTATTGCATAATTAATAGCTAAATCTTTAGAGTTGCAATATACTAGGCTTTGCAATTCTAGATCATACTTCCCATAATCTTTAATAAATTTCGACAGTGAAATATCAAGCAATGGAGAATCAGATGAGTTCATGTTACAAACAAAATCAAAGTCATTCCTAAGATCATTGTAAACCTGAACTTTATTAGTAATAAAATCAATATAGTATTGAATGTGTACTACTGGAGAAAATTCAGAGTGTATTACAACAGGTAGTGAGTGATTATTGTTTTGGTAAAGTTTAGTGACAATCTTTGTATATACTTCAGGATTAGGAATATTTGGTGAAGCAAAAACAAATTTTGTACTTTGGTTTTTATAATATGCCATTTCGATTATTTTGTAATAAAATGAACTGCGATCATCGTTTGACGAAATCTTATGTGCTTCATCAATGAATATAGAAGAAATATTTATGTCCGGATATTTTATCATCAAGTATAGTAATCTCTCAGGTGTCATTACAAATAAGTAATTAGCCTTTCTTTCTAATGCAAGCGAACCAGCAGAAGTTACTACTATATAATTATTTTCTTTCAGCTCGTTGTTTAAGCCTTTAATAAAATCATCACTGACCTCGTTTATTAATGCTTTTGAAGGAATTATAATAGCATAATTTTTATTTTCTTTTTTTGCTAAACAGCTAGCAACATATTTTTTCATCAACATTGATTTGCCCATTGAAGTTGGCCCTGAATAACTTAGCAAGTCTTCATTCATTTCATTCAAAATATTTTTTTGAATATGGAGATAGTATTTTTCATCGTTTTCATTAGGCATTTTAAGAGCTTGCATCTTTGAAGATGAATATGCTTTTTCTAATATTGAATCATTGTAATTTTCTTTAAAACTGTTAGGCTGTAACAGCATTAATCCTGCGTAATTACCTAAAGTTTTTAAAACACTAGAAGAATACGCAGTTTTAATTATGCTTTGATTTCCTATTATATTTTCTAAAACAACAATATTTTGTGATATATTTTTATGAAAGTCAGATTTATCAGTAAAACAAGACTTTGACAATAGATCGGCAAAGCGTAATAAGTCTTTATCATTAATATCCTGTAATTTTAAATTTAAGTTAAAAAGTTTAATGCTGTAGTTATAAATTAGATTTTTATAAAGTTGATTAAGATAATCGTTTTTATCTAATTCTCTATAAATAAATTCACCTAATGTATCGTTTCGTGTTATATTCATTAGTCGCCTCCAAGATATTCATATATTTTTTCAGTATCGCTATCGACATCTTCCAATGGCAAAAGATAGATGAAAAATGAATAATCTTTTAATCCTAAAGAATCAATTTTATTTTGTATGGTTGGCAATTTAAATTTTATTGTCTCTTGGAGTTGTTTTGTTAGTTCGTTTTGATAATCCTCATTGGAAAGAGAACCTTTATTTTCTATTGTATATTTGAAAGCTATAAAAATTCCAAAGGACATATCAGGCTTAACCCCACCGTAGTTAGGCAAAAGAAGAGAACTTAAATATTTAGCGTCTTCTGTTGAAAAACAATATCTAAATATATTTTCATCAATAAAGTTGATTTCTTCATCTTTATTTTTTTCTATTTTGACAATCTGATCAAAAACCTTTTCTATAGAAGTTATGAAGTCATTATCAATATTTGATGATCCAAATATTAACTTATTGTTTCCGACTTTTAAAACTTTTTTTGGAAGAAGATGTATTCCTGATGAAAAAGTTTCATGCTCTTTTGGTGCTTTTGTTATTTCATAAGAACTTAATATTTTTGGAGCATTTAAAACAGATTCTAAAAAAGCATAAAGCATAATATTAGGAAAACTATCCCTCTTGTTTAGCTTTAAAAATTTTAAAAATGATTTGCTAACTAGGGCTTCAAACTCTTTATTTTCTTTGACTTCATTAATTTTGATACGAGAATTTATATAATTGGTTATTGCAAAATTGATAAACTTTGAAGCTTGTGCATAATCATAAGTTTTGTCAGATAGTTTTAAATGATAAATTTCTAATCTTGAGGGGTTATTAACATCAATTGATTTAAAAAGCGGGACTTTTGTAAATGTATTATAAAAAGGGGTGCTATCCATTAATTCAATGCTCTGCGATTTTAGTAATGGTTCATCGTCAAAATATATAGTTTCTTTAACACTATTAAATGAGTCTAAGAATTTTTCAGTGACATCTAGATAAGTATCATAATTACTGTTTTTAGCACAATATAACATTAAAATAGCAAGTAAATAATGTAAACAAACGTGGGGCTGTGAAAAAATAAATTTCTAATATTTAATTAGAGGCTTATTTCACAGCCTTTTTATTTTTAGTCAAAAAAA
>CALUQZ010000004.1 GCA_944323055.1 uncultured Acholeplasmatales bacterium
TGCTCAATTTCCTTATCGAAATTGTTATTTAATTTCGACACGCTTCGTCATATATAGTTTTCAAAGATTAATTGTTGGCTTCTCAAATCAGCCGTTGTTTAGTATAACACAACACAGACTTAGTGTCAACAATAATTTTTATTTTTTTAGTGGTGGTTGGGGACGGTTTCGAACCGCCGAACCCTTAGGGAGCAGATTTACAGTCTGCCGCGTTTAGCCTCTTCGCTACCCAACCATTTTAAAATATTGCTCTCGCTTGAGTGCTTTTTAATTCTACTACATTAACATACTAATTGCAAGCATAATTTTTAATTTTTTAATATTTTTTTCTAACCTATTTAAATTCTCATAAAAACTATTTTTTTAATGCATATATATTATATATAAAGATAGAGAAGCACTCTACAAACCAAAGCGCTTCTCTAAACTTCTTTATTAATTTCTTCTAAATAAGCTAATTCTTTCTTACTTAATATCGGTTTAACTTTTTTATCTAACTCAAAAGATGACAACATTATAACGCGTCCACAACCTAAACACTCTAATTTAATGTCAACACCTACTCTAATAACCTTCCATTTATTAGAACCACATACATGATTTTTCTTTGTAAACACAATTTGATTAAGTTTATACATTGTTTCTCCTTTTATAACGGATTAGCTTTAATTTTAGCAAAACTACGAGGATATTTATTGTTACACTCTTTTACTTTTTTAAATAAATATATATGTCTTTTCCCCATTTCATTTGGCAAATCAAAACTATAAGTTTTTACTAAACTAGCACCTAATATATCTAAAGCCTTATTAGCTTCTTTTAATTCTTCTTCATTACTACCTTTTAAAGCTATAAAATACCCACCAACTTTAACTAAAGGCAAGCAAAGTTCTGCTAATACATTTAATTTAGCAACTGCCCTAGCCGTCACTACATCAAAACTTGAACGTTTAGTTTTAACATATTCTTCTGCTCTAATATGATAAGCTAAAACATTATTTAAATCTAATTCTTTAATTACATCATTCAAAAAATTAATTCTTTTTTGTAAAGCATCAATAATACTAACTTTAGCATTAGTAAAAATAGCTAGCGGAATGCCTGGAAAACCAGCTCCTGAACCAACATCACAAAGAGTTTCATTATTAATATCTAAAACTTTAGTCAATAATAAAGAATCATAAAAATGTTTAATATAAACCTCATCATATTCTGTTATACTAGTCAAATTCATAACTTCATTATATTTTATTAAAAGTTCATAATATTTATCTAATTTAACAAAATCATCACTACTAGCATTAGGAAATAAATCTAATATAAAATCTTTACTTGCCATAATATGCCTCTAAATAAATAATTAAAACTGTTATATCAGCCGGATTAACTCCACTAATACGTGTCGCTTGCCCAATCGTTTGTGGTCTTACTTTTTTTAACTTTTCCCTAGCTTCTAATGCTAAATTTTGAATTTTATCATAATCAATTTCTAAAGGAATAACTTTATTTTCATAAATACGCATCTTTTCAGCTTGCGCTAATGTTTTAGCTATATAACCTTCATATTTAATACTTATTTCTATTTGTTCTAACACATCTTCTGCTACATCATTTAAATCTTCATAAATATTATTAGCTTTACAAATATTTAAAATATCTATGATACTTAAATCTGGTCTTTTTAATAGATTATAAATAGTTGTTGATTCTTTAACTTGTTCTATTCCTTTTTTAACAAAATAATTATTTAAAAAATTAACTTTAATCTTATCTACTTTAAATCTATCATAATAAAAAGCTATTTTTTCTTTCTTAACAATAAATCTACTATATTGAGCATCATCTATTAAACCATAATATCTACCATATTCTCTTAATCTTAAATCAGCATTATCATGTCTTAATAAAAGACGATATTCAGCTCTAGAAGTTAATAAACGATAAGGTTCATTAGTCCCCTTAGTAACTAAATCATCAATCATAACGCCAATATAAGCTTCATCTCTTTTTAAAATTAATGGCTTCTTGCCTAAAATACTACTAGCTGCGTTAATACCAGCTATAAGTCCTTGACCTGCCGCTTCTTCATAGCCAGATGTTCCATTAATTTGACCAGCTGTATATAAACCTTTGACAAATTTAGTCTCTAATGTCGGATAAATATTTAATGGGTTAATCGCATCATATTCAATAGCATAAGCATATCTTTTGACTCTTGCATTTTCTAAACCTTTTAACATATGAATCATCTTATCCTGAACTTCTACTGACATCGAAGTAGAAAATCCTTGAATATATGTTTCATCAAGTTCTAAACTTTCAGGTTCAAAAAAGATTTGATGTCTGTCTTTATCTTTAAATCTAACTATTTTATCTTCAATAGATGGGCAATAACGAGGACCAATTCCTTTAGCTACTCCACCATACATAGCACTATCATTTAAATGTTCTAAAATATAATTGTGAAGTTCTTTATCAGTATAAGTTAAATAACAAGGTACATTAACACCTAAAATACTCTCATAACCAGGATCAAAAGAAAAATGTCTAGTTTTAGCATCACCGGCTTCTAATTTAGTTTTACTAAAATCAATAGAATCAGTATAAATACGAGCGGGAGTTCCTGTTTTAAGTCTCTGTATTTCAAAACCTAATTCTTTTAATTGTTTAGATATACCATAACTAGTTCTTTGACTATCTGGTCCCTCATCTAAAGTGACTTTACCTCTTAAAATACGACTATTTAAATAAGTACCAGTTGTTAAAATAACTTTCTTACATTCTATATTTTTACCATCTTCTAAAACAATACCACATACCTTATTATCTGCGACATTTAATCCCATAACTATAGCTTCTAAAAGGTCTAAATTAGGTGTTTTTTCTAAATGCTCACGCATCTCTTTAACATATAACAATTTATCTTCTTGAAAACGTAAAGCCCAAACAGCTGGACCTTTTGAACTATTTAAAAGTTTAGTTTGAATTTGACATAAATCAGCATTTTTGCCCATATATCCACCAAGGGCATCAATTTCTCTGACAACTACTCCTTTAGCTGGCCCACCAATTGAAGGATTACAAGGCATAGAACCACACATATCTAAATTACCTGTAACAAGTAATGTCTTAAGTCCCATCTTTGCACAAGCTAAAGCAGCTTCACAACCAGCATGACCAGCTCCGACAACTACAATATCATACATACTTAACACCTATTTCGTCAAATATAAAACTAATAATTTCATAGTTTCATATATCGCATCTAAATGTGTTCTTTCCATTCCATGACTTGCAGCAACACCAGGACCTATTAAAGCCCCTTGACAATCAACACCTGCATGCCAAGCTGCCCCGACATCAGAGCCATAAAATGGGAAAATATCAACGACATAATTTAAATTATTTTCTTTAGCTAATTTAATAAGTTTAGTAGTAAGTTCATAACTATAAGGTCCACCACTATCTTTAGCCGCAATACTAACTGCATATTCATTACCAGCTAAATCAAGCCCTACACACCCCATATCACAAGTAACAAATTCACTAATTTCTTTAGCTAAGGCACTAGCGCCATGACCAACTTCTTCTTGATGGACAAAGTAAAAATAAGTCGTAAAATTAGGAGTTATATTTTTTTCTTTTAATTCTTTTAAAACTCCTAACAATAAACAAACAGATGCTTTATCATCAATAAAACGAGACTTTAAAAAATTAGATTTAGTAATAGTTGTTTTTGGCTCAATAAAGACATAATCACCATTATTTATTCCTAATTTTAAAACATCTTCTTTCGTTTTAACAACCTCATCTATTCTTACAACTAAATGATCAAAATCACGAGGCATAGTTTTACTATCAGGATAAACGTGAACAGATGGACTCTTAGCTAAAATAGTACCAGTATAAATTTGTGAAAACCTAGTAGCTATTTTACAGTATTCTCCATCTAAAGTCGGAGCTAGAGGCCCACCAATATTTGTAACATTTAAAGTACCATCACTATTAATACTTCTAACCATTAAACCTAAAGTATCGGCATGAGCTGAAGTAGCTACTACTTTAGAAAGATCTTTTCCTATAACTTTTACTAAAATAGTATTTTTATGTAATATTTCATAATTATAACCTAACTCTTTTAAAATATTAGTAATAACATCATTAACATTTTTATCATATCCACTTGGTGAATCAGTTAAAAAGATATCAGGTATAATTTTTTTAATAAATTCTTCTTGCATAAACATTTCCTTTCTAAATAAAATAAGTGGAGGAATCCACTTATTATAATTTGAATGACGACTTAAGTTCACAGCTTCTATTAAATACTAAATTAGAATCTGTGCTATCTTTATCTAAAATATAATAACCATTACGAACAAATTGATAATGTGTGCCAATTTGGTCATCTTTAAATGATTCTTCTACATACCCTTCATAAACATGTAATGAATTAGGATTTAACTTTTCCATAAAATCTAAATCTTTATTCTCAGCTGTTTCATCTAACATAAGTGGTTCAAATTGTCTAAATGTAGCCTTTAAAGCTGTCGTAGCTTCTACAAAATGAATATTACCATTAGGTTTTCTACCTTCAAAGCCCGTACCTGATTTAGTTTCCGGGTCATATGTACAATGAATCTCTACAATATTACCATTTTCATCTTTAACAACACTATTACATTTAACAAAATAAGCATGCATAAATCTAACTTCTACATCTTTAGCAAGTCTTTTCCATTTCTTATTAGGCTTTTCTTCTAAGAAATCTTCTTGTTCAATGTAACAATATTTAGAAAAGGCAATCTTTCTACTTCCTAATTCTTCATTTTCTGAATTATTAGGACAATCTAAATATTCAATTTGCCCTTCAGGATAATTATCAATAACAACCTTTAATGGGTGAACAATCGCATGTTTACGCATAGCTTTTAACTTTAAATCTTCTCTTAAAGCTTCATCAAGCTGAGAACTATCAACCGTACTATTAACTCTTGATAAACCTGTACTTAAAATAAAGTTTTTAATAGCTTCTGGCGTAAACCCTCTTCTTTTTAAACCCACTAAAGTAGGCATTCTTGGGTCATCATAACCACTAACTTTTTTACTATCAACTAATTGTTTAATATAACGTTTAGACATAATAGTATTAGTAATATTTAAACGACCAAATTCATATTGATGAGGAACATGTTCCATTTCACACTTCTCAATAAACCAATCATATAAAATACGATGGTTATCATATTCTAGTGAACATAAAGAGTGAGTAATACCTTCAAAACTATCTTGAAGTGGATGAGCAAAATCATACATTGGAAAAATACACCATTTATTACCTTGACGATGGTGATTAATGTGCATAATACGGTACATTGCTGGATCACGCATATTCATATTAGGATGAGCCATATCAATTTTAGCTCTTAAAGTCTTTTCACCATCTTTGTATTTGCCTTGACGCATTTCTTCAAATAACTTTAAATTTTCTTCAACACTACGATCACGGCAAGGTGAATTAGTACCTGGAGTAGTTAAGGTACCACGCATTCTAGACATTTCTTCTTGTGATAAATCATCAACATAAGCTAAACCTTTTTTTATCAAAAGAATAGCTTTCTCATAAGTTTTTTCAAAATAATCTGAGCCATAGAAGACATTTTTAGGAGTATAACCTAGCCATTTTAAATCGGCAATTATACCATCAACAAATTCCTGTCCTTCCTTAGCTGGATTTGTATCATCAAATCTTAAATTAGTATATCCATTAAAAGCTTTAGCCAACTCAAAGTTAGTAATAATAGCTCTTGCATGACCAATATGTAAATAAGCATTAGGTTCTGGTGGAAACCGAGTAATTATTTCATTTACACGTCCTTCTTTAAGATCATCTTCCATAATAGTTTTAATAAAATTATTAATTTCCATAAAAAATCACCATTTCTATTATACTATTTTTTCTTTTATTAGGCAAAATAAATTACTGATTTTTATAGCATTTTCGCCATAAAATCAAAGAAAAAGGGAATTATGCCTTGACATAACCCCCCTTTTTCTAGGAGAAATATTTAAATAATTAATAATTACTAGCAAATTTTAATGTTGGATAATTAGCTAAATCATCTAAATTCCATATATCTTCAGCAAAGCCAAGTTCTATCCAGAATTCTTTATCCATAATTTGGTCTTTACTAGCTAAATAAATATTATTGAGTTCATCTACATATTGCTCATCTAGCGTGTAACAATTAGTTGTCTTTGCTCTACTGTGTGTCACATCATTAATTGAAACTGAATTAGATAAGTAGAAATTAACGTTAACATATCCAATTATACCAATATTGCTGCTGATATTTCCTAAATTTATTAGATTGCTACCATAGGCAGCCCCTGTATTAGTTGAACCAATGATACCAGCATTAGTACCAACACTTGAAACATCTCCATAGTTGATACAATCATTTATATTTAAAATATCCGTAGTTCCACCAATAATGCCACCAATTTCATTTTCTATACCTATAATATTACCGTAGTTAACTAATTGGGCAACACTTATACTAAACCATGCTGTACCAATAATACCACCTACATGTGATTTACCAGAGATTGTAGCGTGGTTAATTATTCTAACTATATTATCTCCTTCTCCACTTAAAGCAGTTAAACCACCAACATGATCCAAACCAGTTATTGAACCAGAAATCGTAACATTAGAAATAGAATTAGAAGATATTAGACGACCAACTAGACCACCAGCTGAAGATGAACTTTCAATAACGGCATTTTCTATAACCACATTATTTACTACACCATTTATAATGGCACCAGCAAATACCCCAGCATAAGCTTCTGTTACATCTTCAATAATGATATACGGATTGACAAAAGTAATGTTTTCTACATACCCTGTAAATCTACTAAATAAACCATAATCTATAATATTATTAGTAGATAAACGGCTTTGTAGAGAGAAGTTCAATAATTTATGATTATCACCAATAATAACACCATTAAATTCTTTGTTAAATAAATTGCCATTTACACTTGAGAAGTCGATATCTTTAGTTATGACATAAACATGATAATTTTCTAGATTTGCAAAATCACTAGCTTCATCAATTACTAATAATTCATCACTATCGACAACATATAAATTTGCTGTTAAATTATAACTTTGAATCGTAGAGTTACCCTCTAAAGAATATTCAACATTTTTCAAAGTAATAGCCGAAGTATTATCATTAGAACTAATTCTAACTTCACTGTCACTAATTACTTCTATTTCTTCTTTAGTATACGTTTTTTGACTTGTCTCAATACTTTCAATTTGATAGCCTTTAGTACCATCAAATTTTAAGCTAATTTCCTTTTGACCCTTAACAGCAAAAGGTAAATCACGTGATGAACCAAAATAAGATACACCTAAATCACCTAAAACAAATACTTCATTAACATAATCAGTAAATAGATTTTCTTTAAGTTCAATCTTATCATCACCTACTGAAATTAAATAGCTATAACCTGTTAAGACAACATCATAACTACCACCTAAAGTTTCTGGAACAAATCTAATTATTATAGAATCTCCATCAACACCAAATTGAGCAGCATCAAAACGAACGTCATTAATATATAAGGCCGTTAAATTTAAGTTATTAGGATTATCTAACTTAACTCTTATATGAATTTCCTTACCAACCAATAAAGAATCACTATTAATAACTTCAAAACCTATTACATTAACTTTAGCACCTGAAGTCCCGTATTCTTGAGTTATTTGATCCTCTGTAACAACTCCGCTGCCATCATTTAAATTATAAGTGTAAGTTGTAACAATCCGGTAGAATTGACTGCCTGTCAAACCTACAAATTTTCGAACAGACAAATCTTCCAAAGTTTGAACAACTTCACCTTTCATATCTAACAATTCAATATTAATAATAGTTAATGTATTGCTGTCATCCTTAATAATGTAATCAAAGAAGATTTCACTATCTGTACAAGATAAATCAGTATAAGTTAAAGAAATATCATATTTTTTAGTATTTACATCGAGAGTAACTATATTATATTGCACACCTAAGCCATCATTTAAATCATAAGAATATGTACAAACGAAGTTATAGGTATTATTACTATAAAGACCTGATGCGTTCAAATCTTCTAAAGTCAACTGTTTAGTTTCCTTATTATTTATATATAGAATACCTGATTCAAAATTAAATATATGATCTAAATCAATTAATTCATATTTTAAAGTAAATGAATCATATGTTGCTTCTACAATAGAGAAATTAATTGTTGGAGTTATCAAGGCTTTAGTAGTAATCTCATGTTCTACTGCTTTAATTTGTTTACCTTTTAAATCACCTAAATCATATTCATAAGTTAAAACTACACGATAAGTATTATTTGAATATAAATTATCAAATGTCGCAGCCATACCTTCAGAAACTAGTTCATCCCCAAGGTATAACTTAATGTTTTTAATAAGACCAGCTGTATGGATATCAGAAATAACTGGACTAGCAACTATAGTAGTCTTTGTAGCATCTAAATTAAAGTCCACTTCAGGCATCAATTTAGCTGTAGTAATTTCTTGTTCATAAACAATTTCATGTGAACCAGTACCATCATCTAAATCATAATTATAATAAATCTTAATAATATAGTTAGTATTAGGATTTAAACTATCAAAACTAAATGAATTAGCTACTGTTACTTGTTTTAAGAAATTATTATCATCATCAAACAATCTAATAGCTGATATTTCCCCAATAACATTCGGATCTGTTTCTATTATGTCATAGCCTATTGAGTTTTCAGTTATAGAGTATGGTGAAATCTTAAGAGTTGGTACTTGTTTAGCTGTACTAAAAGATATACTTAACTCTTCTTCTTGAATACCATTACCCTCATTTAAATCATAAGAATAAATAACATTAATTTGATACTTCGCGTTTGATTTTAAATCTTTTATTTCTTTAACATAATTAATATCATCTGATACTTCAATAATATTACCTTCCTCATCACATAATTCATAATATTTAAAATTAAATATATTATATTCATCTATGACATTAAGCTCTCCCACAAAGTTAAGATCATAAATATTATATTTAAGTGATAAAGTTGGTGCATCTATTTTAGAAGTTTTAATAGTAATTTCTTTACTTGTATTTTGTATACCATTACCATCATTTAAATCATAGTAAATAGATAATACTAAGCGATATTCGGTATTACTTAATAAATTTATAAGCTCTTCATCTTGTTTTACTAATTCATCTCCTTTATATAAAGAAACACTTTGACTATTAACTAAATTATTTAAATCATTTATTTGACTTTCATAAGTGATTGAATTATTAGTAGCTGTAGCTGCTAATTTAGTAATTGTAGGAACTTCATAAGCTAGAGTGCTTACACTATTATAAATATGATAGGTTTCATCTTGATAAGAAAATACTAATTCTATTTGATAAGTACTATTAGATAAAAGACTACTAACATTAGTATTATCTTTAATATTTATTACATTACCATTATTATCAATTAAACTAATAGTAGAAATTGTTGCATTATCAACATTATTAATTATTTCATAATTAAAACTATCATAACTTACATCATTAATTTTAATATCTACTGGAGCCGCTGTTCTAAAATCACCTTCAGCTAAAATATAAGTTTTAGAACCATTACCATCTAAAATATCTAAATTTAAAGCTATAACATAATGATAATTAGCGCCTGTCCTTAAACTATCTACTGTTATTATATTTTCTTCTAACACTTGACTAAAAACAATTAAATCATCTTGGTCAAATACATAAAATCTAAGATTTGAATTAGCTAAAATATTATCATTATCAACTATTTGTAACATGGCATTAAAAGTTGTATAAGTAACTGACATATCATACATACTAACAGTTGGTAAATCTTGATAAGTAATACCAACATCAACACTTTTATTACCATTAGACATATCAACATCTTTAATGGCTTGTTTATCTATATATTTAATATTATCAACATAATAATTAAACACGCCTGGTTCACTAGGTGCTGTTACACTTAAGATGATATTTTCACTATTTGAACCATCAACAAACTCAAATGTTTGATATTTAATTTCATTAATAGTTATAGATAAAATTTCAAATTGACTAGGGTTAGTTAAATGTATTACTAAATTAAATTTTTCATTTGGCTTTACAAAATAACTTAACCCAGAATCAACATTAATATCAGGTACAGCATGTTTCATATTTTTACTAGTTTCAGTAGTACTAGAATTAGTAACTACATTAACACCTTGATATATTGGCACTATTTTTTCTTCTGTTACCGTCTCTGTGCCATTACACGCAGATATTATAAATAACATTATTAATGCAATAAAAGATAATAAATATTTTTTCATAATTTTCCTCCAAGCCCATGTTTTAATACTATTATTCTTTCACCATTACCATCAAATAAATCATAAGTAATTGTTATTCTCAATTCAATATTGCTATATTCATTATCTAAAATCAACATTCCACTATTAGCTATATCATTAAATAATAAATTATTATCGGCATAAATAGCTATTGTATAGTCTTTAATTAAATTGTTCTCATCGATTAAAGAAACATTATAATATAATTTATTTTCTGAAATTAATAAATATGTTTCATTTGTATCAAGCGTAGGTTCTTGATATTCTTTAGTTTTAATTACTAATTCTTTTACTATATATTGTTTGCCATTGCCATCAAGTAAATCATATTCAACTACTAACAACAATTTATATTCACAATTGCTAAATAAATCAACAAAATCGCCATTTTCTTGTATTAATTGTTCTCCTAAATATAGATTAACGCTCTTATTGGTAATAACATTATCTATATCTTCTAATTTGTAATCATAAGTAATTGTTCTTGGGGTAGAACTAGCATTAAAATCTAATATTTTAGGTGCTTGTAGTTGTTTTGTTTCAAAATTAAAGGAAAATGAATCTGTATATATTTTATCTAATAATAAATATTCATAACTTACTTCTACTAAATATGTTTTATTAGTTAATAAATTATTAAATAAAACATTTAAACCATTTTGTTCACTAATAAGTTCATCATTATAATATAACTTAGTAATAACTTTAGTTACATCATCTTTAGCTGTATAGTCAACTGTTAAACTAGTATCATCTACCTTTGTTGTATAACTTATACCTACATCAGTTGTAAAATTACTTTCATATAACTGCTGTTTTGTTATTCCCATACCATTTAAAATATCTATTTCTACATATATAACTAACTTATATGTAGTGTTTTTTAATAAATTATTAAACTTAATAGATTCTTGTTTAATATCTACTATTAAAGAATCAACAACTTCATTATTTAAATATAGTAAAACATTTAAATTATTTACAATTCCATAATAATCAAATAAATCATAATCTAAAACATATGATTTATCATCATATTCTTCTTTTATAACTTTAATTTCTGGCAATTTGTCATATTCTTTAGCTATAAGAATACTTCTATCACCTGCAAATTTAGCATTTTCGATCTTATCTTTATCTATATATCGTAATTCATCAATATAAAGAGTTTCAATACCAGGATTACTATCTAAATACATAATTATATAAATAGTATCATTAGTGGAATAATCAGCAAAATTAAAACTTGAGTATCTTGTGTCATTTATAACTAAAGAAACAATTTCAAAATCATCAGGATTATCGAGGTAGATAGCTACAACTAATCTTTCATTGACTTTAGCATAATAATCTATGTCACTATCTTTTATATCTTCACTTTTAACCATATAATTTAACGAAATATTTGTAGGAGCATCTACTACTTCCATTCCTAAATAAGTAGGAATGGTTCTAGTATCAATAAATAAAAATAAACATATAACTATTACTGTTATAGCTAAAATAAATGAAGATGTAATAGCTAATCTTAATTTAATTCTTCTTTTCGGTTTTGATTCATTAAAATTTAAACTCTTTTTGACATTAATTAAATCATATTTAGCCTTATCTTCTTTTAAAAATTCTTTTTTATATCTTTTTTTAATCTTTAACATCTACCATCACCTACAATTCTTGTCTCAATTTAGCTAAGGCTTTTTTATAAATTCTATGAATCTCTGATTTTGAA
Organism: uncultured Acholeplasmatales bacterium; assembly: GCA_944323055.1. GTDB lineage: Bacteria > Bacillota_I > Bacilli_A > Acholeplasmatales > Anaeroplasmataceae > CALUXS01. Next base: position 12,186 of record CALUQZ010000004.1, read on the forward strand.
ATATCATGTAATTGCCCTATCTCAACAAAAGTCATATTAAACACAACGTGAAGGTTTAAGATATCATATTCAAGTGGTGTTAAAATAGCTTTACATAAATCTAATAAATGCGTTTTATCATAATCAGGAATCTTGTTAATGTATTCAGAATTAATATAGGCTCTTTTGTTTTTATTATCTCTTAAATATCTTTTAGCATTATTTTTAGCTATCGTAATTAACCAATATTTAAAAGATTTATTAACATCATGTTGTTCTATATGATTATATAAATCAACAAAAGTATCTGATGTTAATTCATTAGCAGTTTCATAATCATTAACTATCTGATTTATTACATAAAAAACTAATTTGTAATATTCTTTATAAATGATATCAAAAGCTTTTTCATTTTTCAGTTTTAATTCCCTAATTAATTTACTCTCATCTTTTAGCATAAAGCCACCTCTAATGATCTTTTCAGAATATAAGATACAAAAAACTACAATTTTTCCCAAATAATTATGTTATTTTTTTAATTATATAATATTTTTTACTTTACATTAAACAGCTTTTAAACATTACCTTATATCATTAATAAATCTCTTTAATAAAAAAGTTAAAAAATAAGGAAAAGTATAAAATTTACCATTAAATCCGATGTTTTTTTCGCACAGTTTAATGCCATATTTTACATAACTATATTTCGGATTATCAATCAATTTATTTAACGAAATAGTAGAGCTATCTTTAGCTTTAACTTCAATTGGAATAATACTATCTGTATCTCTAATTATAAAGTCAATTTTAATTGTTGACTTGTCATTTTTATAATAGTAAAGAGGAACTCCTGCCTTCACTAGCATATCCGCAACTATATTTTCATAAATACCACCTTTATAAGTATTAAAATTTTTATTAAATCTTAAATCTTTGTTTGATTCTTCATCTAAAGAAGCTACTAAAAGGCCTGTATCCATAAAATAAACTTTATAATTATTTAAATCATAATTTCCTTTTAATGGTAATTCTAAATTTTTTGATAAATAACAAATATTTATAATACCAGAATCATTAATCCAATCTATAATGCCTATATATTCTCGATTTCTAGCATTTGAATCAATTTTTGTTATTTGATATTTTTTATTATCTTTACCTAAAAAATAGCTATATTACGATAAAATCTAGCAATTTTAGCTTGATCTAATCCTCTTGCATATTTTCTAATATCTTCTTCATATGCTCTTATAATTTGTTGTTGAATTTGATATGTTCCCCCATAATTTTTGTTTTCAACAAAAAGAGATACCACTTGTGGCATTCCACCGAGCACCATATATTCATGAAAAGCCTCTAAAAAAACCGACATCTGCGTATTTGATAAAGGTTCTAGCCTAATCATCTTTTTATATAAATCTTCAATTTGTTCTTCATGATAACCTAATGCCCATAAATATTCTTCAAAATCTAAGGAATACATAGTTACTTCTTCTTTGTATCCAACACTAACCGAATCAATCTCTTTATAATTTAATCCCATCATACTACCTGAACATATAACATCATATCTACCATCTAAGTAAAAAAAATTTCAAAGATGTGACACAATTAGGGCATTCTTGCATTTCGTCAAAAAATATTAAAGTTTCATTAGGCTTAAATATTAAGTTTGGATTTCTAAGTGTTATATTTTGTAATATTTTATTAACATCATATCCATCAGAAAATATATCTTTTTATTCCGGATTATTAACAAAATTAATATTTATAAAATACTTATAATTACTCTTACCAAAATAACTAATTGAATATGTTTTGCCAATTTGTCTAGCCCCTCTAATAATTAAAGGATATCTATTATCTTTACTTTTCCAATTTAATAAAAATTTTTCCATCTTTCTTTTTAACATTTTATCACCAAAAATAGTTTATCGCATTTTTCCTGATGTTTCTATATGTATTTTTCACATTTTTCCGGCATTATATGCATTAAAAAATCACATTTTCCCAAATCTTTTGACTTTAAGATATAATTGAACAGCGATTTCATATAAAATCAAAGCTTAGCAATTTTACTACTAAGCTTTGATTTCTATTAATATTCAATTTCTTTTTCAAAAACTACTACACATGCCCCTAGCCAATCTGAAAAATCAAATTTAACTAAACGCCAACCTTCATTAGCTTTTTCATCTAATATTTCTTGTAACTTAACAGTTAAAGTCTTCTTACTAAAACTATATCCTAATGTAACTGTTTCATATTTATATTTTTTCATTATTCACCTTGTATAATATATTTAAATTTAATACCAATCATGCTTTTCATTTTTATCTAGTAAAGCAATTTCTGCCATATCTTTGTCATTAAGCTTAAAATCAAATATTTGTAAATTTTCCTGTATATGATAAGGATTACTAGAACCAGGTATAGCTATAACATTTCTTTGTAAATGCCATCTCAATATAATTTGGACAGGTGTTTTATTATATTTTTGGGCTAATTTAACAATAGTCTTATCATTTAATATATTATTAGTATAACCTCTACCACCAAAAGGATACCAAGCTTGCATGACAATACCTAAGTTTTGAATATGAGGAACTACTTCTTTTTCTTGATAATAAATGTGTATTTCATTTTGAACTAGGGCAGGTTTAATATTTACTTTTTTAATAAAGGGATCGATCTCTTTAATATAATAATTAGAAAGACCTAAAGAATGAATAAGCCCTTTATTAACGTATTTTTCCATAGTTAGATAAGCTTTGATGTCGTTTACATCTGGGTGATGTAATAACATCATATCAACGTAAGAAATATTTAATCTCTTTAAACATCCTTCAATAGCTTTTTCAGGATTAGCCATTTCCGCACCTGGATATATTTTCGTAATTACAAAAAGCTCTTCTCTTTTAATTAAACCATCTCTAATAGCTTGTCTAATAAATTCACCAATTTCAATTTCATTTTGATAAAATGATGCTGTATCTATTAATCTAATTCCCATATCTAAAGCCGATTTTAAAGTTCTTTTTAGTTTGTCACCACAAATAGAATAAACACCTAAACCTAGTACTGGCATCTTATTTCCATCATTTAAATCTACAAGTGGAATTTTCTCATTTAAATTTATCATTTACATATCTCCTACTTAATTTAATATAGCCTTATTTTACATCATTTATAATTAACTAATAAAATACTTAAAAAGTATATTAAATTATGTCTATTTTAAATAATTTATTTAGATTTAATGCGTAAAAAAGGCTCATACTTAAGTATGAGCACTAATAATTATAATGTAATAATTTCAAATGTTGTAGAAGTTACTTTAACTACTTTATCGCCTTCATGTAAATCTAAAGCTTCTTTAGCAGCTTCTAAAGCAGTTTTAACATTACCAACTAAACCTTGAACACCCCATAAAATTGATAATGTACGACAATCTCTATCGTTATCAACTGCAAAGAAGATATCAGCAGCAGGACGATAAGTTGATAAAGCCATAGCAAAGTCAACATCACCTTCAGCTACGATAGCTTTAACTTCAAAATTAGCACATACAGTAGCAGCTGATAAACCTACAACAAAATCATCAGATACTTCTTCACTAACAGCTAAAACATTATCAATCATTAATTCATGATCAATAGCTTCTTCAGCTTTTTCATCAATTTTAGCCATATATGAAACTGATTCATAAGGATAATCACCTTGAGCTGATTCACCTGATAACATTGTACAACCTGTACCATCTAATACAGCATTATAAACATCACTTACTTCAGCTCTTGTAGGACGTGGATTTTGTTGCATTGAATCTAACATTTGAGTTGCTGTAATAATAATCTTACCTTGTGATTGAGCTAAGAAAATCATTTCTTTTTGATATTCAGGAACATCCCAAGCATCAACACCAACACCTAAATCACCACGAGCAACCATTACACCATCAGATAATGATACAATTTCAGCCATATTATCAATACCTTCTTGGTTTTCAATCTTAGAAATAATTTTAATATGATCATTACCTTTAGCTGCTAAAATATTTCTAATATCCTTAATATCTTGAGGACGACGAACAAATGAAGCTGCAATGAAATCTAAATCTTGATCACATGCAAATTCAATATCAGCTTTATCTTTAGGTGAAATATAATCCATATTTAAGATTACACCAGGAACATTACAATTACGTTTATTTTTTAATTTACGATCGTTTTCAACACGACAAACTAATTCTTTATTAGCTTCATCTTTTTCGATAACTGTAAATGTTAAGTTACCATCTTCAATTAAGATTTGACCACCAACATGGATATCATCATATAAACCACTATAAGAAATAGCTACTTTATCTTTATTACCTAAATATGAATAATCCATAGTTACTCTAATGATGTCACCTTTATGTAACATAACAGGTTCATCATTTTCTAAATAACCTGTTCTAATTTCAGGCCCTTTAGTATCTAACATCATACCAACATGCCAATTATTTTCAGCATTTAATTCTTTAACATTTTTAATTCTGAAGCCCTGTTCTTCATAATCACCATGAGAAAAATTCATTCTCATTACATTCATGCCTGCTTCACCAATTAATTTTCTTAAAGATTCTTTTTGTTCACTAGCAGGTCCAATTGTACATACAATTTTTGTTTTTTTCATTTTTTTCTCCTTGTCATTTACTGTGTTTTAGTTAACATATTTTCTAAACTTATATCTCTATTACTTGTCATATTTAGCGCCTCATCTAGCTTAGTGTAGGTCAAACTATTTTTCATTATCCCTACTGCCACGCCATAAATATCTTCATGTATAAGATCAATTGCGTATGAACCTAATCTAGAAGCTAATAATCTATCTTCTGGAGTAGGTGTACCACCGCGCTGAATATAACCTAAAATTGTAGCTCGACATTCATAACCAGAGTATTCTTCAACTTCTTTAGCAAGTTGATAAACATCTGTTAAATTTTCAGATATTACCACTATTGCATGTCTTCTACCTTGTAATCTATTCTTTTTTAAATCATTAAGTAATTTTTCTTTATCTAAGCCTGTTTGGCTTGTAATAATATATTCAGCCCCACAACATATACCAGAGTATAAGGCTAAATCCGGGCAATGTCTTCCCATTACTTCAATAATAGAACACCTTTGGTGTGATGAAGAAGTATCTCTAAGCTTATCAATTGCGTCACACGCTGTATTTAAAGCCGTTGAGAAACCTATAGTGAAATCACTAGAAGCAATATCATTATCAATAGTACCTGGAATACCTACACATTTAATTCCCATTTCTGTAAGTCTTAAAGCTCCAGTATAAGTACCATCCCCACCAATGCAAATCAAGGCGTCAATGTCATGCTTTTTAAGTTGCTTAATAGCTAGTTCTCTAACTTGCGGATAAGCAAATTCTGGCAATCTAGCAGTTCCTAAAATAGTACCGCCACGATTTAAAATTTCACTGACATCTTTGCGGTCAAACTCTACTATTTTTCCTTCTATAAGACCCTTATAGCCATCATAAACACCAAATATTTGATCGCCATACGACAAAGCTGTTCTAACAACAGCTCTAATAGCCGCATTCATGCCGGGAGCATCACCACCTGATGTTAAAACACCAATTCTCATTTAAATCACTCCGAAGTAAATTATAACAATATTTCTTATTTCATTCAAGTATAATAATACATTCAAGATCAAAATAAATACTAGGGTTTATGATTAAAATTGTGTTTAAAAAATGATATGGTTTTGAAAATAGTAATTATTAAAATGACTGATAGGATTACATATGGTCCAAATAAAAATGAATAATCATTATTAATACAAATATTCGTATCTCTATAATAAGTTACAAAATTAATTATAAAAAAGGGTTCAAGAATCTTTTCTTGATAAATTTCACCTGTATCATAACCTAAAAAAATCAATATAAATAGTTGAATACTTAACAAAAAAAGTATAAATGAAATAATAATATCACTTATGTTCCTTCTAGAATAAGTTGTTAAAGTAAAAATAACCAATAAAATGTTAATATAAAAAATTTCTAATAAATTTAAATTATTTAAATATAACAACAAATAACTACTAAAAGCCATAAATATCAAAATAATACTATAAGTGTAATAATAACTCCTCTTTTTTTGATTAAATTTATTAAAATTACTATTTGTTAAATCATTTTGTAACCCTTCTAAATTACTATAACCTAAATTATTTATTTTTAAATAATATTTTAAATTTTTTGAACTTAAGATTTTATTCCGTTTAATTTCTAATAATCCTAATACTAGTTCACAACAACCTAATATACCTATAATTATACACATGATAATTACAAAAATATCATTATTAAAAATTAAACAACATATACTTGTTATTAATATTAATAATATAGACAAAAAATTAAGTGATAATATACTCTTAGAATTTAAAAATAATAATATTAAGGATGCAAGTATAAAGATATAAAAGAAAGAACTGTAATTAAAAGAAAAATAAAATACACTAGTAACTACTACAAAGAAAAAAGATAAAATAATTGTATAATAATAGCGATTTTTATTTAATGGATTTAATGATAATATACTATTTTCTAATTCATATTCATTCTTATATTGATTATTCTTATGTTTATTGATAATTAATTCATAATTTCTATATGTATATAATGAATATTTTTTTAAATAATATATTGTTTTACTTTGGACTAAGGAAAAGTCATTGTTTTCTTTTACAATTGTAGATTGTCTCATCTATATCACCACCGATTGTTTTTCTAGAATATAAACATTTAGTACAAAACTTATTAAATTTATCTATCTTGAATTTATGAGCCTCTATATAATATTGACCACATGAACAATAAGCTTTATGTGTTTGAGAATCAATTTTAATATAACTAAATGAGTGTTGATGCTTGTTTAATATAACACCGCACGAACAATATCCCACCTCTTCTTGAGTATAATCATCATATCCATAAAAGTTCATACTATGTTCATGTTCCCCTATAAAGTTTATTGCCATAAAATCATAAATATAAGATTCATTTAAATATACTTTATTATATTCATCATTTTGTGAATTCCAACCCATATGGACTATAAATGTATCATCCTTATACCCATATGCTATAACATTATGGGCATTAGCTAAAATAGAATTACTAGAATTTAGGTTAGTAGGCTTTACTGTATAATCATAATTAATAATCGTCAATAAAACTGGAATTCCCATATCAATTAACTTTTTAATAGCATTTACATCATTAAGTAAGGACTTATCATAATGTTTTGTATAACCTTTAAGATTATAGGCATTGTCCGTTAAATAAGCATATAATACTTCCTCAATATTAGATGCGGTCATAGGATAACCATTATCAACTAAATCATAAATCCAATTTAAGCCAAATAAAGTAACTAAAAATTTATCAAATAAATAATCATGAAAAGCCTGAGTTGTACCAGGCATCTCACTTTGACTGGTATAATCAAATTTTGAATTAGTATAATTCTCTACATATACTCTATTAAAAACATCAACATTTTGATTAATTGCAATCAAATTATCATTATTATCGTATATTTCCTCAGAGTATTGCAAACTTTGAGGAATATATGAATCATCATAAAAAGTATCATAATACCCTAATAAAATAGACAATGCTACTAATCCACAAGTACCTTTATAATTAATAGGAAAGTTATTTAAATGCTGAAAATAATAACTATTATTAATCACTTTATATCCATTAGCATCTACAAAAGATTGCTCATTAACATCAGATGCCATATCTAAAACCATTGTAGAACTAATATTAGAGGTATTAAATTCGGAAGAAATTGCTGCAGATTGTAAATCATTATTTAAACTAATAATATTATTTTCTTCTGCATCATATCTTAATATTATAAAAGTAATAATACAACAAATAATTAAAGCACAAGTAAAAAATATCTTGTTTTATGTACTCCTGTTAACATAAATATCCACCCCTTCATGTAAACATTATAGCAAAAATATTTGATATAGTAAATAACTTTAAAAATAGCTTTGTAAGCGTTTTAACTATTTGATATTGACAAAAAACAGAATAATTATTACAATTTAAATAAACAAAAGATTAAGGAGAATAGAATAATGAAAAAATTAATTGGGGCGGCTATTCTAGGCCAATCAGGTGGTCCAACATCTGTAATTAATGCATCTGCAGCTGGTGTATTTATTGAAGCGCTTAAACAAAATGAATGTATTACACAAGTTTATGGGGCTAAACATGGTATAAGAGGGATATTAAATGAAGAATTCTATGATATTAATGCTGAAGATATCAAAGAATTAAATCTATTAAAAACAACACCATCATCTGAAATTGGTTCTGTAAGATATAAATTAAAACCATTAGAACAAGATGATTCTGAATATCAGAGATTACTTGAAGTATTTAAAAAATATAATATTAGATACTTCTTCTACAATGGTGGTAACGATTCAATGGATACTTGTAATAAAGTTTCTAAATTCTTTAAAGATTCTGGCTATGAATGCCGTTGTATCGGGGTACCTAAGACTATTGATAACGATTTATGCGTAACAGATCACTGTCCTGGTTACGCTAGTGCTGCTAGATATGTAGCAACAACATTAATGGAATTATCAAAGGATGCTAATGTTTATGATACTCCAATGATTACGGTAGTTGAAATTATGGGACGTAATGCCGGTTGGTTAACTGCAGCCGCATCTCTTGCAAGTTATAAAGGTGCAGGTCCTGATTTAATTTACTTACCCGAAGAAGTATTTGATATGGACTTATTCTTCAAAGAAGTTGAACAAGTATTAGCTAAACGAAATGGCAAATGTTTAATTTGTATTTCAGAAGGTGTCAAAGATAAAAATGGCAAATATATTCCTGAAATTTTCCAAGAACTTGAAAAAGACTCTTTCGGTCACTCTCAACTTGGTGGTAGTGCTACTATTTTAGCTAATGAATTAAAGAAAAAATTTGGCACTAAAGTTAGAGGAATTGAGTTTAGTTTAATGCAAAGAAGTGCTCAACATTTAACTAGTAAAGTCGATGTAACTGAAGCATTTACAGCTGGTGTTAAAGCCGTTAAAGCTGCTGTAAGTGGCAAAACTGATTATATGGTTGGTTTTGAAAGAAAATATGATGATAATGGTAACTACAAATGTAATTACATCCTAATCCCACTTGAATTAGTAGCTAATGGAGAAAAGAAAGTACCATTAGAATGGATTAAAAAAGACCACACAGGTATGACTGATGATTATATCAAATATGCCCTACCTTTAATTCAAGGAGACTGTAAAGCCCCTCTAGAAGATGGCCTTCCAAGATTTGCTAAATTAAAGAAAATATTAGTAGATAAAAAATAATCCTAATTAATCATTTTAAATCTCTAATTATAAAAAGACGCCATTTGGCGCCTTTTATTTTTTATTGTTCTTGTTTAACTCTAAATAATACTTAATTATTTCTTTTCTTTTAACAATACCTATAAAAACATTTCTATCATCAACAATAGGTATAAAATTTTGATTTGTTGCTTCTTCTAAAATTTCACCGATATTAGCATCTATTGATAAAGCTTTATATGGTCTATATAAATTAATTTCTTTAAAATACCTACTCTCAGCTACTTCTTTATCAAAATTACACTCATATATAAATCTTAAAATATCGCCATCTGAAACTGTAGCTTTATAAGTGCCATCTTGTCCTAAAACAGGTATTACACTAAATCTATGTACCTGCATCTTCTCAATAACTTGTCTAACTGTATCATCATCATAAACAAAATCAACATCTTTTTTAGGTGTTAATAAAAATAAAACATTCATAAATTTACCTCTAATTATGTGATATATTTGCTAAAAAAGCTTGTGTATACCTTTTCTCATAAGGTATATAATATTTTTTATTATCTTTAATTACATAAGTTCCTGTATCAAAAAAATAAAAAGGAATACCTAATTTTAAACTATCTTCACTAATTTTTTTGGCATAATCAAAATATAAGGGGCGAGCTCCTTTACCATTTTCTCCACCACAGTTTATATATTCGATTTGTTTATTATCCTTTAATAATTTAGTTATATCAATCTCATCTAATAAAGGAGATATCATAATTGTTTTAGATTTAGCTTTTAATTTTAACAAATCACTAATTCGCCTTTCAAAACTAATTTGGTCTTCACAACTAACAGTAAAAGTTACATTATTATAACCATCTTCCCAATCACTAGGCAAATTAGTAAAAGCTCTATCTATTCTTTTTGTCAATAAAATAAAATGTAAATCCTTCCTTTCTTTAATCATTTTAAAAACATCAGGTCGCCATAAATCCGCTTCTTCAATAAAAAAATCACTTTTCTCACAGATGATAACATCCTGACCACCGCGTATTAAATAATCGCCATACTTATTTTTCTTTATTAAGATATCAAAATTTTTATTTTTAATAATATTATTAGTATCAAACTTAACATTATCATAAGAAAATAAATAACAATTTTGACATCCGCTACTTAGCTTATGACAACCTAGCCAAGGGTTATAAGTGAACATAATTTTCACCTCTCTTGCTACTTTTATTATATGGTAATTTATTAATTTTGACAAGAAAAAAAGTAGTCAATCAGACTACTCAATAATATACTTTATATAAATATAAACCTTTTCCTGGGGCAATGTACTGACAAGCTCTAGGATCTTTTTTTAATAAAATATCATTAATATATGATGCCTCATATTTGCCTTTACCTATCTCAATTAAAAGCCCCATCATTCTTCTAACTTGATATTTTAAAAAACCATTACCTATAAATTTAAAAACAATAAAATTGTCTTTTAATTCAATATCTATACTATAGATTTCTCGATTAAAATCTTTCAAACTATTAGTATGAATGCTAGAAAAAGACCTAAAATTATGTTTACCAACTAAATACTTTATAGCCTTTTTTATAGTCTCTAAATCTAAATTATAACAATATGTAGTATATCGTTCATTAAAAACATCTAAATCTTTAGTATTGATAACATAATGATACTCTTTTTTTATAGCACTAAACCTAGCATGAAAAGACATATCTACTTTTTTAACATCTAACACTTTAATATCATTAAGCAAAAAACTATTTAAAGCTTTTTTTATAGCTAAAGGATTAATATCTTTAGTCAAATCAAAATGAATAACTTGGCCTAAAGCATGAACAAACCTATCAGTTCTACCAGAACCTACAATTTTTACATTTTCTTTTAACCAATTATAAAAGGCGTTGTTTAAAGCTAATTCTATGGTTGGTAATTCATTTTGTCTTTCAAATCCATAATAGTTAGCTCCATCATAAGCAAGTGTTGCCATAAATCTATAATAAGACATTTAAACAAATAGCTCCTGCAAATAATAATATAGTAAACACTACAGCAATATAATCGAAATATTTAAGTTTTAACTCATCATACCTACTTCTTTTAGCCCCTACAATATAACCTCTAGTTTCCATAGCATTAGCTAAATCTTCAGCTTTACTAAATGATATGACAAACATAGGTATTAATAAAGAGACAATTTGGATTACTTTTTCTTTTAAACTACCTTCACTAAAATCAACACCTCTTGAAGCTTGTGCTCTAATAATTTTATTAGTTTCATCAAATAATAAAGGGATGAAACGAAGCGTCAAAGAAAAAACCATAGATATAGATCCTACAGGTACCTTTATTTTAGCTAATGGTGATAACAATGACTGTAATCCATTGTTAATATCAGTAGACATAGTTGAAAAAGTAAGTAAGCTAGTTATTCCTATCATCAGTACTATTCTTAAAAATATAAACGCCCCTTGAATTAAACCACCATCAAAAATATCTACTGTATAATCGACAAAAATCAAATTATTAAAATCAATTATTTGTACAGCAAAACAAGCTACAAAAGCAATTAATAAATATAAGAATTTAAAAGGTATATACTTACTAGTTAAAAAATAAATAACAATAATGCCTATAATCATTAATAAATGATACAAGCCAAAATGAAAATGAAAAGTGTATAATAAAGTTCCACTACGCGTATATAAAATCTGTAAGATAAAAGTAAATGTTAATAGGAATAAAACAGGTTTTATCCCTTTAATTACCCTTATAATTGGTAATCTAGTAGAGAAGAATAAGATTAAATATAAAGCTAATAACCCTAACATAAAATAAATATTAGGAATTAAAAAAATAATTACTATCCAAATAATAGTTAGCAACATCTTCACCCTTGGGTCTAATTTATGTAACCAACTATCACCCGGAATATATTGTCCGATTGTTATTCCATTCATAGACTGACTCCCTTTAATCTAACAAGTAATTCTTCTTCATTTTTAACATTATAATCTAAGTCTAGATTAAGACTAGTATTTAGATAATCAACTAAATCTAAAATATCTGGTTTAACTAAATTACACTTTTTATATGTATCATCTTTAAATAAATCAATACTTTTACCATCAAAAAATATCTTACCATCTTTCATAGCTATTACTCTAGTAGCATATTCATAAACTAAATTCATATCATGAGTAATCATTACTATTGTTTTATGGTATTCTTTATTAATTTTAGCAAATATTTTCATAACCTCTATAGCTGTCTTAGGATCAAGGCCTCTAGTAGGTTCATCTAATAATAATATATCCGGATTATAAGCTAAAATACCAGCAATTGCTACTTTACGCATTTGACCACCTGATAAAGCAAAAGGTGATTTTTCTAATAAATCTTTATCTATTCCTAACAATTTACAAGCCTCTAATGCTCGCGTTTTAGCTTCTTCTTCACTAAAACCAAAATTTTTAGGGGCAAACATGATATCTTTTAAAACAGTTTCTTCAAATAGTTGATATTCTGGAAATTGAAAAACAAAACCTATTCTCTTTCTAATTTCTTTTAGTTTAGGATTTTTTCTTTTTTTAGGAGTGATGACATAATCAAATATTTTAATATTTCCTTTAGTAGGTAATATTAAAGCATTCATATGACTAACTAAAGTTGATTTACCAGAACCAGTTTTCCCAACCACAGCTATAAATTCATCTTTAGACTCAATATTTAAATTAATATCAAACAAAGCTTTAACGTCATCTTTTTTACGAAGACCACTATAATCATGGTCTACTTCATGAAATGATATTGCCATAATGCCTCCTCCAATCTTTTGTTTTTACTTAAGATAGGATCATTTAATACTTCCGTATAAAAACGTAGTCTAAATGGCATATCTAAATTAGAACTTTGTAACAATTCTCTTTGTTTAAATATCTCATCTGGTTTACCTTCACCTATAATACTACCTTCTTTTAATACAATAACTCTATCAGCAAGTTTAGCAATGTCTAAATCATGTGTAATAGTTATTATAGTTTTATGATAAGTATTTTTTAAAGTGACAATTAAATTAGTAATATCGATAACTCCTTCAGGGTCTAACATTGATGTAGCCTCATCAAGAATAATAACATCACAATTTAAAGCTAGAATACCAGCAATCGCTACTCGCTGTTTTTGACCGCCAGATAAAGTATTAGGCTCTCTATCTAAATAGTCATACATGCCAACCTCTTTAGTCCATTTTTCAACTAATTCATGCATTAAAGGTCTTGGAGTATTCCTATTCTCAAGCCCAAAAGCCACATCATATTTAACATTTACCCCGACAAATTGATTATCCGGGTTTTGAAAAACAATTCCAACTTTTTGTCTAATTTGTTTAATATTTTCTTCGTTTAATAAGATGCCATCATAAGAAATAGTTCCTTTAATAGGTCCTTCTAATAATCCAACTAATAGTTTTGATAAAGTAGATTTACCACTACCATTATGACCTAAAATAGCTAACCATTCATTATCATAAATAGTTAAATTAATATTATTTAAAGCTCTATCTGTTTGTTTATCAGATTTATCATAACTATAGCATAAATCTTTAACTTCAATCATTTTATCAACTCCACTATTATAAAACCCGTAATATTACACATTTTAAATATAATTCTAATCCATTAAGTAAAGTCAAATGATCAGGACTTTGAATTCTAAAATCAACCATCTGACAAATTCTCTTACTATCTTTAACAGCTTCATTAAGCATATCAAAAAATAAGTTTATATTCATATGTTGTGAACATGAAAAAGTTATTAAGTAACCACCTTTTTTTAAAGCTTTTAATGCGCAAAGATTAATATCTTTATAACCTTTATAAGCTTTTTTAACTGTATCTTTACTTTTCGTAAAAGCTGGTGGATCTAAAATAATAACATCATATTTATCTATGATATCATTACTATGTAAATACTCAAAAGCATCACAGCACAATGTTTTAATATTATTAAAATTATTAAGTTTAGCATTAGCTAAAATTGTATCACAAGCTAGTTGTGATATATCTAAAGCAACTACTTCTAATGCTTTATTTTTAGCAGCATTTAAGGCAAAGCCTCCTGTATGAGAAAAACAATCTAATACAACTTTATCTTTAACATAATATTTCAAATTATCTCTATTTAGTTTTTGATCTAAAAAATAGCCTGTTTTTTGTCCATTACAAACATCAACATAAAATGAAATATCATTTTCTGTCACTTTCACTAAAGTATCAAATTCATTATATAAGAAACCTTTTTCTAAAGGAATTCCTTCTTTAACATTAATATTTATATCATTACGATAATAAATACCTCGTGGGGATAAAAGTTCTACTAAAATATTTTTTATATCTTCTCTAATATTATACATGCCTAAACATGTGAATTGTACAACTAAAATATCAGCATACTTATCAACTACAAGTCCTGGCAATAAATCAGCTTCACTAAAGATTAGCCGCATACAATTAGAAAAGTTTAAAACTTCTCTATGTGCTAAGGCTTGTTTAATTCTTTCTTTAAAAAAATTATAATTAATTTCTTCATCTTTTAAAGTTAAAACTCTAATCATAATTTTACTAGCAGAATTAAAAAAACCATATCCTAAAAACTTATTGTCAAAACTCATAATTTGACAAACTGTTCCCGTTTTAATTTCTCCACTAAATTTAGTAACTTCATTATTATAAATAAAAGGGATAAAGCTAGTTAATTTTAAACTAGCTTCTTTCGTTAAATAAATTTTAAACATAATTATCTAAATGAAACGATAATGCCACCTTTATTAGCATAAAAGGTCGTCAAACCTCTCGTAGGGGATAAAGTGACATTGACATCCTTATATTTATTTTTAATTTTTAAAGCTAAATTATTAGCTATATCATAATTATCACAATATGTGATAACTACATCGCTAAAAGTAGCTTTTAAATTAGGCATTTCATCAACTAAACTATCTAAAGCTTTAGTGATAGTTCTAATTTTCTTAACTAATGTTATTTCCCCATCACAAGCACAAAATAAAGGTCTAATAGAAAATAACGAAGCTACAATTCCAGTAAATTTATTCATTCTACCATTTTTAACTAAATTGTCAAAAGATGATAAAACAAATAATAATTCATATTTTGTCTCTTTTATTTTAGCTACAATATCAGCAAAAGATAGACCTTCTTTTAAATACTTTAAAATATCTAAAGCCATTAAACGTTCAACCCCAGCAACTGCTTTTGAATCAAAAACTTCAACATTGTAGCCATCATTTTTAACGATATCACGAGCTAAAAGTGCCGCATTATATGTTCCAGATAATTTTTGGCTTATAGTAATACAAAATGTATAATCTGCCTCTTTAAATAAATTAATAAAAGTATCCGGACTAGGACATGATGTAGTTTGTTTTTCTTTTGATAAAGACATCTCTTCTAATAATTTTTTAGGATCTAAATTTTCGTCATCAACAAAATCTGCATGCCCGATTTTAATTACTAATGGGGCAATCTTAACTTGACATAAATCGTTATCTAATTCGCTTGCAAGAATATCTGATGCGCTATCAAGTACAATTTGATATGTCATAATTAAACCTCCTTAAGTTCTAAAATAATAGGTGCGTGATCACTACCTAATATTTCATCTTTTATGTCAGCTACTTCAATTAAATCTTTAAGTTTATCAGAAACTAAAAAATAATCAATTCGCCAACCAATTCCTTTTTCTCTAGCTTGTAATTTATAACTCCACCACGAATATTTAACTAAATCTTGATGTAAATATCTAAAAGTATCAATATACCCATCTTCTAATAATCTAGAAAAGGCCGTTCTTTCTTCAATTGTAAAACCGGTATTTTTCACATTTGATTTAGGATTTTTAATATCAATTTCTTCATGTGCTACATTTAAATCTCCACAAATGATGACTTCTTTATTCAAAGTTTTTAAATAAGCCTTTAAATCCTTTTCAAACTCTAATCTATAATCTAATCTCTTTAATAAATTTTGACTATTAGGACTATAAATAGTAATAAAGTAAAAGTTTTCAAATTCTAATGTTATAACCCTTCCTTCATCATTATATTTTCCATCTATTAAGCCATAATTTACATTAATTGGTTTATTTTTAGTGTAAATTAAAGTGCCACTATATCCTTTTTTTAAAGCACTATTAATATAATAATTATAACCAGGTATCGCTAAATCAATTTGCCCTTCTTGCAACTTAATTTCTTGAATAGCAAAAATATCAGCATCCATCTCATTAAAAAAATCTAAAAACCCTTTATTTATACAAGCTCTTAAACCATTGACATTCCAACTAACTAATCGCATTTTTTTACCTCTTTAAAGACAAATAAGACAGTTAAGACTGTCTTATTTAACAGGTTCTAACTTTTTAGTCCCGCCCATATATGGCCATAATACTTCTGGAATATCTACACTACCATCAGCATGTAAGTGGTTTTCTAATAAAGCTATTAACATTCTAGGTGGAGCTACTACTGTATTATTTAATGTATGTGCAAAATAATTTCCTTTTTCTCCTTTAATTCTAATACCTAAACGTCTAGCTTGAGCATCACCTAAATTTGAACATGAACCAACTTCAAAATATTTCTTTTGACGTGGTGAATAAGCTTCAACATCGATAGATTTAACCTTTAAATCAGCTAAATCACCACTACAACATTCTAAAGTTCGACAAGGAATACCCATAGAAACAAATAATTCAACTGTATAATTATACATCTTTTCAAACCATTTCATAGAGTCTTCTGGTTCACATACAACAATCATTTCTTGTTTTTCAAATTGATGAATACGATATATTCCTCTTTCTTCTAAACCATGAGCCCCTTTTTCTTTTCTAAAACAAGGACTATAAGAAGTATAAGTATATGGTAAATTAGACTTATCTAAAATTTGACCTATAAATTTACCTATCATTGAATGTTCACTAGTACCAATTAAATAAAGATCTTCACCTTCAATTTTGTACATCATTTGATCCATTTCCGCAAAAGACATAACACCATCAACAACGTTAGATCTAATCATATATGGTGGAATAACATAAGTAAATCCTTTATTAATCATAAAATCTCTAGCATAAGCTAAAACAGCACTATGTAAACGCGCAATATTACCAATTAAATAATAAAAGCCATTACCTGCTACTCTTCTAGCAGAGTCAAGATCAATACCACCTAATTTTTCAATGATATCTAAATGATAAGGAACTTCAAAATCATAGTTAGTAGGTTCTAAAAAGCGTTGTCTTTCAACATTTTCTGAATCATTTTTCCCAATAGGTACTGATTTATCAATAATATTAGGTATGATCATCATACGATGTTTTAATTCACTTTCTAGATTAGCAAGTTCTAGATCATAAGCTTCAATTAAAGCATTAATTTTATTTACTTCTTCTTTCTTTTTATTAGCTTCTTCTACTTCTTTATTGCGCATAAATTGACCAATTTCTTGACTCAATTTATTACGTAAAGCTCTATTACTTTCAACATTACCCTTAATTTTTCTGATTTTAGCATCTAATTCAATTACTTCATCAACTAAAGGTAATTTTTCATCTTGAAATTTATTTTTAATATTTTGTTTAACAATATCCGGATTTTCCCTTAAAAATTTAATATCAATCATAAGACTACTCCAATTCTAAGGCTTTTGTTATATGTTTAGGAATATAATATTTACTAGCTCTATTTAGCATTTTGTAAATAGTACTACTTACGCCAAATTTTTCTAATATTAATAAAACTGCTGCTAAAACTCTTTTCTTATAGCCTCTTAATAAAATAACTTTTAATAAAGCAGCTTGATTAAATTTTGAAGCAAAATTACTAAAATAATTATATAAATTATTGTAATTTACCGTTTCGCATTCATCTATATGTTCAATCAATTCTAAACATTCTAATGTATTTTGATAACTATCATTACGATAGTCAACATCTAAATAAAAAATTGATAAATCATTTATCTTACGAATACTTTTAATAGGTAAAATATTAGTAAAAACATAATGGAAATTAACACTGCCATTAACTATGCCATAATTAGCGTATCTATTACCACCAACTTCACAGCCATTACGACCTTTGTTAGTTAAAAAGTCAACTATATCTTTTTCAGAAGGCGCTCTTTCAAAATCATTTGTATATGGTTTATAATAAAGGCCTTTAGACACATTCTTAATTGTTTGTTCTTTACACAAACGAGCTAATAATTGATAAAATGTATTTTCTTGCATATCTTCAAAATAATCAGCATATGTTTGTTTAGCAAAGAACAATTCACCATCTTTTAACATATCTATCCAATTTCTT
The DNA here is from genome assembly GCA_944323055.1 of uncultured Acholeplasmatales bacterium. GTDB lineage: Bacteria > Bacillota_I > Bacilli_A > Acholeplasmatales > Anaeroplasmataceae > CALUXS01. The sequence continues at coordinate 30,982 of CALUQZ010000004.1, forward strand.
ATATTTTTTGTAAACATGTTATTCCTCCATTTTCTTATGCATATTTTTTTTATGATTTATCCATAAGTAAAACACAACAAACCCTAAAATGATAAAGCCTACAAAAACTAATACAGCAACATAAAAAATATTTAAGGCAACAATTACCCAATAAGAATAAACAATAGCTGCCACAAAAGAATAGCAAGTAGTTAATAATAACTCATAATGATTTTCTTTAAAATCTTTTTTTTCTAATTTATTAAATGTCACAGTATCATCCCTTACATTTCTTTTACCATTTTACAAATATTAGAAACTGTAAACCCAAATCTCTCATAAACATCTTTAATTGGCATTGATTCACCAAAAGTATCTATACCAAGAACAACATCAGCATAACGATACCACGGCATTGTTGACCCCATTTCAACAGCTAGAGTCTTAATTCCTTTTGGTAATATTTTGTCTTGATATACTTTAGATTGACGATTAAATTTAAACATTGAAGGCATACTAACCACACGGCAATTAATGTTTTCTAACGCCAATTTATGAGCAGCCTCTAAACACAAACTCAATTCTGTACCACAAGATAATAAAATATAATCTACTTTACTAGGCTCATAAACTATATATGCACCTTTAGTAAAATTGTCATTAGTTTCTTCTAAAACCAGAACATCTTGTCTAGATGTTGTAATAACAGTTGGATAATCATTATTCCCTAAAGCTTCTATAATAGCAAAAGTTGTTTCTTTAGCATCAGCAGGTCTAACTACATTTAAATTAGGAATAGCTCTTAAACCGGCTAATTGTTCAATAGGTTGATGAGTTGGTCCGTCTTCTCCTACACAAACACTATCATGTGAAAAGATAAACAAGCTTGGTATATGCATGATAGCAGCTTCTCTAATTGAATCTTTTAAGTAATCAGAAAAAACAAAGAATCCAGCTGATATTCCCCTTAGGTTGCTTAAAACTAAACCGTTCGTAATACTTCCCATCGCGTGTTCTCTAACGCCATAACAAATATTGCGAGCACTATAGTTATCTTTGCTAAAATCGCCATCATTTCCTTTTATCATAGTTGAACTTGCTAAATCAGCTGAACCAGCTAAAATAGCTTTATTTTGTTCACTAAAATAAGTAACTAATTTACCAGCAACTTTTCTAGTAGATATTTTATCTGTAAATAAAGGACAATCCTTTAAATCATATTTAAAATCTTTATTTAAAATAGAATTAAGTTCTAAATATAAATCATTATAGTGTTCTTTATAATATGACATGTTAGCTAAGTATTTAGAATACTTATCTTGTCCTCTTTTAATAACTGTATTTTTATACAATTCATACACTTCATTAGGCACAGTAAAACTAGGATAAGAAAATCCTAAATTATCCTTTAATTTAGCCAATTGTTCTTCAGTTAACGGTTTGCCATGAACAGCACTAGTACCGGCTGTTTCTGCTCCATAACCAATAATTGTCTTAATTTCAATAAGAGTAGGTTTGTCATTATTTAAAGCTTTTAAAATAGCTTTATTAACACTATCAATATCATTGCCTGAATCTACAAAATCATATGTAAAATTCATTGCTTCAAACTTCATTTTAATATTGTCTTTAGTAGCTTTATAAGTAGGGCCATCTAATTGAATATCGTTAGAATCAAATAAAATAATTAAATTATCTAATCCTAAAGTTCCGGCAATAGAACATGCCTCTAATGCAAGTCCTTCTTGTAAATCGCCATCACCACATAAAACAAATGTTTTATAATCAAATAAAGTACAATCTTCTTTATTATATTTATTAGCTAAATATTTTTCTGCAATCGCAAACCCAACAGCTGTAGCTAAGCCTTGTCCTAAAGGTCCTGTAGTAACCTCAACTCCTGGCGTATGTAAATACTCAGGATGTCCTGGTGTTTTGCTTCCTTTTTGTCTAAAGGCTTTAAGATCGTCTACACTAATATCAAAACCACATAAATGTAGTAAAGTATAAAGCATAGCTGAACCATGTCCTGCACTTAAAACAAATCTATCTCTATTTGGCCAATCTACTACTTGTGGATTTAAATTTAAATAATTAGTAAATAAAGTATGTACAATTGGAGCACTACCTAAACAAATCCCTGGGTGTCCACTTTTAGCTTTAGTAATCATTTCACTACTAATGACTCTTAGGGTATTAATAGCTAAATTGTCGTTTTTATTCATGATTATCTTCCGCTTTTTCTTCTGATTCAAGAGTATTAACTGCCGTATTTAAAGTGTCAACAGTTACTTTATCTTCTACTTCACTATTAGTTTCTTCTTTATCTTCATCTATATAAGCCACTTCACCTTTATCAGCAGCTTCTTCACGAGCTATTTCTTCATCTATTTCTCTTTGTTTTTCTTCAAAGAAACGATCAGTATAATCTTTTTGTTTTTGAATAACTCTTTCAAAACCTTCTACTGTTAATTCTTGCTTAATTAAATCAACACTTTCATGATTAAATTGATTCATCTTATTCTTAGTAACTTTTTGAATAACGAACATACCAATAATAAATAGGACAAATACGCCAATTTGAGGATAAATTGCCCATGAACTTATTCCCGGAATAAATGAAAAAATTAAGTAAATACACAAACAAACAATAGCTAAAGGAATCATAACTCTATAGTTATATTTCTTAGTTGTATCATCACATCTATCCCAAAAATCTAACCATATTTTATTAATAGGTTGACTATATAATTCCTTTACTTCGTTATAAAAACCTTTTTCAATAAATAAACGATAATTAGTACCATCAGCACTAGACCAAACTACAAACTTTCCTTTAGGTACATTTTGTTCATACACTTGAGGAAATTCATCTAACTCAAAAAGTTCAACTAATCTGCCATCAAACTCTTGTCTTTCAAATGGTTCATAACCTTCCGCAAGAGCATATATTTTTGGATTTATACGCATATAAGCATCACTTTCCTTTCTACTCATAACATTATACCAAATAATACTTTAACTTTAAAGCAAAAAAATAATAAAATATAGATTACAACAAAAAAGACCTTTTATTTTTTAATTTGCTTATTAACTATTTTACATTTTAATTTTTTATATTAAATTAATTTAACTTTAAAATAACTTTAAATAATGAAATAAAGAAATATAACAGCCTTAAAATGTTCAAATAAAGGGAAAATTTATATAAATAAATAGTCTTTGTCTATTTTAAGTCATTAAATTATATTCTCTTGATTTATTTTTATAATAACCATAATATAAAATGATTAATTAATAGCTAATGTAAAGTATATCAAACATTTGTTAATAAAATCTTTTATTAATAAATACTTATTTAATATCTATAGAAAAAATGATAAAATAAGGTTACTTATAAAAAATCAGGTGATTTAGATGAAAAAATATAATATTTTAATAGTTGAAGATGAAACTAATATATTAAGAATAATAAGTAACTACTTTAAAAAAGCTAACTATGAAGTTTATGAAGCTAGTGATGGTGAAGAAGCTTTAAATGTCTTTTATAATACTAATCTTGATATCATAATATTAGATATTATGTTACCAAAAATTGATGGCTTTGAAGTAGCTAGAAGAATCCGTTCTTCTTCTAATATTCCTCTTATAGCTATGACTGCTTTAGGGCAAGAACAAGATATGATTAAAGGATATAGCTTAAAATTTGATGATTATGTAGTTAAACCATTACGTCCTAAAATATTAGTTATGAAAGTAAATAATCTTTTAGCAAGACTAAATAAACCAGAAGATATGAAACAAAGTTATCAAATTAAAAATATCACTTTAGATTTTGGCAATATTAAAGCTTACTTAGATAATAAAGATTTAAATCTATCAAAAACAGAATTTAAATTATTAGCTTATTTAATTAATAATAAAAATAGAGCCTGCTCAAGAAATCTTTTACTAGATGAAGTTTGGGGTATGGAAGTTTATGTAGACAGCCGAATAGTAGATACATATATTAAAAACTTACGTAAAGCTTTAAAACCATATAACTACATTAAAACTGTATTTGGGTTAGGTTATATGTTTAGTGAGGAAGAAAATGAACAAAGCTAAAGGACTAACTGTTTTAATTATTTATTTTATCATTATGTCAATAGTAACAATATTAATTAATTTGTTATTAGCTACCTTTGCTTATCTTTATATTATAGATATCATTTTATTAATCTTAACCTTTGTTATTACTATTTATCTTATCTATAACCTTTACAGTAAACCACTGACTAATTTAAACACTTTAGCTAAACATTATAATGATTATAATTTTGCGTATAAAGTATATATCAATCCTAGTAAAGATATAACAGAACTAGCTAAAAACATCGACGATTTAGCTTATAAATTAAAAAACATAAATCAAAAATATCATGAAATCAAAAGTGAAAATCAAAAATATTACGAACAATATCAATTAGATTTAGAAAATAAAAAACAATTAGTAGCAAGTATCTCTCATGAAATTAAGACTCCTTTAGCTGTTATTGAAGCTACTGCTTCTGCTTTATATGATGATATATTTCCGGCTGAAAGTTTTAAAGATGAATTAAATAACATAATTAAAGAATGTGATAAAACTAGTGAAATGATTCAAGAAATAGTTAATATCTATAAATTAGATAATATCAACTATGAACTAGAAGCTACAAATGTAAATATAGCTACTATAATTGAAGAAGTTATTAATGATTATGCTAATTTAATTAATAAATATCAAAAACAAATCATTATTTCTAATAATCTTAACTTTTCATATGAATTAAATTATAATCAATTTAAAAAAGCTATTGAAAATATTATGTTAAATGCTATTATCTACTCCCCTTTAAATGAAACTATTACAATCACTTTAAAAGATGAAACAACCTATAAAGTTTTAGAAATAATAAATTATGGCGTTACAATTGATAAAAAAGCTATCCGTAAAATATTTGAACCATTTTATAGAATTGATGAGGCTAGGACAAAAGGTGAAGATTACGGAAATGGTTTAGGTTTATACATAGTTAAAGAAATATTAGAAAAACACCATCTAGACTATGGCATAACTAATGTCTTAAATGGTGTTAAATTCTATATTATTTTTAAGCAAGTTCTAAATTAGAATAAGCATTTAAAGAAAGATCACTAAAATCTTTCTTTTTTTTGAGCTTATAATAAGCCGCAACTGCTATCATAGCTGCATTATCTGTACAATATTTAATGCTTGGAATAGCTATATTATAATTATAAATATTTTCTTTATTAAAACGTTCTTTTAAACCACTATTAGCTGATACACCACCAGCTACAATAATATTTTTTACATTATATTCTAAACAAGCTTTAAATGTCTTATCAACTAATACTTTTGTTACAACTTCTTGAAAACTACAAGCTAAATCTGCTTTTCTAATTTCATTTCCTCTTTGCATTTCATTATGAACCAAATTAATTACTGCACTCTTTAAACCAGAAAAACTAAAATTATAGCCATCAACATGCGGAATCGGCAATTTATAAGTATCTTTACCCTCTCTAGCTAATTTATCAACAACAGGACCACCCGGATAGCTTAAACCTAATACTCTAGCTACTTTATCATATGATTCACCAACTGCATCATCATAAGTTTCACCAATTATCATAAAATCATAATTATCTTTCATATAAACTAATTCCGTATTTCCACCTGAAACAATTAATGCTAAAGCCGGGAAAACCATATCGTGTTCAATGGCATTAGCATAAATATGCCCAGCTAAATGATGAACAGCTACGATTGGTTTGTTATATAACATCGCAAATGTTTTAGCAGCTGTAAGACCAACTAATAAAGAACCTATTAATCCTGGGGCATATGTTACTGCTACTACATCAATATCTTGAGGCTCTACACAAGCTTTACTAAAAGCTTCCTTAAAAACTACTGAAACTTGATAAACGTGATTTCTTGAAGCTACTTCCGGAACTACTCCTCCAAATTTTTTATGAATGTCAATTTGGGATAAAACGACATTAGATAATACTTCTTTACCATCTTTAACTATAGCTACACTAGTTTCATCACAACTAGATTCTACCCCTAAAACTAACAATTCTCATCACTCCATTTCATTAAAAGTGCTGTATCTTTATTATTATAATATTTTTCTCTTTTACCATAGACTGTAAATCCTTCTTTAAGATACAACTTATAAGCACTTATATTTTTTTCATTAACTTCTAAAAAAATAGTTTTTGCTACTTGTTTTAATCTTAATAGTAACTTAGTAGCTATTTTACATCTTCTATTTTCTTCTTTTACAAATAAACTTATTATTTCCGCTTCATCACATACAATTGAATAAATTAAATAACCTTTAAGTGATATATCATCTTCATAAAAAACTTTAATATTATCCGTAAAATGTAATGATGAATTAAAATAACGTTCTTCTAACTTTATTATCTCTGATAAATAATTATTCATGTAAATTACGTTCCGCTTCTGTATCTCTTAAATAATTTGGAACTAATAAATCAGGATTTAAAACTAATGTAGCATTTGCTATTACATTTAATGGTGATACTTTAAAATTATCAGGTGTAATAACAGTATCATGTTCTTGTTTTTCTAATTCAACAAGTGGTAAAAAACTATCTACATACAAAGCCTTGCCATTTAAATATACCCCACCAAAAACATTGCCATTTCGCGCATCAATATAACATAAAACTTTACCTTCTTGTTTACTAGCCATTAAAGATAAAGTAGATATTTGATAAATTTTAGTTTTACTAAAAGCCCCAAACATTTTAGCTACTGTAACAGCCATTCTAACCCCTGTATAAGAACCTGGTCCAATTCCACAAATAAACTTGTCAACTTCTAAAGGCTTAATATGGTACTTAACTAACATTTCATAAATGCCTGCTACAATATTAACACTATGATTTTTACCATCATCATAATATCTTTCTTCTTTAACTTTATCATCAATAACTAAAGCCATATATAAAACTTTCGTAGCTGAATCACAAATTAAACTAACCATTTTAAAATCCTTCCTTCATAATGCTTACCAACTTCTTTAAGCGTTATTTCCCTTTTGTCGTTACCTAAATCTTCTAAATTAATTAATAAATACTCTTTAGGTAATAATTCTAAAACATTATGTGGCCATTCAATCACACAAATACTATTAGGCGTAAAATATTCTTCTAAATCAAAATCATTATTCAACCCATTTAAACGATATAAATCAAAATGATTTAAAATTATATTACTCCCTTCATAGCTTTTAACTATATTAAAAGTAGGAGAATTAATAATTCTTTTAACACCTAATCCCTTACCTATTCCCTTAGTAATAGTCGTTTTACCACCAGATAAGTCACCTGTTAATAAAACGACATCTCCAGGTTGTAAATAATTTGCTAACTTTTGACCTAACTCCATTGTTTCTAACGCACTATTTGTAATAATTTGCATATGAACACCCCTAACTTTTAGATTATAGCACAAAATTTAAGAGTTGTTTAATAAAACACTTAATTAAGTTTATAATTTTCTTTTTGAAGGTTAAAAAGCCTGCTATACATACTATTTTTTTTCATCAAATTTTCATGCGTATCAAAATCTTTAATCTTACCATCATCTAATACTAAAATTTTATCACAGAAAATAGCTGAAGCTAAACGATGAGATATGTAAATAGCTGTTCTATTAATAGCCAATTCTTTAAAATTAGCATATATATCAGCCTCAGCAATCGGGTCAAGGGCACTTGTCGGTTCATCTAAAAGCAAAAATTGACTTTCTTTAGCTAAAGCTCTCGCAATCGCAATTTTTTGAGTTTCTCCACCACTTAATAAAACGCCATCTTTATTATATTCTTTTGAATACATTGTTTTAATTTTATGTGGCAATTTATCAATAACTTTATCTAATCCTAATTCATTAATTATCTTATTAATATCTTTTTGTTTATCTATTAAAATATTATCTTCTATACTAACCGCAAATATTTTATAATCTTGAAAAACAGCACTTATAACATCATAATAACTATCTAAACTATATTCTAAAATATTACGATCATTAACTAATATTTCACCACTTGAAACATCATATAACCTACATATAAGTTTAACAATAGTAGATTTACCTGCCCCATTTAAACCAACTAGAGCTATCTTATCACCTTTATTAATTACAAAGCTAACATTATCTAAAACTAATTTTTCACTATTAGGATATTTAAATGAAACGTTTCTAAACTCTATTTTTTGAAAATCAGACAATTTAACTCCTTTATTATAATCTACTTTTTCTAAACCTAGTGCTTCAATTAAAGGTTTTAAGTAATTATAATATCTATTATATTCCACAACATCACTAGTAATTTGATTTAAATTAGTATATAAATTAGTAGCTAAAGAAACATTTAAAGTAAAGACACTAACCATTAAATCATTAACAATAGTTTGATATGCAACTAAAATATAAATAGCTCCTAACTCTAAATAATTAAGTATAGCATTTACTACTTTTAAGACTGCCGTTTTAAAACTAAATTTAGTTATTTCTTCAACAGTAGTATCAGAAAACTTATCATATTGTTGTAACATTAAGCCAGCTAAATTATTTAACCTCAAATCTTTTTGATAATTAGGTAATAATAAAGTATCTGTATAATAGCCATATTTACGATTAATCGGTACTAATCTTAAGAAAAATCTAATATTAAATTTATAAGTTAAAATATAAATAATCAAACTTAATATAAAACAAACTAACACAATTAAGACAACATAAGGAGACAAAACAATTAATGAAGTAGTAATACTAATTATAGTTATAATTCTAGTAACTAAATCACAAATACTATTAAATATACTATAAATAGAGGACATATTCCTTACTCCATATTTAATATTTTGAATCAATTCTTGATAATGAGAAGTTTCGATATTTTTATATGATACATAAGTCATATGTAATAAGGCTTCTTTGTAAATACCACTGTTTAAAGATATTAATTCATATTCAATAAATTTATTTAAATATCTTAATAAAATATTAGTCATTATATCTAATAAGATTAAAAATATAATATTTATTATGATATCATTAAAAGATTGTTCAATAACTAAATCTAAAATATAAGAAATATAAAATGAATTAAATAATACTATAAAAGCTTGCAACAAAGCCTTAAATATAATGATGAAGAAAAAGCTTTTTTCTGTTTTATAAGCTAATTTAAAAATCTTTTTCATTTAAACCCTCCTCATAATACTTACCTTGTATAGTATATAAATTATAATATTTACCTTTTAAAGCCATCAAACTTTCATGTGTGCCATATTCCTCTAAACCATCTTTAGAAAATAAGGCAATATGATCACAAAACTTAGTTGAAGATAACCTATGAGAAATATAAATAGCTGTTTTACCCTCTACTAATTTAGAAAAATCATTATATATATCAGCTTCCGCCATCGCATCAAGGGCACTAGTTGGTTCATCTAAGATAACTAAATTACCACCTTTATACAAAGCTCTCGCAATAGCTAATTTTTGAGCTTCTCCACCACTTAATTCTACTCCTTCTTCTTCGGTAACTTTAAGTAATGGTTGTTCATATTTTAAAGGTAGTTCATTTATTTTCTTTTCTAATTTCATCTGTTTTAAAGCTTTAATAGCCCGTTCTTTATCATTGCTAGTACCCATAATATTATCTAAAATAGTACCGCTATATAAATTAACATCTTGAAAGACACAAGCTATAGCTTTTAAATATTTATCTTTATCATAATCTAATATATTTATACCATTTACTAAAAGAGTTCCACTAGTAACTTTATAAAGGCCACATATAAGTTTAATAATAGTCGATTTGCCTGCCCCATTTTCCCCAACAATAGCCAATTTTTCTGAGGCATGAATCTTTAAATTTAAATTATTTAAAACATAATTATTAGAATTAGGATATTTAAATGATACATTTTTAAATTCTATTTCTAATGGCTTATCTAAAGAAATTTCTTTAGTCCCCCATTTAGAAAATAAATTATATTTATCAATAAAACTATAGTAATCCGCTGTCATTTTAACATTTTTAATTAAATCAACTAAAACATTAGCTATCTCTTTAATTACTGTGTTTAATGATACTATAACACTTAAATATAACGCTAATTCTCCTAATGTTATAGAATTGTTATAATAACTATTAATAATTAAAAAGAAACTAAAAGAATCTAAAATTAATAAACCTAAGATTTCTAAAAAACTATATAAAAATCTTTTATTAGCTATTTCTTTAAGTACAGATTTATAATTAATAATACAATTATTATATTTATTAGTTATATATTTTTGCATATTATATATCTTAATATCTTTAGCATAATGATAATCAGCTAAAATCTTTTCAAAATAATCAATTTGATGAAAACTAGCATTACGTCTATCTTTAGTTTTATCTTGAAAGCGATATACTAAATAATTAACTAAAATACCTAATGATGCACTTACTAAAACAGCTAATAAAATAAATGGATTAACTAATATTAGTATGATAGCTAACACCAAGGCACTTAAAAAATAAGGTAATAAATTAAATATATTATAAAATGTTCCTTCATAACCTGTATTGTCACTATCATATGTTTGTACAGCATATGAAAATTCTTCTTGGAATTTATCATCTTCTATATATTCATAATCAATTTTTTGATAAAATTTAATTATTTCTTTTAATTTATTCATTCTAACTTTAATAAATATATTGTCAGTAAAAGATTCACAAATTGCACAAATAACACCAGATATCAATAAAATTCCTACTAATATTAAAATGTTATTCTTTACTAAATTAAAATCATTAAAAGCTAAATCATCTATAACAATACGCAACAAAAATAAGCTAATAATAGTTAGAATTGTTTTAAATATCATTTGAAATAAACAAATAATAATTACTAAACACTTATCTTTAGTATCAATTTCTTTAAATTGCTTGTGTAATGTTTTTAAGACTGTATATTTCATAAAAGCCTCCTAAAACATCTTTTTTAAACTTCTTTTTAAATTTGTTAAAACATTATCTTTATTTTGTTTATTAATATTAATACTACCAGAAATACTGTTTACTTTGATTTTATCATTATCATAATTATTTATTGTTACATTACCACTAATAGTATCTATTTTATTATCTTCTGTTAATTTAGTATCTTTAATTTCTATATCTCCAGATATAGTACTTATTTTTAAAGAAGAAATATCGCTTCTTTTTATTAAAATATCACCACTAACTAAATTTAATTGTAAACAATTAATATCATTATTTACAACTTCTACATTACCACTAATGCCATCAATTTTAATAATATTAGCTTTTAAATTAGTTAAATTTATTTTAGTTTGTGTCATATTAATCTTTAATTTTTCTAAGTAAATATCACTACCTACATTGATAGTTAAAGTATAATCATCATTTTTATTTAATTTAACTTTTTCTTTAATAGTTAAAGAATTAGATGATTCTTTAACCTCTAAACAATTAGATGTTGTAAAATAGCTTACTCCTATACTTGGCGTTTTATTAATTATTACTTCCCTACATTTAATAATTTCTAATAAAACATTATAGGAAACATTAGCTTTTTGATATTTAATTATTAATTCATCAATTGTAGGCAATCTTTTAATTATATCATCTTCTTTAATACCTGCTTCTTGATAAAGACTTATTTCATCATTTAATTCTTGTAAAATATCATTTAAATTTTCATTGTCTACAAAAGTTTTTTTAACTTCTTCTAAATAATACTCTAACATAACTATCCCTCTATATCTTTTAAAAGTTCTTTTGCTTCTTCATAAGTAATTTTTTCTTCTTTTAAAGCTGTTAAGACATCTTTACGTGATTCATAATTAGATTTAGTCTCATTTTCTTTAACTTGAAAGCCTAATGCTTTTATAACATCTTCTAAATTCTTTTTAACTGTTGGATATGATATATTTAACTCTTTTTCAATTAATTTAATATTTCCTGCATTCTTTATAAAAATTAAGACAAACTCTAATTGCTCATTTGATAAATAATTTAGTTTTGATAAATAAAAATCACCCTTTATTACCGAATGACAATTTTTACATTCTAACTTTTTAATTATTAATTCATCCCCACAAATTGGACATTTTGTAATAACTTGCTTTTTCATTTTTTATGACCTCCTAAATTAATTATACTATTAAATTAATTTTAGTCAACAATATAATTAATTTTATTAATTAAAAAATTAATTTTTTTAACTTATTAATTAATTTTCTTAATTTGTTATTGACTATAATAAAAGAAAAAAGGATAATTTATACAAACTATCCTTTAATTATTATAAACAATCTTTAACCAACTCAAGGAACGAATTAGGATCTAAACTAGCTCCTCCGACTAAACCGCCATCAATATTTGGCATTTTTAATAATTCTTTGGCGTTACTTGGTTTCATTGAACCACCATATAAAATCCTAATTTCATCAGCAGCAAGAGCATTATATAATTCTTTAATTGCTTCTCTGATGTTTTTGCATTCAACTTCAGCATCATTACTAGAAGCTGTTTTACCTGTTCCGATTGCCCAAATAGGTTCATAGGCAATAACGACATTGTTGATATCTTTAGAAGGAATTCCTTCTAAGGCATTTTCTAATTGTTTTCTAATTACACTTGAAGTAATACCTAATTCTCTTTGTTCTAATGTTTCACCAACACAAAGAATAGGAATTAAATTATGTTCTACAGCGGCCTTTACTTTTTTGTTAATCATATCATCTGTTTCACCAAAAAGACTACGTCTTTCACTATGTCCTACGATGACATATTCTACTCCTGTTGTTTGTAACATGACAGGACTAATTTCACCAGTAAAAGCGCCAAATTCCGCATAATACATGTTTTGTGCACCAATTTTTAAATTGTCGCCTTGTCTTTTTACTAAATCTCTTAACAAAATACTAGGTGCACAAATAACTGTATCTACTTTATCGCAAGAAGGAAGATTTTCATTAATTGCATAAATAAAAGCAAGTGCATCATCACGGGTTTTATTCATCTTCCAGTTTGCGACCATCATTGGTTTTCTCATTTAAAATTACACCTTTTCTACTTTGATAATATGCTAGCAATATCGTTAATTGCTTCTTCAGCTTGATCGCCAGTAGCTTCAATAACTACATTTTCTCCACTAGGGATAGCTAAAGACATTAAACCTAAAATTGATTTAACATCAATAGTTTTATCGTTATAAATTAAATTAATATCTACATTGTATTTAGACGCAGCTTGTACTACTTTAGCTGCAAGTGAAGCATGTAGACCAACTGTACTTTTAACAACAACTGATTTTGTCATAAAATTAACTCCTTATTTTTCAGATAGGCAAGCAATACCAGGTAATACTTTACCTTCTAAATATTCAAGTGAAGCACCACCACCAGTAGAAACATGACTAAATTTATCAGCATAACCTAATTTTTCTACTGCTGCAACACTATCACCACCACCAACAATAGTAGTAGCACCATCAAGATGAGCAATTGCTTCACAAACCCCAAGTGTACCAGCTGCGAAATTTTTCATTTCAAATACACCCATAGGTCCATTCCATACTACTGTCTTAGCGTTCTTTAATTCTTCTGTAAATAATTCAAGTGTCTTAGGACCAATATCAAGACCCATATCATCACTTGCTATATCATTTACATCTTTAACTTCGCCTTTTACATCAGCAAATTCTTTTGCACAAACTGTATCAACAGGTAAAACAATTTTACCATCAGCTTCTTGTAATAATTCTTTAGCTAAGTCTAATTTATCATCTTCACATAAAGATTTACCGATATTATGTCCTAAAGCTTTTAAGAAAGTGAACATCATACCGCCACCAATTAAAATCTTATCAGCTTTTTTAATTAATTCAGAAATAACACCGATTTTATCAGAAACTTTAGCTCCACCTAAAATAGCTACATAAGGATGAACCGGATTATCAACAGCCCCACCAATAAATTTAATTTCTTTTTCTAATAAGAAACCAGCAGCACTTTCAGGCATATTAGATGCAATACCAACATTAGAAGCATGAGCTCTATGTGCTGTACCAAATGCATCATTAACAAATACATCACCAAGACTAGCCCAATATGCACCAAGTTCTGGATCGTTAGAAGATTCTTTTTTACCTTCTAAATCTTCATAACGTGTATTTTGGAACATAACAACTTCGCCATCTTTCATCTTATTGATAGCTTCTTCTAGTTCTTTTCCTCTAGTAGCATTAACAAATACTACTTTATGTCCTAATAATTCTTCAAAATGTTTAGCAACTGGTGCCATATCGCCTTTTGCTAAATCTTCTGCTTTTTTAATACGTCCTAAATGAGAGAAAACAATGGCTTTACCACCTTGTTCTAATACGTATTTTACTGTAGGTAATGCAGCTCTAATACGTGTATCATCAGTAATTTGACCATCTTTCATAGGTACGTTAAAATCAACTCTGATTAAAACCTTTTTATCTTTTAAATTTAAATCAGAAACAACTTTTTTAGCCATATAATAATTACCTCCATTACAGCTAAGTTCTATTTGTATTATAGCAATAATTTAACTTAAATTAAAGTATTTAAATATGTAAACGTTTAAAGAAGGCCTTAAAAGCCTTCTATTATTTTATTACTAATTCAGTTTCAGCATCAAAGAAATGACACTTATTCATATCTAAAGCAAGTTTTACTTTACTACCAATGACTAAATCATCTCTAGCATCAACAGAAGCAGTTACAGGATAACCATCCATTGTAGCGTAAATGTTAGTATCAGCACCTAATAATTCTGATACATCAACTGTAAGCTCTACAATAGCATCTGGATAAGCTTCAAAAACAACTTCTTCATCATGAATATCTTCAGGTCTTATACCTAAAATAACTTCTTTACCAATATAACCTTTTGCCTTTAATACTTCTACTTTACCTGCAGGTACACTAACTTTATAATTACCACCTAATGTAGTAAATACACCTTTTTCATCAATTGTACCATGAATAAAGTTCATAGGCGGAGTACCTATAAAGCCACCAACAAAGACATTACTTGGATTAGTATAAATTTCTTCTGGTGTACCAACTTGTTGAATACGTCCATCACACATAACAACAATTCTAGATGCCATTGTCATAGCTTCTGTTTGGTCATGAGTAACATAAATTGTAGTTGAACCAATTCTTCTATGTAATTTAGTGATTTCTGTACGCATTGTTACTCTTAGTTTAGCATCTAGGTTAGATAATGGTTCATCCATTAAGAATACTTTAGCATCTCTAACAATAGCTCTACCTAATGCAACTCTTTGTCTTTGACCACCTGATAAAGCTTTAGGTTTTCTCTTTAAATATGGTGTTAAACCTAAAATTTCTGCAGCTTCTTTTACTCTTCTTTGAATTTCATCTCTAGGAACTCTTCTTAAAACAAGACCGAAAGCCATATTATCATAAACAGTCATATGTGGATATAAGGCATATGATTGGAATACCATGGCAATTCCTCTATCTTTTGCAGAAACATCATTCATTAATTCGCCATCAATATATAATTCACCAGATGAAATTTCTTCAAGTCCGGCAACCATTCTTAATGTTGTTGATTTCCCGCATCCTGATGGACCTACGAAAACAATAAATTCTTTATCAGCTATTTCAAGATTAAAATCAAAAACAGCTTGTACGCCATTAGGATAAATTTTATTAATATTTCTTAAACTTAATGTAGACATAAGTACCTCCTAAAATCTAAGTAAATTATACTATTTATGAAAGCGTTAAAATATAGACAAAATGTACAAAATTTAAAAATTTATAGACATTAATAAATTTTCTAACTCCATAAAAAATAAAGCATTATTAACAGTTTCATAATATGATAAAAGATTTTTATAAGTATTATCTAAAACATAATTTCTTTCAATATTTCTGATGATAACCCCATTAGAAAAATCTAAATTAGGCATATTTAAATCACCACTAACTTTTAATTCTGTCACCTCTTCATTAGTAAAAATAGCACTAACATCAAAAACAACATCACCTAACATACTATTAGTAATACGATATTTAAATGTTAGTACATTATCAGTAAAATTATAATCATACATATCATCTAATGTATCACTTTCTATATCATCATCACCCATAATAAATGTTCTATAACCATCTAATGAACTACCAAACCCTATTTGATCACCAAGAAATATACTATTTTCCCCTTCTTCAAGGTAACAAAAATATAAATTATGTCCTAATGATTCAACAAGTCCAAAATCAAGAACTAGAAAGTCATCTGTTTTAGCTAAAGTAAATAATTTATTTGATGACGTTGTTCCTGAAGCATTAGTTTCTAAATATATATCACATTTTAAATTATCATCAAATAAATCTTCTACTTTATCTTTTGCTTCTTCTAATGTAAATTCATTATTACAACTACAAAACATAATTAAACCTAGAATAGTGAATAAAAAATATAATATTTTTTTCATATTGAACGTTCCTCCTAAAATGATTATATCACTTGCTATATAAAAATAATAGTTATTCTAAAATAAAACTTAGAATAACTATTAGTCATAATATATATATAATAAGGAGGCGTCTTTAAAGTTCTTTAAATTAAAACCAGTATGTTCATAAAAACTATTAATCTTATAAAGTAAAGTATTTCTATGCATATATAAAGATGTTGCTGATAATAAAACATTTAAATTATTAGTAAAATAGGTATCTAATAATAATTTAAAACTATGGTCATTATAATAATTAGCAAGTAAAATCTTTAAAGCACTTATTTTATCACTAGCTATTTTTAAAATAGCTGGTGGTAAATTTAAACCTTTATCTAATTTTAATATATAATTTAAGGCTAAATTTAATTCATCATCTAATTTGTTTTTATTACCACTAACATATATTCGATCATTTATTAATAGATCTAATGCTAAAGCTTTAATTGTAGATATAACATCATCTATATTAGTATTATCTATATATAAGACAACCATATTATCAATAACTTTATTCTTTTTAATGCTAAAAAAATTCTTAATTGGTTCTAATAATAAGCTATTTTTATTATCTATTAATATAAATCTTGTCATATTAGCACTTCCTTAATGCCAATATTATAACAAATAATAAGTGTTAAATAAATTATAAATATTAAATATAATTTTAGCTAATATACATATTTAAAGAATTGTTTATGTTATAAAATCTACTTATTGTCTTTTTTTAAATTAATTATTTCAATAATTATAATAACTAAATAAACTATAATTGTTATGATACTAACAAATGTACCAATATACAAAACAGCATCAGCATAATTATTATTAAATTGATAAGCTATAACCCCAAATCCAACTAATAATATTCCTGCAAAAAATAAATCTTTTATAAATCCTTTAATTATTTTTAACATATTCTTTTACCACAAACAATTTTATTTAATATTTAATTAATGTATGGTATAATGTTTGTGTTGATAACGTTTTCAATAGAAAGAAGGTATAAAATGATTTATAATGCAGAAAACATTCGTGACATAGCTATCTTAGGTCATTTAGGTAGTGGCAAAACTACTTTAGTAGAGGCCTTTGCGTATGCTACAAATTTAATCAAACAAAAAGGAGAAATAGAAAGAAAAAATACAATTAGTGATTATACTGATGAAGAACATAATAGATTATCTAGTATTAATGCTAGTGTCGTTCCTGTTTATTATGATAATCATAAATTAAATCTAATTGATTTACCTGGCAATGATGATTTTGTTGGGGAAATCTTAAGTGTAACTCGTTTAGTTAAAGGAGCTATCCTAGTAATTGATGCTTCTAGTGGTGTTCAAGTAGGAACTATTAAACATTGGCATACTTTAAGACGTAGAAATATTCCTACTATTATTTATGTCAATAAAATGGATAAAGAAAATGTTGACTTTGAAAAAATTTTAGCTGAAATCAGAGAAAAATTAGGCAAAAATGCTGTTCCATTTACATATCCTATTGGCCATGTTGAGAATTTTGATGGGTTTGTTAATGTTGTCGATTTAAAAGCAAGAAAATACAACGGTGAATATTGCGTTGATGATGAAATTTACCCTGATAAAAGAGCTAAAGTATTTGAATTACATAATACAATTTGTGAAGCTGTAGCTTCTACAAATGAAGAACTATTAGAAAAATTCTTTGCTGGAGAAGAATTGACAAGAGATGAAATTCATAAAGGGTTAAGAGAAGGTGTATTAAACGGCGAACTAATTCCTGTTATTGTTGGTTCTGCAACTAAAAATATCGGTATTCACACTCTTTTAAGTATGATGGTTGATTATCTTCCTTCTCCTTGTGATTTAAAACCATATTTAGTAGAAACTAAAGATGGTCAAATGGTAGAAAGAAAAACAAATGATAGTGAACCTTTCTCAGCCTATGTTTTTAAAACTATTGTAGACCCTTATGCTGGTGTAATAAATATTTTTAAAGTTAATTCTGGTGTTTTAAAATTAGGTGATGAAGTTTATATTCCACAAACTGATAAAACAGAAAAAATTACTACTTTGTTCACATTATGTGGTAAAACGCAAACTAATGTTACAGAAGTACATGCTGGAGATATTTGTGCTACTAGTAAATTAAATAACGTAAAATCTAGTTATACAATGTGTTCTCCAAAAAATATTGTGACATATAAACCTGTAAAATATCCTACAGCTGTCATCTTTTTAGCACTTGTTCCTAAAAATAAAGCTGATGAAGATAAACTATCACAAGTTCTACAAAAAATAATGATTGAAGATCCTACTATTGAAGTAAGACGTAATCAAGAAACTAAACAACTACTTCTTGGTGGAGCTGGTTTATCTCATTTATCATACATTTTAGAAAAAATGAAAAATGTCTATAAAGTTGAAGTTACAACTGAAGAACCTAAGATTGTCTATCGTGAAACAATCACTAAAGAAGCTATTGGTGATGGTAGATATGTAAAACAATCTGGTGGGGCAGGGTATTATGGTATTGTTCAAATGAAATTTGGACCTGCTGATAAAACCGAGTTCACTGAAGAAGTCTTTGGTGGGGCTGTTCCTAAAAACTACTTCCCTGCTGTTGAAAAAGGTTTCCTTGAAGCGATGCAACAAGGTCTACTAGCTGGCTTCCCTGTAATTAATGTTAAAGCAACTTTATTAGATGGTAAATACCATTCTGTCGATTCTAACGAAATGGCCTTCAAAATGGCAGCCATTCTAGCCTTTAAAGATGCTTATATGAAAGCTTCTCCTATCATTCTAGAACCTATTTATAAAATTAAAGTAAATGTAGCTAACCAATATTTAGGTGATGTTTTATCTGACTTAAATCAAAAACGAGCTAAAGTAATTGAAATGAATGATCAAGGTAATGGTAATCAAGAAATTGTAGCTACCGTCCCAGAAGCTGAAATTTTAAATTATGCTCAAGAACTAAAAGCTATTACTCAATCTAATGCTTATTTTAACCGTGAATTCTTAGATTATGAGGAAGTTCCGGCTTACTTAAAAGATAAAGTAATAGAACAAAATAAACTTAACTGATGAACTTAAAATCTAGTTATAAAGATTATACATACCAAATTGATATAAAAACTCATCTAAAAAACAAAAACATTAAATATGCTTTCTATTTTTTAGATGGCCAAAATGCCTTTAGTGATAAATTTGCAACCTATCATAAAAGTCTTAAAGCTAAAAAAGTTCTAAATAAATTAGGAAAACCATATATAGCTATAGCTATTTATAGTCCTAATGATATAGCGAGATTTAGTATGTATACTCCGTTTATTTTAAAAGACTACAATAATGATTTAACTTTTTATGAAGCTTTTAAAAAAGACTTTAGCAACATAATCATTCCTACTTGCGAAAAAGGATTAAAAATAACTAAAAGATTTTTAATATCTTCTTCTTTAGCTTGTTTAACTGCTATTACAATTAGTGAACATTTTAAAGCTATTGCTTTATTCTCAAACGCTTTTTTCCTTGACTATGAATCTATAAATAATTTAATAAAACCAAACGAAACCTTTAATTTTATTGCTTGTGGAGGACACGAGTTTTCTGATGACAAATACAATTCAAATGATTATTTAGAAAGTAGTCAATGGTATTATTATCTATTAAAAAAACATCATATTTCCGCTAAATTATACATAGATTTATTAGGGGAACATGATGAAATATCTTGGCGTAAATATTTAACCTTATTTATAAAACATATAAAAAATAATTATTAATTTTAAAAGATGATTTTAATATGCAAAATCATCTTTTTTCTAAATATTATTAGCAAAAACATTATAATGAAATTATGGGGAAGTCTTATAACATTATATTTAAGTTACCTTATATTAGCACTTTCATTACTATTATCACCTATTAAAAATATATTAATTAAGTCTAGAATAGTAACTATTTTATATATTTTTGTTCTACTAACTTTATTTTTATTAAATACATATCATGGTAATTTTGCCATTCATATAGTAATTGAATTAATACTTTTAGCTTCAATGTTTTTCTCTTTTTTCGCTATGTTTCCTATGGCTTTTTTTAACGAAAATTGGCCAATTATATGTTCAATAATTAAACTAATATTATCGTTACTTTCAATTATTTATGATTATTATGCTATGAAAAAAGGGAATAAATATGTATATTTAAAATCATAATACACTAAAAAATGGTGTTTGTTTCATATATAACATGAACAAACACCATTTTTTTAATAACTATAATTTGCTTCTATTTCAATGGAATTACCATTTGAACTAGTATAACTAAAATGATAATAAGTTATCTTATCTTCGCTATAATTTATTGTAACATTTAAATCTGAACTATTATTAACAGTTGTCTTTAAAACATTACTTACTTCACTACTTTTAATTACTCCAGTAATACTATTATTTTCCATACTTATAGAACTAAAGGCATTATAATTAAAACTATAATTAAATAAAGTTTCTGGTAATTGACCATCGATATAATCTGTTAGAATTTGTTCAACTAAATCAAAATTACTACCTAATGTTTTATTTGTTGTGTTAATAGTCAAACTAACTGTTCCGTCACTATTTTTAACAATCATAACATCTTTTTCTATCTCTTTTAATAAGACATCACCAGATTTAATAGTAGAATCATATGATATATTAGTACAATTAACTAAATTCGTATTAATATTTGTTATTAAATTATTAAAAGTCTCTTCTGGAGTTAATTCATTATTTCTATTACCACTACAACTAGTAAAAGTGAACAATAAAATTAAAGATATCAATGATAATAAAATTCTTCTCATTTTATTTTCCTCCTAAAGTAAACCTTTAAATAATAAAGCTAATGAAATACCAAGCATACTAGTTTGAGCAACTAAAGCTACTACAGCACTATAATCGAAACCATTAGTTGTAATATTATCAACAACTTCAGCATCAGCTTCAATCATTGCTAAATATTCATTATATGAAGCTACTAATTGATTGTATTTTCTTAAATCAAGAATATTTCTTTCATCACGAGATAAACTATTCATTTGACTAGCTATATCTTTCAATTTATTCAAATCACTTAATTTAAATGTTGTATCTAAATTATCTAATGAACTTTGAACATTTCTAACAGCACTACTACCTTGATTTCTTAATAATTCATATAGTTTGTATCTTGCATCTTCTATCTTATTCTTCATAGAAGTAACTTCATCAGCTGTATAGCCAAATTTAGTCAAATCTTGAGTTAAAGCATTTAAGATAGTTACCGCATTTGTAATTAATTCTTCATCATCT
The DNA here is from genome assembly GCA_944323055.1 of uncultured Acholeplasmatales bacterium. Classification (GTDB taxonomy): domain Bacteria; phylum Bacillota_I; class Bacilli_A; order Acholeplasmatales; family Anaeroplasmataceae; genus CALUXS01. Next base: position 52,922 of record CALUQZ010000004.1, read on the forward strand.
ACTGATACACTATCTACACTAGGAATTTGATCAATTATTCCTAAGAAGGCAAGAGTATTATTATCTTTAGCTTCATAATCACTTCTTATAGCTTCACTAATATCACCAAAATAGCCTTCATAAATTAATGTATCATAACCAATTAATCCTTCATTAGCTGGTAAAATCAATGTTAGATTATTTATTGTTCCTACCCGGTCAACAAATTGATAATATGGATATGGATTAGTAAATAAATGATAAGCATAATTAAATAATTCATAGCCTGGATCACCTATTTCTATTTCACCATCTTCAATTATATAACTTTCTAATTTAGGAGCTGTAAATGTTCTAAATTCGACAGTTTCTAACTTATCATAATCATAGAAAGCAAAATTAGAGATAACTTCTAATGTATCAGGGAATACAAGATTGACAATATTCTTATTCATATTGCCTGCATAAGGTTCTATAACTTTAGTATTATCTAATACTTGTAATGTTTCAACATTTAAAGCAGCCGGAACTTGACTTAAAGCTAAAGAACCATTTTCTAAATAAGTATATAATACTCCATTAGATAAACGAACATAATCATTAACTTCTCCGTCCCTCTTTAATGTTCCGTTATCATCATAATTAAATGTTTCTAATCTAGTTGAACCAAAGAAGACGTTGTGACCAATATGAGTCAATTTATTTGATATCGTAAATGATGTTAAATTTAGGCAATTACTAAAAGCAGCAGAACCTATATAACTTAAATTTGGTAAACTGATACTAGTCATATCCGTACCTTGGAAAGCATAATCACCTATATAATTTACTAAATTAGCATTATTGATATTAGTTAAATTAGTATTAGCAAAAGCTCCATAATTAATAGTAGTTGTTTTTGCTAAATTAACATTAGTTAAATTAGTATCGTTAATAAATGCTCCATCAGCTATTGTAATAATATTTTCTAAATTAATATTAGCTAATTTAGAACAATTACTAAAAGCATTTTCCGCTATATAATTTAATGTTGTAGGTAAAACAACTGTAGTTAAAGCTTGACAATTAGCAAAAGCAGATGAACCTAAAGATGTTAATCCTTCTGGTAAAGTAATACTTTCTAATTTGTTAGCTTCACTAAATGCTCCTGCTTTAATCTCTTTTAAACTTGCACCTAATGTAATTGAGGTAAAAATAGGGGCTGTTGCTTTACTATCAACTTTAGAAAATGCATAAGAACCAATTACTTCAATAGTTTCTAAATTAACATCTATTAAATTACGACATTCTGCAAAAGCATAATCTCCTATTTCAATAGCATTTATTAAATTAGCCTTAGATAAAGACGTATTTTGATAGAATGCATAATTGCCTATTTTGTTGACCGCATTTTCTAAATTAATGTTAGCTAAACGGTTATTATAAGCAAAAGCATAATCACCAATCGTGTTATTATTACCTAAAACAACTTCAGTTAAACTATAATTAGAACTAAATGCATAAGGACTAATAGTAATATTATCACCTAAAGTAACTTTTTCTAATGTTGTACTAGCAAAACTATAATTACCTAAACTTGCATTAATATTTACATCTTTTAAAGCAGTGTTATAAAAAGCATAATCACCAATTTCAATTGCCTTATCTAAATTGTTAACAGTTATTAATTTAGTATTAGCATAAAAAGCATGATCTAATATTTTAATACCAACTGTATCAGGTAAATTAATAGTTGTTAAATTAATACAATTACTAAAAGCATTTTCCCCAATTATTGTGTTAGGATTTGTAATTGTAACTGATGTTATAGTTTCGTTATTAGCAAAAGCACCTTGAGCTATTTTAGTTACTGTATTTGGTATTGTAAAATCACCTAAATTAGCTTCTTTAGCTATTAAAATAATCTCACTTAAATCCTTATTATATAAAACAGCATTATTTTCTGCATCAGTTTGATAATATGCACTACCTGATACAATAAAACTATTTAAATTAGTTTCAGCAAAAGTATCAATTCCTAGGCTAACAATCTCTGTCAACTCATTAAATGTTAAACTAGTTAATTTAGTTGAACCAGCAAATACTTCATCACCTAAAGTAAAACTAGAATTTGGTAAAACTAGATTTTCTAAGTTTTTGTTATTTGCAAAAGCTCTATTATAAATATATTCTACTTCTCCATTAAATGTAATGCTATTTAAATTAGTATTTTCAAAAGCACTCGTACCAATATAAACTAAATCATTTTCAAATGTAACACTAGTTAAAGAGCTACAATTAATAAAACAATTTTCAGGAATTATGTTTTGTCCTAAACTAATAGATACTAAACCAGAACCATTAAACATACCACTAGCTAATTTAGTATTAGGACTCATAGTAATATTTGTTAAACTTGTACAACCTTTAAATATTTCTTTACCACTACTTCTTAAAGTTGATATATTCACATTATTTAAACTTGTACAATTCTCAAATACATTATAAGAAATTGAATAAACTTCGCTTAAATCAACTGTAGTTAAACTACTACAATTTTTAAAGGCCTCATATTCAATTGTAGTAACATTTTCTAAATTAATTTCTTTTAATTTTGGACAATTATAAAATGCCATAGCTTCAATTGTTGTTACTGTAGAAGGTAAAACAACTTTTTCTAAATTAACTAAATTAGCAAAGGCCATTTTACCAATTGTAGTTACTCCTTCAGGAATAACAACTGATGTTATTGTTTCATTTATTTGTGGAACTTTATTAGCATCTAAATCATCTTCTGTAACTGGAACATTATAATCAATATTATAAAGAGCAAAAGCGTATGGAGCAATTTCCATTAAACCTTCATCATCTGGTATAACAATATCTCCACCAACACCTTTATAATAATTCAATACTCTGTTTTCAATCACAAAAGGATCCTTAACATTAACAGACAATAGGGCCATCATATTAGATTGTTTACCATCTACACTAATACTTAATCTTATTGTTGTTGTACCTTCACTAAGAGATGAAACAACACCATCTTGAGTTACCGTAGCAACTCTTTCATTAGTACTAGAATACGTAACTTCATATCTATCGCTTGGTAAATACCATGGTTCAATATTATAAGCTAATTGTATTTGTTCACCAGGATAAATTGAAACTACAGCTGCCCCTACATTATTCTTAGGTAACGATGAAATTAACGTTCTATTTACCTCATTACCTAAAACATTGGCCTCTCCGGCAGCTGGATGTCCTTTAATGACATCAAAATAGATAAAGTTAATACTTTCTAATTTAGCATCATCTAATGCTTGATTACTTGTTCCATTAACTCTAATTGTAATACTTGCACTTTCAACATTAAAGCTTGGATTAGACACTGTAATTGTTGCCGTTCCAGCCTTCAAGCCAATAACTTCACCTTTATCAACAATTGCAACTTCTGGATTTGATGAAGTCCATTCTAAATAATCTAAATAATCTTTACCAACTGCAATTTGTGCATCTGTTGATGTTAAATATTCTGTTAAATCTAGAATTTCCCCAGCTTTAATTATTTGTTGTGTTTTACTTGCACCATCTTGAGTGCCATCTGAAGTAAACTTTAAATTACCTTTTGTTCCTGGTAAAGAACATAAATAAATATTTGAATTTAAAGCGTAATCATCAATAACAAAAGCTAAAGTATTAGTAGATACTTCATCAAAATAAATACTTTCTAAATAATCAGTAATTTCAAATCTAACAGTTGTCTTTTCCCCTTTATCCCCATATACAGGATATGGATATTGTGATAAAGTTGTATAACTTGAACCATCTTCAGTAAATAAAATTGGAGTTACAGATTGAACATATTGATTATCGGAAACTGTTAAAGTGACATAATATCTATCTTCTTTTAAAGTCTTATCATAAACTTTTTCATATTCAGCGCCTAAAATGATTGGAGCTTCATCATCTAAAGTAAAATTAAAACTATAGTTATTTCTAACATTACTACTTACGCCACCATCACCATAATCTAAATATGCTTGCATCTTAAATTCATATTCTCTATTATTCACTAAATTAAGGTCTATAGGGTCTATTTCTAATCTTTCAAAATACGGAACCTGACCTGCTCCACTATTAGAAAAAGCTTTATTACAGTTATAATCACTAAACTCATAAATTACTTCACCAGTAACTGTATCAACAATAGTATAATCCATTTTCATTACATTACGTAATAAACCAGTATAAATACCATTGATTCCATTTATAGTTCCTGTATTACTTGAAATGACAATATGATCTTCTCGTGCTGGGATTTGTGTATATTGTGATAAATCCATTTCATATACATATGTACCTAAAGATATAACATAACTATCATAATATGTTCCAAATGGTACTGTTGCATAATAATCAGCTTTTAATTTATCTTCCTCATCAATAGAATTATCATATGCTTCTGACTCTACTTCATAAAATGTTTTATCAAAAATAGGTGCTTCTGTCCAATCGCCATAAAAAGCTAAAAAAGGCACATTTAGAGGAATATCATTATTATCACTTGCTGGTTCTAATTTTACAAACCCCTCTACATACATTCCATGTGGGAAAGAACTTTCTATATAATCTTTATCTATATCTGTTAGACTATATGTAATAGTAACAACTGCCGTTGAATTTGGTTTAACAGTAATACTTCTACCACTTACACTTCCATTAGTAACACTATTAATATCTAAAGAACCATTTAACATATAGGCTTTTTCAGCAACATAATCATTATCACTTGTTGAAACTGATTCTGTCATACCAGCTACCGATAAATCATATACTAAACTTTCAGAAGAAATATTAGTAATGTTAAAGGTCATTTTATAAACGCCTGTTCTATTTTTATCATCACCAAGTTCTAGTTTAGCTCTATTTCCTGTTTCAACACCTTCATATGCTGTATCAGTAACTGATATATAAGCATTAGTCGTTGTAGCATTTAAAAGACTAGCTAGACCAGCCCCTTGTTTACGTGGAGAATAAGGATTTCCTTCTTCATTTAAAGCTATTGTAGCTGTTGACATTAATAATTGATATGCTAAATCAGATATTTGTTTAGAAGAATAATCTGGATATTTTTCTTTTAAATATTGTCTAATTAAAACGACAATACCACACATATTAGGACATGCCATAGAAGTCCCACTCATCTTGTCATATCCACCACCAGGTACAGCAGATACAATGTTACCACCATGAGCTGTAATTTCTGGTTTTAATTTTAAATCAGAAGTCGGACCCCAACTTGAAAAATCTGACATAAAAGGACCAGCTTCATATTTATCATTAAATGTTAAAATGCCTGTTCTATTTTGCGCTAAAACATCACCAACATCTTTAGTTACTGAAATAGCTGGAAAATCAGTAACTTTACCAGTCGACATAGTTATATCGCCTGGAACATTGTTATAAATAATAATTCCAATAGCTCCTTCATCTTCAGCAATAGCGCATTTTTCTTCAAATGTGTTATCTCCTCTTTTTACTAAAGCTATTTTACCCTCTACATTTATATTCTGATAATTACTTCTTAAACCATAACCAGGAACTGTTACATATTCTATTTCTGTATTTGTTGTACTAGTTATACCTAAATCATCATAAAAATTATTATAATAAATTCCTGTGGCATTTGAACTTGATTCTTCATAGAAGAAAATAAAGTTATCTGGGCCTACTATATAATTAGATTTAGTGCCACTTATTGAAGCTACTGATAAAGCCCCATAATAAGTAGATGGTGAACCAACAGTTGATGATTCTGGATTTGTAACTTTATTTGTATTTGATTCTTCACCACCAAAACCAGAACTATAACTATTACTAGCTGCCACTATTAAACTAATTCCTGAATTGTTAATTGAATTATAAATGCTATTTAACACTTGATTATCATATTCTCTAGAAAAACCACAAGATGTACCAAGTGACATATTAATAGCATCTACTCCAAGTAAAACCGCATCCTCTAATCCAGCTAATAAATCTTCCGTATCAGCACCTTCACTTAAATCAGAGAAAACCTTCATTAATACTAATTGAGTATGTGTAGCAACACCAGTAAAATTATCATATGTCGAACCATCATTAGTTTCAATAGCCCCATCATACTTTCCACCAATAATTCCAGCTACGTGTGTTCCATGAGTTGATAGTGTTGGTTCAACATCAAAATCAAAATCAGCATAATCATATGCAAAAGGTACCTTAACATTTTTATAAACATCATCAACAATTAAATCTTTTGTATGTTCATAAGCTACTGTATCTTCTAATATACTAGCAACATCTTCTTTTACAATAGCCGGGTTAGTTGGATTACTATTTTGAAATACTTCATGAGATATATCAAAACCACTATCTAATATAGCAACTGCTGTACCTTCACCATTATATTGTACACTTGAAGAATCAAAGATACCCGTATCATACACATCAACTACATTAGTAACCGCATCACTAGAAACCGCTGTAGATTGCGGTAAATTATATGTTTCAGACATATAAGTGTTTAATACATGATCAATTTCTCCAATGTTACTTAAATTACCATATGTTGTTTTAATTGCAATACCATTTAAAATAGTATTATATTGATATAAAACTGTCTCAACATATCCATTACTCTCTAATTTAGAAATTAAAGCATTTTGTTCTTGTTTTAACTTCTTAGCTTTATTTAAGCCTTCATTGCTGTTTATATAATCAATCACATTTTGATATTTATCAGCATAATTAGCATTGTATTCATCAATTAATGAATTGCTATCTAATTCAATAATTACTGATATTTCATCACTATCTAGATAACCATTATTTTCTTTGATAGCTTCTGCCTTCATCATATTTAAACGAGATTCTTGTGATACTTCAGCATCAGTTAATAATAATGGTAAATTATTATCAACTGTAGAAACACTATCTGTATTAGAGCTAACACAAGCCTGACAAGCTAAAATTAAAGAAGCTCCTAATAATGTCATTAATCTTTTAATAAAAACTCTCATTATATCCTCCTATTTAAGCCAAAAATATAATAATAGACAAGTAATAGAAAAAGCTAAAAGAATCAATAAAAGGCGTGGAAAATAAACAGTAAAAGCCGCCTTAATAATAGCGTGTTTTTCTTTTTTTGTAACTGATAATTTTTCTTTCCTTTCCTTATTAAGGCCATCCATACTATATATGGTATGACCATCATCTATATATTTACTCTTTTGCTTTTTCATCCTCTATCATACTACTTTCTTCGCTAACTAATTTAGCTTGTTCTTCTTCATATTTTTCTTCTAATTCTTTTCTTTGTTTTAAAATTTCTTCATCACATAAATGACAACATGCTACATGTTTTTCATTAATTTTAATGTGTTTAGGCTCTAAAAACTCACATAGTGTCATAGCCTCTTTACACCGAGTATGAAATTTACACCCTTTAGGTGGATTAGCTGGTGATGGAATATCGCCACTTAAAATTATCCTATTCATTTTAGCATCCGGGTCCGGATTAGGAACAGCTGAAAATAATGCCTTAGTATATGGATGCTTAGGATTTTTAAATAATTCTTCTGTTGCCGCATATTCCATTAAATTACCTAAATACATAACTAATATCTTATTAGTTATATATTTTACAACTGATAAATCATGTGAAATAAATATGTAAGTCAACCCTAAATCTTTTTGCAATTTTTTAAGCAAGTTAATTATTTGAGCTTGAATTGAAACATCTAGTGCGCTAACAGGTTCATCACAAACAATAAGTTTAGGTTTAACCGCTAAAGCTCTAGCTATACATATTCTTTGTCTTTGTCCACCTGAAAATTCATGTGGATATCGCTCATAAAATTGTTCTTGAAGACCACATTGTTTCATTATGCCAATGACATAATCATAAACTTCGTTTTTCGGAACAATATGATGTACTTTTACAGCTTCAGATATAATACTACCTATGGTCATTCTAGGTGGTAAAGATGAATAAGGGTCTTGGAAAACTAGTTGAATATCTACTCTTAGCTTTCGCATTTCTTTAGCTTTTAATTTTGCTAAATTAATTCCATTTTCTTTTTTAGATTCTAATTCATTAAATAAATCTTCTTGTTTACTTTTTATTTCTTCTTTAACTTTATTTATAGAATCTAAAACTAATTCATATTCTTTTTTATTATTATCTAATTTTGTTTTAATCTTTGCAATTTGTTCTTCTTTCTGTTCTTTATAACTTAAATCTATAAGTTTAACTTCCATTTTTTTAATAGTCTTATATAAACTAATTTGCTTTAACAACGCCTTTTTTATAGCATTTAAGTCATCAGATAATAACAAGCCGCCTAATACAGAACAATCATTAGAAAAATATTCTTTATCTCCTATTTTTATAATTTCAGCATCTTTATATAAAACATCTTTAATTGTTTTATTTAAAGTGACTTTTTTTATTGTATCTACATAATATTTAGGTAAAAAGTCTTTAACATCTCTACCAAAATATAAAGCTTTACCAGCTGTAGGTTTATATAATTGTAAAATTGTTCTACCTAGTGTTGTTTTACCACAACCAGATTCACCAACAATACCAATCGTTTCACCCTCATCTAAATTAAAACTAATACCATCAACTGCCTTTAAATTTTGTTTCACTTTACCAAAGATATTTTTTTGAATGGGAAAATATAGTTTAATATCTTTTACTTCAAGTATACGTTTACCTTCCATTATTTTCCCTCCTTATCATATAAATAACATGAAACATAGTGCGTATCACTTATTTTATATTCTTGTGGATAAACACTATTACATTTAGCCATACATTTGTTACAACGTGATTTAAAATAACAATGATTTGGCATATTTATAGGGTTAGGCACTTGACCTGGTATTGAATATAAAGGTTCATTAACATTAGTATTAATTAAAGGCTTAGATTTTTGTAAACCGATTGTATAAGGATGTTTCGGATTATTAAAAATATCTCTAACTGTTCCGCGTTCAATAACTTTACCGGCGTACATAACAATTACTTCATCAGCCATTTCAGCAATAACACCTAAATCATGAGTAATCAACATAATTGAACATTCAATGTCTTTTTGAATACTTTTTAATAAATCTAGTATTTGTGCTTGAATTGTAACATCTAAAGCTGTTGTCGGTTCATCAGCTATAATTAAACGTGGCTTACCGGCTAATGCCATTGCTATCATGACTCTTTGACGCATACCACCAGATAATTCATGAGGATATGATTTATAGACTCTTTCTGGCATAGAAATACCAACTTTTACAAGCATTTCTAAACTATGTTTTTTTACATCTTCTTTAGTCATATCAGGAGCATGATTAAACATTACTTCATCTAACTGATAGCCAATTGTAAAGATTGGGTTTAAAGAGGTCATAGGCTCTTGAAAAATCATTGTTATATCCTTACCTCTTATTTTATACATATCATGAGTTGGCATTTTAGCAATATCATAACCTAATTTGTTATTATTTTCATCAAATCCTAAATCATCAGTATTATATCTAATTTCCCCTTCTATCACTTGACCTTGAGGAGATTGAACTAATTGCATTATAGATAAAGAAGTAACACTTTTTCCACAACCAGATTCTCCAACCACTCCGACAACTTTATTTTTAGGAATATTAAAAGATACACCATTTACTGAATTTACTGTTCCATTATCAGTAAAGAAAACAGTATGTAAGTTATCTATTTCAATTATATTATTAGGATCATGCATCTTAATAGTATAATCAACAACAGATTTATTAGCTTTTTTTAGTTTTTCATAATATTTCATTTGTTTAATATTATGCTTTATTATTTGTCTACTTTCTCTAAGAGTTAGATAATTTCCTTTATTCTTTTTCTTCATTAAAATCACCTACTTCTTAGATTTTGGGTCCATGGCATCTCTAAGACCATCACCAACAAAGTTAAACCCTAAAACAGCTAAAACGATCATAAAACCAGCAGGTAACCAAATGAATGGATAATTAGCTAAAACAACTGGGTCATTAGAAGCTGATATCATAGTACCCCAAGCGGCATATGGTAATTGAACACCTAAGCCTAGAAAGCTTAAAGTTGATTCATATAAAATAACACTGCCTAAACCTAAAGTCATTGATACAATTAATTGAGGCATAACATTAGGAATTAAATGTTTAAATATTTTACGCCAAACCGGAAGCCCCATAACTTCAGTAGCCGTAATATATTCTTGTTCTCTTAAACTTAATATTTGGCCTCTAACTAGCCGCGCTGTCCCAGCCCAACCAAAGACTGTTATAATTATCATCAAATAATATATTCTTAAAGATGGGTCTACATTTCTACCATCTAAAACTGCTGAAGCTATAAGTAAAATAGGAAGTGTCGGAATACAGTTAAAAACATCAACAATTCGCATTAAAACTTGATCTACCCATTTGCCAAAATAGCCAGCTAATCCGCCAATAATGATTCCTACTATCGTCTCTAATATTACAACAATAAAACCGATTGATAAGGAAATTCTACCGCCATACATCAATCTAGCAAATATATCCATACCATAATTATCAGTGCCTAAAAAATGTTGTAAGCTAGGACTAGCTTTAGAATTGATTTCCTTAATTATATCAACCTGTTCATAAACCGTAATCATTTCACCTTCAACTTCAACTTGATAAGATTTTTCAATCACTTCAATTTTAGGTGTATAATCAACTGTAGTTTCTCCCCAAGTTGTATAAATTAAAGGTCCGACGAAACTAAATAAAAACAATAAAACGATTATTACTAAACCAACAATAGATAGCCTTGACCTAAAGAATCTTCTTAATACTAATTTGATAGGGCTCATTTGTTTATAGTGAACTTCTTCTTGTCTTTCTGTTTCTAGTTCTTCTTCAACTTTTGTTTCTTCTTCTAATAACTCTTCACTCATAAACTCACCTACTTACTTAAATTAACTCTAGGGTCAACAATTGAATACATTAAATCTGATAATAATGTACCTATAACTGTCAACACGGCTAAAAACATATTATATCCCATAACAAAAGGCAAATCACCTTCTAATAAGGCATTATAAGCTAATCTACCTATACCATTTATTCCAAAAACTTGTTCTGTTATCATCATACCACCAAATAAAGATGGTAAAATACCGGCTAAAATAGTAACTAATGGTATTAATGTATTCCTAAATGCATGTTTATAAATAACTTTCTTTTCAGATAAACCCTTAGCTCTTGCTGTTCTAATATAATCAGCGTTTAATACTTCTAACATATTAGTTCTAGTATATCGCATTAAACCACCAATTGATAAAATAACTGATACAAATATCGGTAAGACTAAATGGTGAATTTTATCGCCTAATTCCGCTAACCACCCTGCAAAGGTAGCCGGATAGGTTGCACTAGGGTCAACTAAACCACTATTAGGAAACCAGCCTAAATCAACAGCAAAAACCTTTATGACAATAGCTGCTAGAAAGTATGTCGGTAACGAAATACCAATCATCGTCAAAACAGTAACTGTATAATCACGGACAGAATATTGATGCGTAGCACTTGAAATACCTAGCGGAATAGCTATGATAAATTGTAAGATAGTAGCTACTAATGCAATAGAAAATGATGTCCACATATTTGCAGCTATAACATCAGCTACCGGTTTTTCGTATTTAAAAGAACGTCCTAATTCTCCTTGTAAAACATTACTTAACCAACCGCCATAACCTTTAATAATACCTAAGAAACTATTATCATCTAAACCATATAGTTTTTTAAAAGCATCTACATCTTCTTGTTTAATAGTACCAGTCAATAATTGTTCTCGATATTTATTATCTATATAATCAGTAGGCATCATTCTAACTAATACATATAGTAAAATTGACACACCTAATAGTACAACAATAGATACTAATAATCTTTTGATAATATATTTTAACATCTATTATCCCTCCATATTTATCTAATAAGAGAGACCTCTTAGTCTCTCTTATTGTTCTTCATTAAGTCTAATTTCCCACATTTTACTTGTGTAACTAATAAATGAAGATACTTCACTATCAGATAATAATGACGATTCATCTAATTTAGCTGTATTATAAGCAAACAAATCATCACGTTGATAACAAGGAAGTTCAACAGCTAATTCCATTACTAAATCTAATGCTTCAGAATAAATAGCTGCTCTTTCATTTTGATTTACAGTTTCTCTTGCTGCCTCAATTTTTTCAGATAATTCATTTAAAATATCTAATTCTCTTTGATATCTTTCACCAGTATTAGCAATAATAGCCGGATATCCCCAGTTTTTAACTGAACCTGCCGTAGAATCTTTATGATATACTTGATACATATCCGGATCAATTGTACTACTCCAAGCAGCTGCCCAAACAGCTAGATTTCCACTATTAAGTTTAATTAAAGCTTGAGCATCATTACGAGCTTCAACATCAAAGCCACATTTATTTAAGAATTCTGCCGCTTGATTGAAGGCACTAAATGCAGGGTGATCAGTCTCACTACCAGCAATTGTAAATGTATATCTTAAAACATTATTATTGTTATCACGATAAACACCATCGCCACCTAAAGTGTATCCAGCACTTTCAACTAAACTTGTAATAAATTCAATTTGTTCAGCCTCTGTGAAAGTTTGACCTGCACTCTTACCTTTAGCTTCAACAAATTCACGATAATATGGATAAACATGAGATAAATCTTCAGGTATTCTACCACCAATATAAGGGTAATAAGCCGTAGCCCCTGTTGGATAAGCCCAACTAGATAAAGACATACCACGATAAATTGGTTTAGCACTACCACCATAATAGTTAACTGTTAAGTTTGTGTTAATAGCATGCATTATAGCTTGTCTTACTTCAAGTGTCGGAACATAACTTGCATTAATTCCAATATAACCATAACCTAAACTTTGAACTGTCTTGTAGTTAATACTTTGACCTTCACTTTTTAATCTTTCTAATTCATTTTTATTATCATTAGTAGAGTTAGGTGTAACATAATCAATTGTACTAGTTTCAAGTGAATTAATCATTTGTGTAGTAGGAACTACTGTATAACGTATTTTGTTAATAATTGGCTTACCCATAACAAAATATGGATTTCTTTCAAAATAAATAACATTATTTTCTAAGAAGTCACCAGCCGTAACATTATCAGTACCACCATCAGCCTTACTAGCCATATAAGCTCCAGCTCCAACTGGTACACCAATTTTATTAGGATCTTTTATTACATCTTCTTGGAATGATGTTGAACCATATTGAACACCAAAATTAGATTCAAAATCAAAAGAACTTATATAATCTTTACCGTTATAATTACTAGAAGAATAATAATACATCGGAGCAATCGGGAAAGCAAAGTTCCAAATAGCTTTTGGGTCTACTCCATTAATTTCAATAGATAATACTTCATTATAATTTTCTTGTGGAGTAATTCCATCTTCTTGATAAACTACTTTATCATATTCAACGCCATTTACTCTAACCATTTCATTTTGATTAGCAAATTTAATACCAGAAATATTAGGGAATTCTAAATCAGTGTCTAATCCAGCAAAATATTCTTCCATTTCAATATTAGTTAAATAAGTAAATAACTCAGTAGCTGTCGCCCAATATTGAATAACCTCATCTAATGAATTTGGCATTATATCATTATAAACAGCATTAATAGCTTCATCACGAGTAAACTCTTTAGCTTCTTCTAAATCGCCAAATGTAAAGGTAATTTCTCCTTTTCCGTGATCAGCATTCTTATCAAATTGAATATATCCTTCATTATAAAAGAACATTTCGACATCAGTAGTAAACGGGCGATAAACTGTTCCATCTTCACTTTCTAAAGTAAAATCTTCATAACTATTAGTTGAATTAGTATAATCTGTTTCTAATTCTTCTTTGAACAATTCAACAGCCTTATCATAATCAGCAAGTAAATCATCACTAGCATAACTACATACAGCTAATAAATCTCTAAATTCTTCAACTGTGAAATTAGGTGCTGTATAAGACTCAGTTATTTCATAATAAGCTTGTGATAAAGCCTCAATTCTATTTTGGGCATTATCTTCAAATCTCTTTTTGAAATCTTCTTGTTCATTTTCATCAGCACTTTGAGTTCTATAAGCTTGTAAACCTACAATATCTGTAGAATAAATAGTTGTAGAACCAGTGTAGTTAGGATCTAAATAAACATATAAGTTAAATAACACATCTCTAATTGTTAAAGAAGAACCGTTAGAATATTTAACATCATTCTTTAAAACAAAATAATATGTTGTTTTTTGATTATTTCCAGAACCACTAGTTACAATTTCATAATCTAAAGCGGCTACTGCTTCATCTTCTCCACAAACAGGTTGACCTTCTTTATCATTTGTAATTAAAGATAACTGAGTCATTCCAGCTATTGTACTATCAGGACCAGATGTAGCATAAAAAGGATTAAATACACCATCTACCTCTTCACTAGAAAAAATTAGTGGTGTGTTTTCATTAACTTGTGATGTACTATTATTATCTTTTGTTTCATCTGTACAACCGGCTAAAGCTATTACAGCTAAAGGGGCTAAAGCTAATGATTGTAATAATTTTTTCATCGTTTTCCTACCTCACATCATTTAATTTATTAACTACTATGTTTTCTATAGTTGTGTTAGAAACATTTAAATAAGGGTTTTCATATTCATTTGTCTTACTAATAGCATCATTACCTCTTACTTCTAAACTATAAGTTATTTGAATATTACTTATAGTAGAATTATTAATATTAACTGCTAAAGGTAATATATTTATTTCTTCAACTTGTCTAAAATTAGAATAACTAATTTCACCATTTATAAATTTAACATCTCTAATAACAGCACCACTAACATTAGTAAATAAACTAATATTTTTAACTTTATCTACTGCTGTAGATAAATTATCATCATAAGCAAAATTAGATATTGTATAGCCATTACCTAATAAAACACGTCCATTAAAATCGCCAAAATTAATTGTTCTACCATCACAATCTATATCATTATATAAATAAATACTTGTTTCATTTCTTATCGCATCAGCTAAATCATCAACTGTTTTAACTATTGTATAGTTTCCTTCTAAGAAATTCGCATAAATATTTACAGTTGTATCTACATCACCACCAGGGTGAGCATATTCGTCTTCATTTATTACATTTCCTGATTCATCAACAAATTCAAGGAAAGTATAACCATCTACATTAGCATAACCTAAATAGTCACTAAACGTTTCACCCTCATTAACTGTATACTCACCTAATATTTCATTATCAATATTAGATACTACAGCAAATTTATAAACAGCATCAAGTTTCCAATTAGCATATAAATCTAGGCCATCTGCCGTTAGTCTATCAGTTGAAAAGTCCCACTTTTCATCAGGCTTAAATTCATTAGATAAATACCATCCTTCAATATAATAACCTTCTTTTACAATCTTATCAGTCTCAGTAGAGATAATATCATTAGGTGCTAATATTAAAGTTCCGCCTTCTTTAGCCGGGTAATAATATCTAATTTCTTCTGTTTGTTGATATAACGCCCCATTTAAATGAAAAGTAACACAATAACCATCACGTGCACTATTATTTGAACAGCCAACTAATAAAGAAAATGATAATAGCAATAAAACTAACAAAGATATTGTCTTTCGCATATTAACCTCCTATTAGTTATTAGCTACTGTTATACTAAAATAATATTCATTAGGGAAAGTTTGTTCATTTTGTGTTCTAGCAGGTTGAATAGCAAAATAAATAGGTTTATTTAAATCAGCTTCTTCAACTACTAATTCATATTTAAAATTATCGCCTTTGCCACCCTCATTATGAACACTTAATTGTTCAGAATAAGCTGCATCAGCATATAAAACTAATAATAAATCTAAAGGCTTACTATTTTGAATAGCCATAACATGTGATTCAATTATATATGTTTTAGCTTCTGTAGGAGTAAAAGAATAATAATTGCGACTTTCTATTTTTTCTACTCCATTTACATAATTTCCTGTTGAAACAACATAAGGACTATCTATTGTCCCACTACCACTAGCTTCATCAATTTTAATTAAATTAACAACTATTTGTTTATTATCAACTGTAGTTTGAATATTTGGATTATAAGTATATCCATCTGGTACTCCTCTTAATAAATGAACATTATAAGTTCCGTCTGCTAAGGCCGGATATCTAAGTTCTCCATTTTCATCAGTTTGAGTTGTCCCACCATGACAAAGTTTATCATCACACCATTGAACAATAACGCCACTTACAGGAACATTTCCATCTCTATATACAGTTACCATATAACCTGTATATTCGCCTTCCCATTTGGCATATAACGTAATATTTTCATTAACTACATCACTATCAAATAACCATTCATCTGTTAAAGCAATATCACTAAACCAACCAACAAAAGTAAATCCATCTTTAGTCGGGTTTTCTGGTTTAGCAACTTTACTACCAGCCTCTACTTCTTGAGTTGAAACAGCACTTCCTTCATTGCTATTAAAAGTAACTGTATATAAAGTAGGGGTATTATCATTTGAATTATCATTACAAGATACTAAGCATAAACATAAAAAAATTATTGTCAGCAAAGAACCTATTATTTTTTTCATTTAAACCACCTTTATAATATATCGCAATAAGAGAGGGGCTTAATGCCACCTCTACTTTATTGCTTTTTTTGTTATTAACGTCCACCACGAGTTAAAATTACATCTTCTTCAAATATTGTCATTGTAATTGTGTCTTCAGCAGCATCATAAACGAATGAATATGCTATGCCATCTGGATTTGTAGCACTAAATGATGTAGAAGAATTAATACTATATGTATATACTACACCAGGAGCGCCACTATCAGAAAAGCTAATAGCTACATCACTAACCTCTAAAACATACTCTCCATATGTATCTGAACCTGACCATAAGCCATATAACATAGGGTCTAAAGCTGCATCTTCAACTGGTTCTTCAACACTTGGTTTTTCAACCTTAGGCAAGGTGCCAATACTTGAACCATAACTTACTATACTAAAGCTTTGAGTTTGAGCATCATATGTTAATTCATAATTACCAATTCTAAATTTAGTATCACTTAAAATAACATAACTACTATATGATGACATACCATCACTAAATAAAATAGAATCACTAGTTATATCTAAAGTATAAAGACTCATGCTGCCCCACTCTTCAATTTCTGCACTGTAATAACCAATCCAACTATCATTAATTACTTGTTCTGGTAATTTAACAAAACTATTACCCCAATCATCTGTTAATGAACCATCACTATTAATAGTTAAAGTTCTAGTAGTTAAAGAAACCCATTCTTCATATTCAAATACTAATACCTTAGCATTAGCATCATATGATGAAATTAAAGCATAGGTCTTATCTGCATCTACTACCAAATAGATACCTGTCTTATCAATTAAAATTGTTTCATAGCCACCATCATAAGAACCATATAGTTCACTTGGAATATTGTAAGATAATGTTGGTGAATATAAATAACTTAAATCATTAACTACTAAAGAATAGCTATCTGGATTATATACTAAAGTAACATCGCCAAAGCTTATATTATAAACTTGAACAGTAATATCACTTATTGCATAATTAGTACCTAAATAATTAATACCATCTGCGCTAACAACAATTTGGCTATCACCATTTAAATATGTACCAACTATATCATCTAGAGCTACATTGAATTCTACTAATTCTTCTTCACCACACATTAATTTGCCATCTACAACGCTAAATATCAATTCATCAGCTAAAGCATAAGCTTGTGATTTAAATAAATGAAGTTCATTATTAACAAAGAAATAATAACTTGAACCATCATAACCACTTAATTCATAATTTAGATTTCCATCTGCATCAATTTTAAAGATATTACCAGCAGAATCTTCTAAAATTGAACCAGCAAAGCCAGCAAAGGCTTCAGGTAAATCTTTACTTAATGATGAAATATCACCTGGATAAGATAAGTAATATAATTGATAGCCAACTATACCATTGGCATTCTTAGTTAAACTTTGGCCATTAATATTTAAGAATTCAATCTTAGCTCCTGTACTGTCAGTACCATAAGAATAACTAACATTCTCTTGGATTTCTCCATACATTTCTACTCCATCACTAGAAATGATCATAAGAAGACCTGTTGAAGTACGGTAAGTTCCATAAAATGAATCTGGTACACTATCACCAACTGTCAATTTTACATATTCAGCTGGTTTGCTTGATACTACTTGACCATTTTCATCATAAACATTTTCTGTTGCTATTTTACCACTATAATCTAAATAATTTAAAGTGCCACTCTCAGTAACAATAAATGAAGTTCCTTGATATTCAAAACCACCTTCAATTAATTTGATTTGGTCTAAAACTGAATCATTAAGAACAACTTGATTTGGATAATTATTAGCATAATAATAAGTTCCATAATAGTTTTGTGGTACAACCTTAACAAATTCTTGAACTATAGTTTCTTCGCCAGAAGTTACACTTAATTCATAATTATAATTAGAATTTAAACTAAATTCTAAACTATTAGAACCATCAACTATAACAATACCATCATCTGCTACAGCATAACTAGTTGAATAAACACTATTACCATTAGTATATGTAATACCATCTTCATCTATTACTAAACTAGCTACAACACTACCATCAACTTTATATTCATAAGTACCCCAAGTTGAAACACTAACCTTAGATGTTTGAGCTACTAATTGACCATCTACTAAAACATAACTCTTTTCTATATTATCGTTATAATCATAAAGATTTAAGTTGCTTCCCTCTACTTTATAATAATATTCAGCATCAGGATTACTTGAATTTAGATATTCTCTATCAATGTAACGTCCAAAATTAGTATCATAGAAATGAAGAGAAACTGAATCTGGTGTAACAGTAACTACTTCTTGACCATTATTATAAATTCCTAAGAAATCATTAATAGTTAATGGGTTAGCTACATAAACAGCATCAACTCTTACATCACCAGTTGAATTAGCTAAATTATAAGCTCCCCAACTACCTGAATAACCTTCTTTAGCAGGAACGACCGGAGCTGTAATATTGTAATTTTCAACTGAGTAAGGAACTTGAGAAATTAAAGCTCCATCAGCATAGAATGAAACCATATATTGTTCTAATGTATATACAGCTTCAACTTCAATATCTGAACCATTTAACTCATAGCTTGCCCAACTACCTGAATAACCAAGTTTAGCAGGTACAGCTGGTTCTACAACGCTAGTATCATCTTCATCATATAAAACAACACCAACAATTTCGTCACCATTTTTAAATGTAACAGTATGAGTACCAACTGGAATTGGGGCAAAGATTGCGCTATAAGTAGCATCAGCTGCAGCTGCGCCTATACTATCTGCTGTCCCATCATTGTTTGCATCCCAACCAATAAACATATAACCATCGGCTGCTTGTGGAATAGCAGGTACCGCAAAGAAGTCGCCCTCTTTTACCTCTTCACTTGATAATACATTATCACCATTTTTAAAAATAATATTATATTTGACAACATTATCATCTGATGGTTGTGTATTATCATCACAAGCCACTAAAACTGTAGCCGCCCCTAATAATGCGGCAAATGATAAAAGAATCTTTCTTTTTTTCATAACACTTACATCTCCTTTTAATTAAATGTTATCTAAACTATACAACTAAAACTTTACAAAATCAAGTTAATTTTTTAATTAAATACTACTCTTTGAATAAAATTCGTAATTATTCCTTTGTATATAACGTGTAACCTAATTTTTATTCTTATTTTTTGGAAAATGTTGAAATTTTAATTTATTCATAATAACCACAAGCAAAAAGCCATTGATCTTCTTGTCCTGCTGTTATATATTCACCACTTGCATTTTGTTGTGTTTCAACCCAACCATTACCATCTTTAAAGTACTCTTTATTGTTAGCTAATAGTTGATAAAATTCCATTAATTCATTAGTCACATAAACGTAACCATTAGTTGTATATTTCGCATAATACTCGCCGTGATATTCTAAATTTGAACCATCTTCAGCAAACAACGGTCCTGAGCCATATAAGAAATAGTCATAACATAATCTTTCATCATCTTCTCCAACTAAACAAAGGAATGTTGGAACTTGCCCTAAAGCTTTACCAAAACTAGTTCCTAATCCAGGAATAGTTACGGTAGTAGTTACCGGACAAACTAATGTAGGACCATATCCATTTGTTGAAGCATATTTATTTTCATCATAAACATGCCAAAAACCATCATTTTCGTTATATCTATAACCTCTAACATCTAGCTTACCACCATTTAAATCTATTAAACGATAGAAAGTACCAGTTTCCCTAATTCTAACATCTTCAGACGCTTCTTTAGGTTCCATTACTGTCGGATTAAATGCAGGCCCTTTTGAATAATCATCAACATATTGAATCTTAAAATAAATTGTAGCCGGATATGATTCAATTTTACTTTCCGCTCTTATCGCAAACACACGTGCTACATTAAGTTCTGTAACATCAAATGTTATCGAAAATTTAAAGTTTGTCGTAAAACCTGATTCAACACTAACTCCACCATCTTCATAAACCTCACTGCCTAATTCTTCATTGATATATTGTTCAGTCCCTGTATATTTAATGCCAATAGGGTCTACCTCATCAGCATAAATATCACAAATAGATTCAACTGAATATTCACCTGATTGAGTTGGTAAAAAATGAAAATATTTTTTATCATTAATAGAATCAATATCTACTTTATAATAACCAACTCGACTAATATCATAAGCATTAGGATTATAAGGACCTGAACCATCGCCAGAATCATAACTAAGTATTGGATATAAATCAATAATAAGCTCAGTATGTTGTGGGTCTACAACATTTGAATTAGGGTCATAAGTATATCCTTCCGGCACATCACTTAAATGAACATTATAATCGCCATCACCTTTAAAAGTAGCAACACCATAAAAATCATCAATTAAGGCTTCACTAACCGAATTATCATTAACAAAGATAGCATAAATTTCCATATTAGGAATCCATAATTGCCCATTTCTATATAAAGATACAGAATAAGTAATTAAATCACTATCACCACCTGGATCTGTAGTACCACCGCCATTATCGTTACCACCGCCACCGTCAATCGGACCTTGGGTTTGACCTACACAACTACTAAGAGCTAAAACAGAAATTAAAAATACACTTAATAACATTAATATTTTTTTCATTCTAGCCCTCCTTAGTGTTTACCTCTAGCAAATATTTGTTTAATATCTGCCCACTTCACTTTTCTAATGAAGATATCAACTACAAATAAACATATCGCAATACTCATAAATAAAACTGTAAAATCATATGTAAAGGTAGTAGCTTTAGTCTCATCAATGCTCATATCTACTTCACTAGCATTTTCATAAACTTTATTACCATTATTAACCATATGATTTAAATTAGATAATTCATAATAAGCAAAACTATTATATTCTTCTGTATAAGAAACATCATATAAATATTCCTTAACATATGATACATTATTTAAACTATAACTAATTTCTAATTTATACGTTCCTACTTCTTTAGACTCAAAATTAGTCTCATAATCAGTTGTCGTATAAACTAACTCTTTATTTATTACTTCTCCACTAGGAGTAGTTAACTTTAAACTAATTTTAGCATTAGGATTTAAAGTCGGAGGTAATACATACAAATAAGAATTTGAACTTTCGCTATTAATTTCAACAATTAACGGTACTTCTTCTCTTTCACTTGGCAAATTAGAAGCTACTAAATTTTGTAAGAACTTTTCACCATTTGAACCATTTTTCCATTCACTCAACCAATAATTTGAATTGATATTGCAAGAAAAGCTTGCTACTAAGCCATTACCATAACGCCAATATGAATAAAGTGGGACATCATAATCTCTAATATTAGTACTATAAACAGTTTCTAAAACAGTCGTAGCTGAATTTTTAGCTGTTCCTAAATAAAAGCCCCTTACTTGCTCAATATCGCCTTCAATATTACTTAAACTTAAATCACTATCACGATTAATGATAACGTCATTTCTAACACCTTCAATTACTGTTTCAGTAATATCACTAGCTATCTCATTATCAAATAACTCTTCTAAATCATTAACCTCACTAGCCGTATAATATTTACCAGCTGCACTATTACTAATGTTTTGTAATAAATTTGAACCATCATCAGCTCCAATTCCAATACAAGAAATAGTAGTACCAGTATTACGATATATTTCTCCAGCTATCTCAATAGCATTAATCGGGTCAGCTGTCATATTTCTACCATCTGAGATTAAATAAATTTGTTTTTGTAAAAATGGTAAATCACCAATCGCATTGTATGTTTCATTCAAACTAGAACCGATTAAAGTACCTTGTCTTTCTTCAACTGTATTTATTTTATCTTTTATAGTAACTCTATTACCTTCTGTTACTGGAGTACTTATTTGTAAAAATGTCGTTTCCCCACTTAATGTTAAAACCATAATATTATCTGATTCGGAAGCTAAATCAACTATTTTATTTGCCGCCTCTTTAGCCGTTTCTAAATGATAAGATTCCCGCATACTCTTAGATATATCTAATAGTAAACAAATTAACTTACCATCACGTTCACTATCACCATATTTAATAGGTAGCATATTAGATAAAGTATCATATTCATAATCTTCATGACCATTTTGTGTATACGCGTCACCTAAAGTCAACAAGCTTTTTGAATAACGAGAAACCATTAAATCTAAGTTAGCTATAAACTGCTGACTATTTCTAATTTTAGTAACATCAACATCAGATAAAATATATTCATCATATAAACATAATTCTTCAATTGTATAAGGAATTGAATCATTATTAATATTTAAATAAGTAATTTCAGTATTATCATTTTTAAAATATAAATTAGCTTTAGTTTCTTCTAAATCATTACTTGCTAAATATAATATTTTTACATTTTCTGTCACAGTTTGGGTAAAACTATATTTATTATTATATGGTGAACTATCAGAAGCAACATCAATACTAACTTCATAATTAAAAGTTCCAGCTTCACTAGTATCTAAAGGAATAGTTATAACATTAATTCCTTTAGCTAATTGTGGGGCTCTTGTCGCTATAGTAGTACCATTCTTTTTCAATTCAATATAAGATGTTTTTTGTTCTAAATTCGATTGAATTGTAATTTGAACACTTTCTGTCTTATTTTGATAAGTTGATAAAGTATAATTTACCCCATTTATTTGTACTTCCGTAACATCACTAGGTAAATTATCATCAATATATATCGCATCTACATAAACATTTTGACTAGCTAATTCATTAACAACATTTAAGACATTACCTGAATTAGTTTCATCACCATCTGTAATTAAAATAATTCTTTTTATAACATTATCATTAAATAAACTAGCTGTATAACGTAAAGCTCCTGCAATATCTGTTCCACTTCTATCAACACGTTCGCTTGAAACAGCCTCATTGACACTTCTAGTTCTTTCACCCGGAGTTGTCAAAACATAAGGTGTTTCCGTTCCAAAACAAACAACCCCAATTTTAGTTTTATTATCAGCTTTATTTTCTAACTCATCAATATAACTATCAATTGTAGTTAAATTACGATCAGCCGAATATGAAACATCAGCTAAAACATAAATATTAGTTTCATCAACCGCTGTCTTATAAGACATACCAGCAACTACTAAAATGATTAAAGTTGCAATTACTAAATGTAAAACTAAACTAATAATATTTCTAATACCAATATTATCTTTTTTAAAAGTAAATAAAAATGGAATGACAATAGCTAAAGCTACTGGAATTAAAATTAATATTAAATAAGGATTAGCGAAGTTTATATTGTTCATAACAATACACCATCCAATCTAATATAAATATTACTCCTAAGGCAATAAATAAATATACTAAACTTTGATAAATACCATCACCATAATGAGCTTCTTGTTCACCAGTTAAAGTCAAATTAGCTATTTCTAAATCTTCTACAACTTGACTTTCTGTATTTGGGTAACTAGCATAAATTTTAAAGTTAGTGACTCTTCCATCTATCGTAACATTTATATTATAAGTACCTGCTTCTGTTAAAACATATTCACTTATAGCACTACTAGTATCTAAATATAAACTTAAATTACTAGGAGTTATTACCTCTATACTTGAACATCCAGGTAAAACATTAATAGTTAAATTGTCACCAGCTACATAGCTAGTATTATCAATAATATTAGGAAAAGAATAGTCAATTAAATTATTAACTAAGACAATAAAATCCATAGAAAGTGGTAAATTAGAATTATGCAAATCAAAAGCAAATACAACTTCTCTATTACCTGTATTAGTGCTACCAACAAATAACACCGGATTGCCTTCACAACTTAATAAAGTAGTAAAATTATTATACAATCCATACTTTTGATAGCTTGTAACATAGAAAGTATCACCAGTTAAGTCAGCCTTTAACGTATTTAATAAAGTTGAACTACGCTCATTTAAATCAAGCATAATACCAACATTACCATAATCTAATGTTTCTTGATAACTAAAGCCATAACCTGGCATTACCCCATCTTTTATATTAATTAACCACACACTACCATCAGTAGGTAATTCATTTGGATTATAAGAATCAAATATATATAAACCATAACCAAAATAAGTATTTGGAGAATATAAATCTGGTGTTATAATTTCAAGCTCTAAAGAACCGATAGCTGATAATAATGATTTTAAATAAAGTGGATTAAGGCTTACTAACAACACTTTATTAACTCTCTCTTGAACTAAATTATAAATTATATAGTCATTATCAGCTTCTAAATCATCTAAAGCTTCCATCCTTAATGATATAGATTTATAGTCTTCTATGATATTTACATCATTAAAACTAAAACTTGTTTCACTATCTAAACTAACATTTAAAGTTTGTCTAGCTACTTCACTATCATCAACATTTAAAATAATATCTACACTTCCAGAAGCATTAAATGATAAAATCTTACCAGTTAAACTAAGTCTTCTAAGTGAAACATTATAAACAATATCACTAAAACTAAAATTAGTAGCTTCATTGCTGACATCTAATAAGTTAATGTTAGTAGTTTCATATTTTTTATCACTAGCTACATAAACTTGAAGTGATCTATTATCATCATAATAACTTTGAGCTAAAGGTAAAGCATCTAAGCATTTACTATCTAAATTTGTAATACTTAAAGCCTGTAAACCAGAGATTGCACTCTCTTTATTAGAAATACTTTCATAAACGACAACCGGTTCTTCCGCACAACTTATTAAAGTATAAGTTGAACCTAATTCTGAATCATTAATTATCTTTTCTATTTCATCTTTAGCTAGTTGATAACGTGTTTTTTCACCATTTTTAATTAACATACTACCTGAAGAATCAATAATGAAACAATAATCACGAGCTTGATTAGGTAAACTAATTTGAGGATGAGCTACCGCTAAAGCTATAACAGCTACTAATAAACACTGTAAAATCAAACTCAATATACCATATATTCTAGATATCGGTCTTCTTCTTTTTAAAAACCGTTCACTAAGTGTCCAAATATAGGTAGATGAAACAGTTTGTTCAGTAAATTTATTCTTTAAAATATAAAGAATAATTAAAACAGGGATAAATATTAGAATTAAAAAACCTAAAGGATAAGAAAAACTCATTTTAATACCCCCATTTGTGTCAAAATATTTAAGAAAACTTCACTTTCATCAGCATTACTTTGTAAAAATAAATATGAAGCATCTCGGGAATTACAATAATTTTGTAATCTTTCTTTAATGTAATTTAAAGCTTTCTCATAAGCTATAATAACATCTTTATTTACATTCTTTTTATAAATTTTATTATTATCTTCTGAATCATAAAGTTGAACCTTTCCCCTAATTTTTGGTTTAACTTCTTCTTTACTTAAAACTTGAATACATAAGACATCTCTTTTTTTATCAACTAAATGATCAATGCCTGCCTCGTAATTATTGTCAGTTAAAAAATCAGAAATAATTACCGATAAACCATCACCATACCCTACATTTAAAGGTAATAGGCTATCACTAATAAAACAATCACTAGAAAATTCAATATTATTTAATTTTAGTATTTCACTATAAAATGAATCTTTATTATTTATATTTACAGCAACTTCACTAATAATATTATCTTTAATTTGATAGATAGATACTTTATCCATATTACATATAGAGATATAAGCAAATATAGCCGCTAATTTTAAAGCATAATCAGCTTTATCTCCCTTGCCATAAATCATTGATCTACTAGCATCAATATAAATTTTAGTGTGTGATTGTCTTTCATCTAAAAATAGCTTTAAATATAACTTATTAAATCTTAAATAAGCATTCCAATCTATTTTAGTTATTTCATCACCAGCTAAATAATCACGATAATCCGCAAACTCACTCGATGAACCAAATAATTTAGATTTATGATTGCCCCCAAATTGACCATAATTACTATTTTTAAGTAACAAATCGAGGGTTTCTATTTTTTGTAAAAAGCTTTCATCAATAGAATACATTATTTCCTAAGCTTTCTTAAATCTTTAATTAACAACCCTATAACATCATCGATTGATAAATGATCATTAATAGCATTATAAGATAATTTTATTCTATGTCTTAATACCGGATATATTAGATTATCAATATCATCATAAGATACATTATAATTGCCATCCATCAACGCTTTTACTTTACTAGCTGTAATAACGGCTTGACAAGCTCTAGGGGAAGCGCCATATCTAATATATTTTTTAGCTATCTCATTTCCTTCAATTTCCGGATGAGTAGCCGTAACTAAATGCATAGCATAAGTTAAAACATCATCAATTAACGGAACTGTTTTAGCAAGTTCACGCATTTCTAAAATAGTTTCACCATCAATAATCGTAGAAGCAGTTTCAGCCATCGTAATTTGAGTCATAGTGACAATGTCTTTTAATTCTTCAATACTTGGGAAACCCATTAATAGTTTAAACATAAAACGATCCATTTGAGCTTCTGGTAAAGGATAAGTACCATCTTGTTCAATCGGATTTTCCGTAGCTAAAACGAAAAATGGTTCTTCCATCTTATAAGTTTTATTAGAAATTGTAACTTTATGTTCTTGCATTACCTCAAGTAAAGCAGATTGTGTTTTAGGAGTTGCTCTATTTATTTCATCGGCTAAAATTAAGTTTGCAAAAATAGGTCCCTTTTGAAATACAATTTGCATTTTATCAAATTCATCACGATCAATTACATTAGTACCTGTAACATCACTAGGCATTAGATCTGGTGTAAATTGAATTCTAGAAAATGGTAAATTTAAAATTTGTGATAGTGATCTAACAAGCCTTGTTTTACCAACTCCTGGAACACCTTCTAATAAAACATTACCACCAGAGATAATAGCTATAATAACATTATCAATAATATCTTCATGACCAACAACGTCTTTTTTAATTTCTTCTTTTATTTTAGTTATAGCAGCACTAAACTTGGCTACTTTTTCAATATTATTATTTTCCATCTTATTCCCCTTCATCTACTTCATATAAATTATTAAAATATTCAATATAATAATTAGCTAACTCTTCACTAATTACACCATCTTGAACTAAACCTTCAATATAAGCACTATATTTAGCAATTACTTCATAATATGGCACTAAACCTTCATCTGGGTCATAAAAAATATCATCACCAGGATAAATTGTATCACCGTGACCACCGCCACCACCTTTATCTGGGTCTGTCGGTTCTTCATCACCACTAGGAGGATTAGGAACAGGCGGATTAATAGGTTCATCATTATTAGGTAATTCAAAAATAGCAATTAAACGTTCCTCTAAATAATTAGCCATATAAAGTGTTTCAACTTGTCTAATAACGGCTTCTTCAAAGGTTTTTTTAGCATTATTTATTACATTTTCTAAATCAGAATAATAAGTAGTAGTTGCCGTAATAGCTTCTGCTAAATTATTCTTTAAATTTGTAAATTCTACATATAATTCATCATCAGCATCTAATCTTTCATTATCAACTAATTGAAAGCCATCATTAATTAATTCCTCATAATTTAATTGTCGTTGTCTAGCTGATGGAGAATTTAAATAACTTCTAATATCTTCTAAAGCAGAATTGATTCTCTCGCTATCATAACTAGCTAGAGCTGTTCCTAAAACATGAGCCTCTGCTAAATTAGAATTACTTAAAGCTAAGCTTATATCATCAATAGAGTTTAAGATAGAACTAGATAAACTAATATTAGTAATAGTTAAATTAACAGCTTCTACCTCTTTAGCCCTGCTAATATCTGCAACATCAATTGCTTCTATTAAACCTTCTAAATGTAAAACATAAGCCTCTTTAACTGGGTACATTAAGTTAACATCTTCATTAACTTCTCTTATTAAATCTTTAATTTGTTCAATAATATAAGGATCACCAGAAATCGGTTCTTCAATAGGAGGTTTAGTTTCTTCAAATTTACTATCAACTAATATTGAAGTTAAACAAAATGGTAATACAATAAGTGGCAATATTAATAAATACTTATTAAAATGCATCTTAATTTTCTTTACTGAAAGATTATTTAATTTATCAGCAGCATCTTCTCTTTGTTTTGTTATTATATAGCCTTCCTTGTCTTCATATTCAAGCATTGTACTAATCTTTTCTTTTAGATTCATTTGTTTATCTATTCTTTTAGCAACCTTGATATCATTAGGTTTTAAAATTATAAAAGAAACAATAAAACTAACTAAAAAGACACCTACACTACATAATACAAACAATAAAATGTCATATTCTAATCCTAACTGTTTATAAGTTAGGACTAGAATAGAACTTATTAATAATCCTAAAAGGATACTAATAAATAGAGCAATTAAGAGAGATTCAACAATAAATTTAACCTTAATTTTCTTAAAATTATTCCCCATAAAATCCTCCTAACGTACTAATATTGAGCTAAATTGATAAACAACTACCCCATCTTTTTGATATGAACCAGAAATAACAAATTCTAAATTATCATTTACTGACAATTTAATTCTTCCTTCATCGCCACCTGTATGACCGGTGTCAACAAAATCACGTCCACTAAAACTAAAGGTTACTGTTTCACTAAAATCACCAATTTTAATTTCAGCTTCACCTAATAAATAATCAGTTGACTCTAATAAGGTAAATGTTATAGTTCCTTTTTCTTTTACTCCACTTGTATAAGCTTCAAATTCATAGGTTCCTGTTAATTGCTGTGTAAAATCTGGTACTTCTTTAACTATTATAGTTAAAGTTGAAGATACATTATTACGCGTAGACTTTAAATTAATACGATATTCACCAGGCACACTTGCTGTAAATGAGCTAAAATAACCATCATAACTATATAAAGCTTCTGGTAAATTATCTGTAGGATTATTTACTATTAAAGCATTTAAATCATCACAACTAGCTAAAAAGCTACTATCACCTGAAGTGTTTGCTTCAACATTAAAGTAAATAACATCATTAACAAAACATTCTATACTACTTCTCTTTTCAAAGACAGCATCATTAGGATTATCACTATCTCTAAACACTTGCGTAGTAAAGGTTGTAGGTTCTCTATAAGAAACATCTACTACTATTTGTTTACTTGTTTTTAGTGTTACTAATTCAAAATTATAAGTACCATATTTAAAGCATCTTATCTTTAAAGTGTTAGTATTATTATTATAATGTAGAATCAAATCAGTAGGCTCATAATAGAAATTACCAATATTTCTACCATTATAAATAACACTAATTGTATCTATTGTTCTAGCTGTTTCTGAATTAAAATTACCTAAAACTAAATCAATAGCTTGATCAGAATTATCAGGGTCATCAATCATAGTATTAAATGATAAATCATCTAAAATATTACCATCTTCATCTAAAATATCATAATTAGTAACATATATTTCTGATTCCGGATATTTATTAACCGCATCTTTTTCACCTTTATATTGTCTAATACTAAAGCTATTAGAATAACTATCACTAGGTAATTGACCTGATAATAAACGACCCATACAATCATTAATCGTATAACTATCTAAAATAACCGGGAATTGTTCTGGGTAATCACTACTAGGATCACCTGCCGGTCTTCCATCTGGTAAGATTCGACCAGGTTCATAAAAAATTTGACTATTTGGTTCTCCTTTTGGAGTAATAATAAACTGAACTCTCATATCAGATACGACATAGACATCATTTTTTACATCTAATGTCTCTAAGAAATTACCTTCTCCTAAAGTAAATGAGACATCAACAACATGTAAATAAAATACAGTAGTTGTCTGTGCTTCAACTAAATAACTAAAACTGAAATTATAAACATTTGTAATTTCACCTAAATCATTACTTTGTTTTATGATTTGTTCACTATAATCATAATTAGGATTTGTTTTACCTAAATCATATAAACCTTTTAATAATCCTTCAGCCCCTACAAAATTAGTTGTACCAGCAAACATTGTATAATCCATACCGGTTATATAATCATTTTCTAAATTATCTAATATCGTTAGTGGTTTAGCAAAAGGATCATAATTAGGGTCTTCTTCATCTAACTGTTCAAAATCTTCATCAACTCTAACACCAATTATTTCATTATTACTATCTAAAAAATAATTTTCAACATAATTATGGTTATTGTACTTATATGTTATAGAATTTAAATCTTGACCAAACTCATAACTAGCTGTTGTTTTTCCAAAATAATTATTAGTATTAGAATCATTATTAATACTTTCTCCTCCTGCAACTAAATCTTTTTGACTAACTGCTACATTAACAGCTGTCTCAATATCATTTGCCCCAAGAGTTACCGTTACACTATAGTTTGAACTAATGTCACCTTGACTAATAACAACATCATAACTTCCTTCATCATTAAAAGCTTCTGTTATAACATTTTTATTTTCATCATAAACATTAATTTGAAAATCACTTAAATCTGTTAAATATTTAATATTATTATCTTCTGTTAAAGTATTACTATATGTAGCTATAATCCCTAAATTATCACTACTATATGTTTCACCAACTAAATAACTCAATTTAGCATTAGTTGTGTCTACTTCTATATTAATTAGCTTCTCCGTATTTGTTTTTTCATTTACTTTAACATAAAATGTTCTTTCAACACCATTATATTTGACAATAACTGCATATGTACCAGCTACCTCCATATTAACTCCACTAGAATCAATTTGACATTCACTAGTAACATCAGTAGCAGAATCATTATAATTAGCCTCTACTTTTAGTCCTTCGGTAGTAAAAGTATCACCTACTGTATAATCAGTTTGATAACCATAAATATTAAGATCATCAATCTTATTTTGACAAGCAAATAAAGTCAAGGCAGCAAATAAAATAACTAATAAACTTAAAACACGTTTCTTCACCTACATCACCATCCTAATATAAGCTTGTCGCATTACGCTCACCATAAATTTGCGTAATCTGATAATAATAACTTGCATAAGGTTTAGCTGTTTGTTTTAAACGAGCCATACAATCACTAATTTGATAATCACTAGTTATAACCGGAAAATCTGATGGGTAATTATTACCTGGTAAAACCCTATTTGGATCGTAAAAAGCTTGACTATTAGCTTCACCTAAAGGATAAATCATAAAATCAGTTCTTCTGTTATTAACAACATAAGTAGATGATTCAACTATTAAAGAAGATAAAATACCTGTACTATCTAATCTAAAAGTAACTTCTATTTGATGTAAATAATATTCTAAACTAGCTTTTCTTTCTTCTAAGATAGAAAAACTAAAATTATAAATATAACTTATAGAACCATCATCATTAGTACTATTAATAACACTTTCTTTAAAGTCATAATTAGAATTATTTATAGCTAAACTATATAATCCTTTTAAGAAATTCTCAGCCCCATAATAATTGATACTACCAAATCCTAAAGTATATTTAACACCTTCTAAATTATTTTCATCTAAATCTGTTAAATTTTCTTTAACATTACTAGTTTTATCAACTTTATATCCGCTAACAATTCCATCATTTAAACTATAACATTCATAATTGTTTCCATATTCTAAACTTACTAAATTAGTACCAAATTCATAGATTACTGAAATATTTTTATAAGCATAATCTTCTTCTGAAGTAATCTTATTATAAGCAGTACCTCGAGCAACTTGCCCTTTATTACTATCTACCATAGAAATCGCAGAACTTATATCTACATAATTTTCTACAACATTAACAACATAACTAGCTCTAATAGTACCTTGAGTAACAAAAACTGTATACTCACCTATACTAGTAAATGTTTCAGGAGCATTATTATTATTTTTATCTCTAATAATAATTGTAAAATCTGCTAAATCAGTTAAATATTTAACTGTATCAGGTGTATCATTAGAATTCTGATAAGTTGCTATTACAGCTAAATTTTCACTAGTAAACTTTTCGCCTACTAAGTAGGTAGTTTTAGCATTAGTAGTATCTACAGCTAAACTCTTTAATCTTTGTTCATTTGGCATAGCCTCAACCGTTATATAATACGGTTTTTCAATATTTTGATATTTAACTACTACTGCATAAACACCAGGCTTACTCATATCAACTTGACTTGAATCTATTTCTACTAAATCACTAACATTTTGATTCCCATCACTAGTAGTAGCCTCAACTAATAAACCATCATAATTAAAAGTATCTCCTACTGTAAAATTAGCTTGATAACCTTTAATTGTTATACTTGAAACTTCACTACTTTGACAAGAAACTAAAAATACTAACAATATTAATATGCTTAAAAAACTAATTAATATTTTTTTATACTTTTGCAAATTATCCCTCCTATCCTAACAAAGGCTCTATTGCTTCTCTTAATTCTGTTTCTGTAACACTTCCTGGTGATTTAAATCTAATATACCCTTCTTTATCAATAATTATAGTCATCGGATAAGTATCAGTCTTACCAAATAAAGCATTAGCGTATGTTTCACCTTCATTATCATAGGCATAGATTAAATCGTAATTTTGTTTGGCAATAAATTCTAAAGTTGCTTCTGTTTCCATTTGATACCACGAATAATTAGACATAGCTATTACTTCAACTTCATCATATTCACTATTTACTTGACTAAAATGTGGTAATTCCGCTTTGCATGGTGCACATTCAATATACCAACAATTAATTACTACTACTTTACCTAGATAATCTCTAATGTTTATCTTTTCATCAGTTCCTATTAAACTAATATCTTGAGCTAAACATAGGTCTCCAACTTCATTACCAATTACTACATTATTTGCTAAAGGTTTTATATAATCATAAAAATAGTTATCATTATAAATATTTTGTTCAGAAACTACTACTTTATTATCTTTATCTAAGATGACAATATAAGGATATTCTATAGTTAAACTAAATCTAGCTATTTCTGTTTGATTGACTGAATCATAACCAAATAATAGATTTGAATCAGCAAATTGACTATCAGCTAAAAGCTTATATTCCTCTTTATTATCGTATTTACTAATCATAATAGAATCTATATTATCAGTAGTAATATCAGCTATTTGTTTAAATATCTCTTCATTAAAATCATCATAAAAATATAACAATTTTACTGATGCATCACTTTCATTAATATCATATTCTTTTTCTGAATATAATTTAGTTGTAAAAGTATCTGCTATCATATTTTGTAAATAAACTTTTTGACTAAAATCAATATTAACTAAAACAATAACTGTAATTAATAGGCCTATTAATAAAATAAAACTACTAATTCTTCCATATAGATTTAATTTACTCTTCTTATCTTTTTTACTTTTTATATCTTTTTCTTCTTTTATTTTAGTATTTGTACTATCTTTTAAACTAACATTAGACATTTGATAATTACTATCATCTTTAACTATTTTTACTTCTGTATTAGCTGCTAGAGCTAATTCTTGTCTTCTTTCTTTTCTAATATCAGCTATAATATTTTTCCACTTTATAGCCTCTTCTTTACAATGGCTAATACATTCACCACAATTAATACATTCATGATCTCCTACTTCTTTAACATCCATTTTACAAACATTAATACAAGCATGACAATCACTACATTTTTCCTTATCAACTTTAATAATACCTATTATTGATAATTTATTAAATAATCCATATAAAGCTCCTAAAGGACATAAAAACCGACAAAAGACTCTATAGATAAAAATAGCTGCTAAAACAATAATTAACATCACTAAAAACTTCCAAGAAAATAAAGCTCCTAACATGCCGTAATAATCACTATTACTGCTAGGTATTAACAAAAATACGCCACCTTCAAATGTACCTATTGGGCAAATATATTTACAAAAACCAGGTACTGGCATATTATTTTCTTGTAAAGCATACATAAGTGGAACACCTATTACTAAAATAAACAATATGACATATTTAGTATATGATAAAATACGCGTCACTTGGCTCTTTTTTAATTTTGGTGTCTTTATTTTATAAAGTAATTCTTGAAGTAATCCAGCCGGACATAAATAACCACATATAGTGCGTCCTAAAATGATGCAATATAGTAAAATAATACCAAAAACATAAGTCGGTGTCTTAGTTTTACTTTCAGCTAAAGCATTTTGAATAGACCCTAAAGGACAAGCTGTGATAGCTCCAGGACAAGAATAACAGTTAAGTCCTGGCCCACAAATATTCTTTAAAGGACCATCAAATAATTTACCTGATATGAACCCTTTAATATGGGCATTATGTAAAAGAGCTGAATATAATTGAATTAATTTTCTTTTGCTGGGGATTAATTTTAAAATAAAACAATTAATACGTTCTAACATCTTAACCTAACCCTATACATTCTGTACAAATATTAATAGCTTTTTGATACACTCTTTGAGGTTCCCCGGCAACAACTCCTACAATTATAAGTGTAACAGCAATAACTATAATACTTAATCTAACAATATTTATTATTAATTTTTCATGAGCTATTTTATTAAAATTGATACTTTTAGATATTCCTTCTTCTTTAAGAATACTTTTAGCAAAAGATAAACCAATTTTAGCTAAATAATTAATATAATACGTATAAATAATTAATGTTAATAAAGATATAACTAACCACGGACTTATATGTATTAACATATCAATTATTTGCCCATTAATATCACCATTATAAATAAAGTGATTAGGATTAAATAAATATAAAGATGTCATTATTAAACAAATTAAATATAATAATAAACTAATAACAATTGCTACTTTCTTTTTATTATGAATCTTCATTAAAGATTTATAATTAGTATTATTACTACAATTATCATTAAATCTTCTTTCAAGAATTTTAAGTTTAGCTTCATTAGTTGTTTTTACATAATTATCTTTTTTGTCTTTAACTAATAAACTAAAGATAAAACTTATAATAATAACTAAAATATAAATAATGATAACAGGAAGAATTTGTAATAAATAACCTGTTACTAAATCTCTAGAATATAGAGGTTTAAGATCTGAAAAATATATTCTAGATAATTGAACAATAAAACAAATAAACATAACAAAAGAGAAAAAAGCCGTTATATATTTAATGATTTTAAATACTTTCTCTTTATTCATAACTACTCCTAATATGCAAATAGTACTCATTTATGCTAAATGAGTACTATCGCATTATGTAATAGAACTTATTTCAGCTTATTGATTAACATCAGCTGCATGTTCATTAGGTCCATAATATTTATAATAATAACATAATTTTAACCATGAACCTTCAACATCTTTGAAACTATATTTATTCATTAATAATTCTAATAAAGTCTTAACTTCTTCATTAACTGCTATACAACCATATGCTGAATGATCTGGGTCTGATATATAAAGAGAGCTATTTAACCATTCTCTAACATCACTAGTCCAATCACGATATAATGTTTTATCAGCTAAGATTGGTTGTTTATTATCATCTAATACTCTATGAGATTCTTTAGTTGTTTCTCCTGTTTCAGTATTTAGAGTATATGTCCATTCAACTAAATAACCTTCAGAATCAATAATTGAATCACCATAATCTGATAAACTCATATCAAATGTATTAGGATCTTTAGCTAAAGCATCTTCAAAAGTCATATTTATTAACATATTAGAATAAATAAAATCAAAATATAGCGGATCTTTACTATATGTACCATCTGAATATAATTCATGATAATAACCATCATCACCTAAGATAACATCAATACCTACAGATATAATAATATCTTCTATATCAGATGTATCACCTTCAGTGAAGTCTGAACTTGTCGTATAAGCAAATGAAGATGCTTTTTCTAATACAACATATTCACTACCTAGATATACGACATCCATACTTACATTACCATAATCGCCATAATTAGAATAGAATGGAACAATATAGTATGTTTCTCCCGCTTCTAAATAAGCATATAATCTAAAGTCATTTACAATGATACCTTCAGCTTGTAAAGCATAATATTCTCTTATTTCAAAGTTAGCTTGTGCATAAATATCATAATCAATACCTTCAATATAACAATCAGTAGAATTACCGCTCTTACCATAAACTAAATATACACCACTATGTTCTGGTACAAAAGCAAAATAGAATCCACGTGTTGTAATAAAACGATCCATTGTATATTCTACACTACCAGCTACAACTGCACTTGTTACGTCATCTTTAATGCTGCCATCTGGATTTAAACTATTTGAAATATCTAAATTTTCTACTGTAATAGCATTGTGGTGAGCTAAACCGATGGTTGGGTCAATTATTTGACCTGTACTTTGATCTACTCTACTATCACCTGAATAATCACCATAAACATTATAATAAACTGTCATTTCTAACCATTGTTTATCTTTATTTGTTTCATTTTCGCCAATTTCATCAGCAATAGCTTCTAATACTTCTTTTAATTCTTCCGTCACAGGAGTATATCCTTGAGTTAAAGAGTTTGCTGCATATTGAGCATAGCGAATAATTAAATCATTAACTGATACACCATTTACTAAACTAGTGAAAGTATCTGTTTCAGCATAAGATAATAATGTATCATTACTAAAATGAGAAGCAGACATTAAATCAGCTAATAATAACGGACCATTTATATCATTAACATGATAATAGCCATCATTTTCATTAAATACTACATTAACATAATTTAAATAACCACCATTTACGATATCTAAATCATTAGATGCTTCTCTAATAACAAATAATGGTTCTGGAATACTTGTAGGTTCAACATAACGGAAATTCTTTAAATAAACTGTATCATCACCATCTGAAGCCATTTGATCTTTCATATAAACAAATGAGAATTCATAAACTCCATCTTTATCAGCAACAAATGGGTAATAAGTTACAAAATCAGAATCTACACCTGTAAATGTAGCTATAATAGCTCCATCATATATTAAATATAAATTATCTAAATCTTCTTCTGTTGAAGCTTTATAATCAAAAGCAAAAGCTTGACCAGCTTTAAGTTCAACATTCATATACATAATAGCATATGAATTATCAACACCACTATTAGACGGAACTACCGCACTACCATCACCACTAACAATAAACGGCCATGAATAAGTAGCATCTGGTTCAGCCGTTTCTGGGGCATAAGTAGCAACAAAACCACTTTGATTTAATACACCTTCTAAAGCGCTTGAACCTGGGAATGGAACATCTGGTACAATTTGTTCTTGCCCACCATTTTCTTCACTACCTTTATAAGTAGGAACATAATCTTCACCTAAATAGCCATCAAAAATATTAGCCCATCTTGAAGCTGATGTTATTGCACCTGATTCAATATAATCAGCTGTACCATATCTATCAATAAATACTGTTGTCGGATAACCTGTTACCGCAAACATCGTATTCATTTCATCAGAAATAGCTAATTCAAAATTTAAACCATATTGTAAAGCTGCCGCTCTTACACTATCTTCATCATCAGCTCCAGAATAAGTAATACCTATTAAAGTTAAATCAAATCCTTGTTCAAGATAAGAATTATAAGTTTCAACTAAAACAGGGAACTCTTCTAAACACCAACTACAAGTAGAATACCAGAAATTAATTATTACCAAATCATTTTCAGCTAACTTTTCTGATAAAGTCCATGTATTTCCCCAAGTTCCAGATTGTGGATTATAAGACTCAACTGAAAAATCATACATTTGATCTCCTACGCTATAAGTATGATTAGCAGGAGCTGCTTGATTACTAATTAAAGTAGGTGTACATGAAACATTAATAGGAGTTAAACTTCTATCTGATTTAGTTTTATAAACATCTGTTCCATCTTCAAACACAAAACCAAGTGGAGCATATAAAGTAACATCATATACATTAGGATCTAAATTAACTTGATACAAACCTTTCTCATCCGTCTCACCAGAAGCTACTTCTTCACCATTTAATTCAAATGTTACAAGCGTACCAGCTAATTTACGACCATTAATTCCAACAACAGAAACTTCATACATAGGAATAGTAGGATCAACAGCCTTTTCTAATGTTATATTAAATACAACTTCATCCGTAACACTATTTTCACCATAACTTGCTTTTATACTAGCTGTTAAACTAGCATCAAGCTTACTACTTGGAAGCCCTAAATATTTAAGTTTATATTCTTCTATTTTTAAATAATCAGATGCCTCTGAACTTACAGAATATTCTACAGTAACATGTTCTATATCAGATTGATATAAACTAATATCTGCAAATTCTTCAGACACCGAAGTAGGAATATTTAGACTATTAATTTTTTCTTTTGCTTGACTAACTAAAGCATTAAGATCAGGATCACTAGAACAACTAGCTACAAAAATTAGTAAAGCAATAGTAACAAATAACGATAGTACTTTTACTATTTTCTTCATGTTTACCCTCCAAAAATAAATCTAATTGTTAATATTATAGCATTTTGTTAGTTAAAAACAATGACTTAATGAATTATTATTTAATTTTTTTATTAACTTATATATCATATACGATTTATATAATAAAATTTATTATATAATTATCTTAAACAATACTTAAATTAATATAAAAATTTATCTAAAAAAGCCTTATATGAATATTAAAAAAAAGAAAATATATATTTAATATATTTTAAAATAATATTCCCGTTTTTTTGCTTAATTAAGCTATTATTTAAATGTTATACAATAAAATAATACATTCTAATTATCCCTATTTTTTGCATATTATATAAATTAAATAAATTTTATATTTTTATTTGTTTATATACATTCAAAATTAATTATTGACTTTATTTTTAAAAGTTATATAAGGAACGATATTTTATTTATACAATAAAATTATATTCTAGATATTTAATATATATACTAATTAAAAAAATAGCATCCAATTAAAAATGCTATTTCTTAAATATTAAACTATAAATATATATTAAATAAAACACCAATACTACTAGATAAAATAATACCTAATACAATAAATGTTATGTAAAATACAGCAAATATAACTAGATTAGGTAAATAATTTATAATAAAATTCTCTTTTTTATTATATCCTTTATACATAATTAAATTAGCTATAGCTATTTTTATGTTTTATAATATCATTTTATTTCATTAATTCTTCTATTAATCTATTAATATTATTTTTATTATAGGCTTTAATACCTATCCTAAAGAAATTATTAATTATATTTAAATCATCACTATTTTTAATAATAAGACATAATTTGTCACCATTATTTTCTAATACTTTAGTAATATATAAATATTTAGCTATAGTATGTTGATTTATTTTATCATTCTTAGAGATATTAATAACTTCAATATAGGTATTATTAACTTGATATTCAAATAGTAAATTATAAGCTAATTCTTCTTTTTGATACATAACTTTCTTATTATAAGATAGATTATTATCTTTTAATAATTTATTAAATTCTAATAATAATGTATTCTTACTTTTAACTTTTTCTTCTTTAATAGCTGTTAAAAAATATTTATGTGAATCTACTAATACTTCTTGTTGTTTTAACTTATAATAATTACCATCAGAAGCTAAAACTCTACCATTAACATTATCATTCCACATAATAGTTATTTCATCTAAAATATCTTGTTTTATTCTATTATCTAAAATTGGTACAGCTACTTCTACTCTTCTAACTGTATTTCTTGTCATCCAATCAGCTGATGAAATATACATTTTAGCTTCTAGCCCTTTACCAAATTGATAAATTCTTGAATGTTCAAGGAAACGACCAACAATGCTATGAATATGAATATTATCAGTAAATCCTTTCTTTTCTGGAATAATACAACAAATACCTCTAACAATCATATTTACTGTTACTCCGGCTTTTGAAGCTTCAACTAATTTATTAATTAATTTAATATCGGTAATAGAATTTAATTTTAAGAAAATATAACCATCTTGGCCTTTAGCTATTTCTTCATCAATAAGACTAATTAACTCATTACGTAAATGATATGGTGATACTAAAAAATGATTATAAGAATAATCTAAATTGGCTAATAACATATTTTGAAAGAACATTGAGGCATCTTGTCCTATTTCTTCATTAGCAGTAATAAGTGAATAATCAGTGTAAACATTAACCGTACTTTCATTATAATTACCAGTACCTATTTGGGTTATATATTTTACTTTACCATCCACATTTTCGGTGATTAAACATAGTTTTGAATGCACTTTAAATTCATCAAAACCATACATAACTTTACAACCTGAATATTCAAGTCGTTCAGAATAGTCAATATTATTTAACTCATCAAAACGAGCTCTTAGTTCTATTAAAATAGTTACTTCTTTCCCCATTTCAGCAGCTAAACATAAATAGTCTACTAATTTTGATTTACTAGCTAAACGATATATCGTTATTTTAATAGATGTTACTGTCTTAGAATAAGCAGCTTCTTTTATAAGTTTAATAAAAGGGTCTATGCTGTTGAAAGGATAAAATAGCAATGCATCATGATTTTTAACTTGAGCTATAATACTATCATTGCTTTTTAAATATTTAGAATCAATATGTTCAAATTTAGGATATAGGTATTTTTTATAGTTTGCCTCTTTTCTTAATTCACTTAAAAAAGCTAATGAAAAAGGAGCTTTAGATACAAATATTTCATTTTCTGTTAAATTTAATTTATTAATTAAATATTCTTTTAGTTTATCATCTAGCTTTTTATGACATTCTAATCTTACTGGTGTTAATGTTTTTCTTTTCTTTAATAATTGTTTCATTAACTTTCTAAAGTCTTCATGTTCTTCTAAAATATTATCATCAACATTTAAATCACCATTACGAGTTAATCTAATAATATTTTTACTTTTTATTTTAAAACCTTTAAAAATTAAATTAACATAATCATATAATATTTTTTCAACAAATAAATAATTATTTTCTTTAAGTTTAAGCATTTTAACTAGTCTACTATTAACTTCAACTATGCCAAAGATATCTTTATTACTTTTATCTGCTATAGTTACAATAATATAAGATTTTTTATTTTCTAGATTAGGAAAAGGATGATTAAAGTCAATTACTTGAGGTGATAAAAACGGCATAATTTGACCTTTAAATGTCTTTTTTATTTGTTTTTCTTCTTCTTGATTTAAATTTTTAGTTTGAATAAAATTTATATTATTATTAGCCAAATCTTTAACTAAATTCTTATATATTTCTTCTTTTTTAATATATAATTCTTTTACTCTTTGATAAATCTTATCTAATTGTTCTTTAGGAGTATCTCCCGTTTTTGTGTCTATAACATTATCATTTAAAAGATATAAATCTTTTAATGACCCAACTCTAATCATGAAAAATTCATCTAAATTAGAATTAAAGATTTCAAAAAAATTCAATCTTTCCAAAACAGGAATATTTAAATTGTTAGCTTCCTCTAAAACACGTTCATTAAATTTAAGCCAAGATAATTCTCTATTTTGTGTATACTCCATTTATTTCACCTTCTAAATTAGCTAATAAATACCCTTCTCTAACCCCAAAA
Organism: uncultured Acholeplasmatales bacterium; assembly: GCA_944323055.1. Lineage (GTDB taxonomy): Bacteria > Bacillota_I > Bacilli_A > Acholeplasmatales > Anaeroplasmataceae > CALUXS01. The sequence continues at coordinate 95,196 of CALUQZ010000004.1, forward strand.
CTTGAAACATAAACATTTTTAGCTTGATAATATTTCATAATAGTTTTTAATATCATTAATCCTGGTGTAAAAGTAAATATTCTTTCGGGTATTATTTTTAAAATATTTACCTGCCATAAATAACTATCATCTTTAGCCATTTTTAACATATCACTAATTTCTTTATAAGTTAAAACATTTTTATCAGTCTCATTAAATAAATAGTTTTTAACTTTTAAGGCAGCCCTTATAGTACCACCTATACCACATACATTAGCATAAGGTTCATCAATAACTTTAATTTCTTTTAAATATTTTTTAACAATATCTTTAATAGCACCTAATTCTTTTTTAGTTGGCAGTATTTCATCTATACACTTATTGTATATATTTAAACTACCAATAGGTAATGATGTTTTATATAGTATTTCATTATTCTTAAAGAATAATAATTCTGAAGAACCACCACCTATATCAATCATTAAACCATCTGTTAAATTATATGTTAATCTAGAACCTTTAAAATCATACAACGCTTCTTCAACACCTGATAATACAACAATATCTAAATTTAATTCTTCTTTAATACGATTTAAAACATCTTTTGTATTATTGATATTACGTAAGGACGCGGTTGCAAATATTAATAATTTGTCTATTTTAACATTAACTAAACATTCCTTATATTCACTTAATACGTTTAAACATTTTAAGATTCCTTCTTCACTTAAATTGCCAAATTTATCGACATAACTAGCTAAACCAGCAAATTCTTTTTTATCGAAAATATTAACTAATTTATTATCTTTATATTCATAAGTTTTAAGTCTAATGGTATTAGAACCAATATCTATTACTGCATACATATATTATTACCCCTTTTCTTATCTTTATTATATAAAAAAAGGGGTTAAAAAACCACTTTAAAATTGTAAAGATTGTATAAAAAAAAGAGACCCTAAGGTCTCTTAAATAATTAGCAATGTGCAAAATATTTGATTGTTCTAACCATTTGACTAGTATATGAATTTTCATTATCATACCAAGCAACAACTTGAACTTGATAATGAGTATCATCCATTTTAATAACCATAGTTTGAGTAGCATCAAATAATGAACCTTCAGTAATACCGATAATATCTGAAGATACTAATGGTTCTTCTGTATAACCAAATGATGGAGATACAGCAGCTTTCATAGCAGCATTAATAGATTCTTTTGTTACTTCTTCTTTTGATTCAACTACAGCTACTAAAATAGTTGTAGAACCTGTACATACAGGAACACGTTGTGCTGAACCGATTAATTTACCATTTAATTCAGGGATAACTAAACCGATAGCTTTAGCAGCACCAGTTGAATTTGGAACGATATTAACTGCTGCAGCTCTAGCACGACGTAAATCGCCTTTTCTATGTGGTCCATCAAGGATCATTTGATCACCAGTATAAGCATGAACTGTAGTCATAATACCACTAACGATTTTAGCATATTTATTTAATGTGTTAGCCATAGGAGCTAAACAGTTTGTAGTACATGAAGCAGCTGAAATGATTTGATCATCACTAGCTAAAGTGTCTTCATTTACACCAAATACAATAGTTTTAACATCGTTACCAGCAGGAGCTGAAATAACAACTTTCTTAGCACCAGCAGTAATATGAGCCATAGCTTTGTCTTTCTTAGTATAGAAACCAGTACATTCAAGTACTACATCTACATCTAATTCTTTCCATGGTAAATTAACTGCATCTTTTTCTGCATAAATTTTAATAGTTTTACCATCAACAGTAATTGTACTGTTTTCTTCATCACATGATACTTTATCAGCTAAAGCATATCTACCTTGAGCTGAATCATATTTTAATAAGTGAGCTAACATTTTAGGATTTGTTAAATCGTTAATTGCAACAATTTCATATCCTTCAGCGTTAAACATTTGTCTAAAAGCTAGACGACCGATACGACCAAAACCATTGATCGCAACTCTAACAGATTTACCTGCCATAATTTTTAATTCCTCCTAAAGTAAGTAATCTTTACGGCTAATATTTTAACACAAATATTAGACTTTTCAATAGCTATTTAATATTTAAGTAGTCTTATGAAAACGCTTTATAAGCATATTAATCAACAAGTAATAAATTTTGCTCTAACTATTATTTTTTTCAAAAAATGACCTTTTAATTCGGCTAATAAAATTAGTCTTGTTATTAATACCAACCTTCACATAATAGTTTCCCATATAAGCTCTTAATTTTTTAAAATTAAAAAGTTCAATTGCTAATGTATCAACTGTTAAAAAGATATTTTTATATTTACCTGCTACTTCTAGTTCAATATAATAATCATTACCTAAAATAAGTGGCGAATTAATTGTTTCATAAGTTGATGAATTTATACCGGCAATCTCTGTTATTTGCATAGACTTAATACTATGATCAACTATGGCCCCACCTAATGATTTATTATACGCTGTTGAACCTGTTGGAGTAGAGACACATATGCCTGTTCCTCTAAAGTGTTCAAAAAATAGATCATTTATATAAACATCAAGTTTCAATGTTCTTAAAGGACAAATTAATGTCATTTCATTAATAGCTGTAAAATTATATTCTTTATCAGCCTCAACATTAACTGATAATAATGGAATTCGATTAATTTGATATCTATTATTATTAATCATATCAATTAATTCATCTAATTCATCTAAACCATAGTTAGAATAAAATCCTAAATGCCCGGTATGAATACCAAAGAACGTAGCAGTCGGATATTTATGACAAGCCCTTATAAAAGTTCCATCACCACCTATTGTGAAAACAATATTTGGCTTTTGCTCATCATAAGTTAGCTTAATCTTACTTTTAATATATTCACAAGTTTTTAGTGTTTCTTCATCATATTTGTGAACGATCATATAATTAGCCATTTGACCACCCGCTTTCATTAAAATTATAACATTATTTAGCTAAATAACTAGTAATAATTGTAAAAAAATGTTAATATATTAAGCACAAGGAGTTGAGGTTTATGTCTACGAATTTAGAACGTGAATTTAAAACTAAAATTACCGAGGAGCAATATAATAAATTGATTAGTGAGTTTGAATTAGAAAATAATATTTTTCCTCAAACAAACTTTTATTTTGATACGCCTGATTTAAAGTTATTTAAAGAACATACAGTCTTAAGAATTAGACAAAAAGGTAATAACTTTAAACTAACTAAAAAAGAACGTGGCGTTAATGCAAATGAAGCATTTGAATCACATATCTTTTTACAAGAAGAAAAAGCCTTAGAGTTTTTAAAAAATGGTTTTGATGCTAATATCATTGAACTAAATTGTCATGTAAATAATGTTTGTGAACTTACTACTTATAGAGCTAAAACAACCTATAGCGATGGTATTTTGTTTTTTGATAAAAGTGAGTATTATGGTCATACAGATTATGAAATAGAGTATGAAGTAGACTCTATTGAACAAGGCGAAAAAGATTTTACTACTTTTTTAAATGAGCATAATATTAACTATGAAGAGCCAGAACGAAAAAGTACTAGAGCATATAATATAATCATAAATAAAGGGCTAAACTAGCCCTTTTATTTATCTTCTTTACTTAAACTATATTTTAATCCTTTTTCATATTCACAATTTTCACCAGATAACTGGCAAGTCCATTGTCTTCTTATTTCTCTAGGGATAAAGATTCTTATTTCTTCATCATTATAACCAACTTGCATCTTATTATCATCTACAATTATTGGTCTTTTTAAAACACTAGGGTTTTTAATTATAAAATCAACTAATTCATTAAACTTCATATTATCTATATCTAACTTAGATTCAACAAAGACTTTTGAGCGTGTTGAGATTATATCATCAAAACCATCTTCTGTATTTTCTAACATAGTAATGATGTCTTCTCTTGTTATTGGAGTGTTAAAGAAATTAACTTCTTTATAAGGAATGTTGTTTTCTTTAAACCACTTAATAGCTTTTCTACAAGAAGCACAACTATTAGTTGTATATATTTTAACCATACCTATCTTCCTTTCAATAAAGATTAATAAGCCAATTAACATATAAATTATAGCACACTACCTATATTTTTACTATTAAATTAACTTTTTTATTTTACTTAAATTAAAAAAATGCTATAATTAATTCGTCGATGAAAGATTATGTTTTTATAAATTTGCTTATAGAGAGTGGTTGTCAGGTGAAAAACCATACTATTTATATTATTCATTGGAAATCTTGAGACAAGTTAACTGCGATAAAGTTTAAGTGCTAGTTTTACTAGAATTAAGGTGGTACCACGCGGAAGCGTCCTTTAGGATGTTTCTGCTTTTTTTAATTTAAGGGGGTATAATATGCGAAGAGTATTAACAGGAATTCAACCATCAGGACATATAACTTTAGGTAATTATTTAGGGGCAATTAGACCATTATTAGAATTACAAAATGAAGATGATGTTGAATTATTAGTGTTTATTGCTGATTTACATGCAATAACTGTACCGCAAGAAAGAGCTAAACTAAGAAGCAATATTAAAGAACTTGCTGCTTTACTATTAGCCTGTGGACTTGATTTAAATAAGAGTCATCTTTTCATCCAATCAGAAGTTCCATGTCATAATCAATTAGGATGGGTTATGGAATGTAATTCTTATATTGGTGAATTAGAGAGAATGACTCAATTTAAAGATAAGAAAGTTAAACAAGTTGATGGAGTTAGTGCCGGTTTACTTACTTATCCACCACTAATGGCAGCCGATATTTTACTTTATGATGCTGATTTAGTACCAGTTGGTGAAGATCAAAAACAACACTTAGAAATAACTAGAGATTTAGCTACTAGATTTAACAACAAATATGGTGAAACTTTTAAAGTTCCTGAAGCCTATATATTAAAAACTGGGGCAAGAATAATGTCATTAGCTGACCCTAGTAAAAAAATGAGTAAGTCTGATTCAAATCCTAAAGGTTATATTTCTTTACTAGATGATATTAATGTTGCTAAAAAGAAAATTAAAAGTGCAGTTACAGATAGCGATAATAAAATTAAGTTTGATAAAGATAATAAACCTGGTCTAAGTAATTTAATTACTATCTATAGTGCTTTAACAAATAAGGAATTAAGCGATATCGAAAATATCTATCAAGATAGTACATATCAAAAATTTAAAGAGGATTTAGCTAATATAATCGGTGATTTTTTAACTAATATTCAAGATAAATATAATTATTATATTTCATCTGATAATATGGATTTAATATTAAATTCTGGTCGTGATTTAGCTTATCATTATGCATCTCGTAAACTTCAAAAAGTTTATCATAAAATTGGCTTAGGTCGTTATTAAAAAAATCTGGTTTATCTAAAAAAGATATTCCAGATTTTTTTCTTACATATCATATTTTGCAATTAGACTTGCAGGACTTCTTCTTAAATTTAGTAAAATAGGAATAATTCCAATAACAAAGTTTATAATTACCATAATTCCAAGGCCTAACAAAACTGATAGACCATATATTGGAATTAATATCTCGCCTACCATCATAAGGGCTAGCTTATTTAAAATGTTAATTACAAGGTAAGTAATAGCATACCCTATTAAGGAAGTAAAAATTGTTAAAACAAAGATATCTATAATATATTTTTTAATAAACAAATCTTTTTTTGCCCCTAAACAACGATAAACAGCTATATCATATTGTTCAGACAATACTTTAGACCTCATTATGAAGTAAATAAACACTACATATATAGCAATTAAAATCGCTGAAACTAAGCCATAAATCATAATATCATTTCTATTTATTTCCATCATTTCATCATACTCAAAATCATATATTTTCTCTGCATAATATGATGGATGTTTTTCGGCTAAATATTGTTCAACAGCTAAAATATCCTCCGTTTCAAAGCCTAAATCAACATTAAAACAATAACTTAAGATTAAACATGTTTTGTCAATTAAAATACGATTAAAAGAATCCTCATAATTAGAAGCATATAGTCCTGAAACTTTCCAATAATTACGAGAGCCTGAAACTTTAACAGATTGACCAACTCTATAGCCTGAATTTACAGGTGCTAAACAAGAATTTTCATCCGTTATATCTGTACCCTCAACTATTTTATAATCAACTACACTTTTTAAATATACCCCATTTTTATCTAAATAATCTCTTGCTTTATTTAAAAGACTAACATATTGGCGTTCTACAAAAACAGTGGCCAAATTGTATAGTGGGTCTAAATCCTCCACTTGTATTATTTTAGTGGCAATCATTCTTTCACCAACGTATGTACCTAATGTAAATTTAGAACCTTCTAAAATATAACAAGGTATCAAATCAGTATCCGGATAAACACTTTCAACTTCTTCGTAAGTATAATCCTCAATAGGTAATATATTATAATAGTAAGTAGCTACTACACTATTAGATTTAGTTATAAAATTAGATATAATTCTATCAACGACAAAAATTTCTTTACCAGATTCACTTGCAATACCTGAAATAACACCTGTATAAGCATAGCCAGAAGCCGCAATATTTATGGTTTTACCAATAATTTCATTCCATTCTAGCTTTGGATACATAATTTGGGCTAAGCCCTTGCTAATTACTAAATCATCGCGAGTTCCAGCTAATAATTCATTTTCTTCAAGATCACTCATAAAAGCTAAATTTGTTTCATAGGCTTCTCTATTAGTAACAATATTGTACGTTCCATTTCGATCATAATCTTGGACTGTACCAGTCAAATAATTAGTATATTTAGTAACCCTAGGAATACTATCATAATTGCTAAACTTTTTAAAAGTATCCTCTTTGTTAGAGTAAATTGAATATGAATTATCTAAATAAATAAAATCACTTTTATCAATATAAATAGCACTATAAAAGTTTGCTATACAAATGGCTAAAATAATCCCTAGCATAAAGAAGAAAAAATTATATACTTTAAACTTTAAACTATTAGGCTTAAAAAAGTTAATTAAGGCTTGTTTAAAATTTACTATACTTTGGCGTTTTTTTACATTGTTATACCATGAAGAGTCATAGTCAGTATGACTCATTTTGTCAAAATCAAACTCTTCACGTTCTTCTTTTACATTATTGATATTAATAACATTTAATTCTTTATCAGAAGCAATAAAAATACGACCATCTTTGAAGATTAGTTTTAAATTAATAGGCCTATTATCTCCATATATTTCTAAACTAATTTGATTAGCATCTATAGTGTTTTTAGAAAAATCCTCTAAATAAATTATATCATCTTGATAATCCTTCAAATGATGTGTGCTTACATCAAGTTGATTATCAGAAATTTTTCCATCAACAATTCCGACAATACTATCACTATATAAATTTGCCATTTCCTTATTATGAGTTACTAAAACAACTAAAGTCGTCTTACTAATTTTCTTTAAAATATTCATTATCTCAATAGTATTTTTTCTATCTAGATTTCCGGTAGGCTCATCAGCTAATAATACTTTTGTTTCTTTTATCAAAGCTCGCGCAATACTAATTCTTTGTTGTTGACCACCCGATAAATTTTTAGCCAATTTCTTACGCATTTTAAACATACCTACTTGATTTAACACGTAGGTAATCCGTTTATCTACTTCTTCTTTATCAGTTATTCCAATAATTTTCAAACAAATAGCTAAATTATCATAAACTGTTAGATTTTCAAAGAGTAAATAATTTTGAAAAATAATACCTATGCCATCTTGACGATAAATATCTAACTGATGACTATTATATTTAACTCCGTTATAAAACACTTCTCCATCATATTTATCTAAACCGCCTAAAATATGTAAAAGAGTGGTCTTACCACTACCTGATTCACCTACTATACTTATTAGACCAACGTCAGGCAAAGTTAAATTAATATCGTTTAAAACACTTACTTTTTTGTCATAAGTCTTATTGATATGTTTTAATTCTATCATAATTAAACCTCCTTAAACATAATGGCAGTTGTCTTCTTATATAACCTTTTATTCATTCTTAAAGCTAAGAATAAACTAAATAGAATCATTATTACAAAGAAGATGATTACAATATAACTATCCATAGTTGTATAAAGACTTATATTGAAAATAGCTCCGAAAATAATACATATTAAAAAAGTCAAAATACTAGATATAATAGAAATACTAAACGTCTCAATTAAAAGAATTTTATGCATACTACCTTTATCTATACCAATACTTCGCATTATCATAAACTCTTTAAATTTTGAAGTATAAATAGTTCTAATAATTAAATATGAAATAATGTAAATAAAAATAACTGGCACTAAACCAATTAAAGTTAATACCAAAAGTTTTAAGACAAGTTCAGCATCAACCTTAGTGTTACCATAAGGATAGTAGGCAGTATAGCCAAGTTTTTCTAAACTTTTAGCTACTTGTCTATAATTATCGGCCTTGATACCTACCTCAAATATAGTAATTGAAGAAAAATCAAAATCATAAGGGAAATACAAAACTGGATATGAATACTGACCATAGGCAATATCATATTCAAGATCAATTTGGTAAATTCCTTCTATGTTAATTAAAAATTCTCCTGGTTCTACAAATTCAGCCGGTAAATATAGGGTAGGTTTATCAATACTAGATAAAAACGAAATACTAATAGGTTTGTCATAATACTTAGGTAGCGAACAATCTAAAAGAGAAGCTATTTGCATCCTAATAATAGCTAAAGAATAATCTACACATGTATATACGATTGGCTTATTGACAAACTTAGAATTGCAAACTCCTACAATATCTAAATCAAACTTATAAGAACCCTCTGGCCCTGAATATGTACCCAAAGAAACCTGTTTCCCAATAATATAAGAATTACTAATAGCATTATATTCAGTCGGATAAATGACTAAACATTCATTATCTTCCTTTGGCAATTCTCCCACCAAATTTAAGTATTCTGGTAACAAAGATGAATATTTGAAAGAATACAAGACGGAACTAGGAAAAGATAATTTACTAATACAATTAAGTGGGGTATATTCTATACCTTCAATATTGGCAAAATCATCAACATTTACTAGTGTATTATCTTGCTTTTTAACAATTATATAATTTTTATCATACATTACAACATTATCAGTCGTAGTAGGTTGATTATTAAGATAGGAATAATAAATGCTTTGAAATAGAGAAATAATACTAAAACACATCACAAACATAATCATAAAGATAAACAAAGTTTTATGAGGTGTAGCTAAAATATTATTCTTAGTAAAGTATAATATCTTTTTTAAACTAACCTTTTGTCTCGTTAAAGTCATTGGCTTAGCCTCATCATTAGCTACCTGTTTAATCACTTTATCTTCTATTATTTTTCCATCTACTAAAGTTACTTTTCTAGTAACTATATCTTTTACTTCTTCATAGTTATGTGTAACAATTAATACTAATTTATCTTTGGCTACTTCTTTTATTAATTCTATTATCTCTTTTGAAGTTTGACTATCTAAATTTCCTGTTGGTTCATCACAAGCTAATATTTCAGGGTCACTCGCTAAGGCTCTAGCTATTACTACTCTTTGCTTTTCCCCACCTGATAGTTTGGTTCCTTTATGTTTTACTCTATCCTTTAATCCTACTTTAGTTATTAATTCTAAGGCCCTCTCTTTAGCCTCTTTATGACTCATTCCTTTTAATAACAAAGGAAACATGACATTTTGCAAAACCGTATAACTGTCAATTATATTGTAATTTTGATAAATAAAACCTACATAATTATTTCTAAAATTATCCTGATCAGCTAAGTCAAAATAAGAGGTTTCATTGCCATTAAAGTATATTTCACCTTCATCATAGCCATCATTTGCACAAATTATATTTAGTAGCGTTGATTTTCCCGAACCTGATTCACCAGTAATCGCTACTATATCACCACGATTAAACTCTAAATTGATATGTTCTAAGGCTACTGTTACAATACCATTAGAATTATAATATTTAGA
>CALUQZ010000005.1 GCA_944323055.1 uncultured Acholeplasmatales bacterium
GTAACCCTAATTTACTACCTTTAGTTATTTAATTATTTTCTACTTTGGACTGTCTACTTGACAGACCCCAGTTCATATAACTAGTCATTTTTATAAATATTATTCTTCCTCTTTACTTTCTTCTTCATCCGTTTTTTCTATAATATTTTTAGTAACTATAACTTCTACAATTCTTCTATGTAAAACTTTTATAACTTCAAAAGTTAAATTATCCTTAGTTACTGTTAAACTTGTGCCATCTTTAGGTATATAATCTAAACAAGATAAAACTAAACCACCAACTGTGTCATATGCTTCATCATCTAAAGTAATATCTAATTTTTCAGCTAAATCAGATATATTCATATCACCAGACACTAAATATTTATTAGGTTCAAGTTCTATACACTCTTGATGTTCCTTATTATCATGTTCATCATATATCTTACCAACAATTTCTTCAATTAAATCTTCCATTGTTAAAATACCTGAGGCATTACCATATTCATCTATAACTACTGCGAATGTATTTTTTGTTTCTTTTAATTTATTAAAAAGATCGTCAGCTAAAGTAGTTTCAGGCACCAAATAAGCAGGACGCAAGATATCTGTCAATTTTTTATCACGATTTAAAAAATAATCTTTGATATGTAAAACACCAACTACATCATTTAAACCAGTCTTACATACAGGGTAACGAGAAAATTTAGATTCTCTAATAATATTTAGAATTTGTTCATTTGTATAATCTAACAATAAATATGTAACACCATAAGCTGGGGTCATTATTTCTTTTACTGTCGTATCATTAAATTCAAAAATATTTTCAATCCATTCTTTTTCTTTTTCTTCAACAGTACCTGTTTCCTCACCTAAATCAACCATCATTTTAATTTCTTCTTCAGTTACTTTATCTTCTTCTGCTTCTACTTTTAAACGTAAAACTCGAAGACAAACATTAGTTGATTTAGTTAAAAACCAAATAAATGGTTTCATAACTATAGCAAGTGGAACTATTACTGTAGAAGTAACTCTAGCAACCCCATAAGACTTTTGCATAGCTAATCGTTTAGGTACAAGTTCACCTAAAACCAATTGGAAATATGATAAAATAATTGTTACAAGAATTACTGATAATGTATTTAATACACCTACAGGAATAACAGTCCAATTTAAATCATAATATAACCAATCAACAATTCTACCAGCAAAGTTATCAGCCGCAAAGGCACTATTTAAAAAACCTGCTAAAGTAATACCAATTTGAATAGTAGATAAGAAACCAGTAGGGGTCTCAGCTAAATTTAATAATCTTTTAGCCACCTTATCTCCATCTTCAGCCATAAATCTTAACTTCGTTTTGTTAAGTGAAATAACTGCAATCTCGCTTGATGCAAAGAAAGCATTAATAAAAATTAATACAACTACAAGTATGAGCTGTACGGGGATCGAGTCCAAACAAATCAACTCCTCTTTCTAAATAGACTCAGATGTTATGCACATCATTTCGTATTATAACAAATATTTAGTAAATAGTCAATTTTTTTAAAAAGTTGTCTTGCAGGGAACTTGTAAATAAGCTCTTACTTACACAATAATTTAATCTACTAATTTTTTTCTACACGCAGATACAAAATGTAGTGAACCTGTAATTAAAGTTATATTTTTACACTTGGTTATTGCTTCACTAATATCTGTTGCTATACTAGTTTCTTTACTTGTATATTTAGTAAATGTTTCTGGTTCTACTTGTCTTAAATCAGCAAATTTAGGAAATATATATGTATCTACTACTTCATCTAAAACCTTAAGCATTAAATCATATCTTTTATCTTTAAGGCTTGAAAATATACAAGTTAAATGATTTAATTTTAAAGATTTTATAGTTTTAACTAATTCTAAAGTAGCCGAAATATTATGAGCTCCATCTAAAATAAAATTATTTATTTTTTCAAATCTCCCCGGAACATAACTCAAACTTAATCCTTTATTTATTTCTTCATTAGTTATGTTAAAAAAATACTTCATAAAGGCAATAGCTAAACTAGCATTATTAGCTTGAAATAAACCAAATAAAGGTGTTATAAAATTGAAATCATCATAAGTAAAACTTGTTCCATTAGTTACTATTTTAGCATCACTACTATAGTCTTTAAGGATAAATAATTTACTATTTTTATTATTTGCTACTTCTTTTAAATAATCATCTGTCTCACTATTTGTTATAGTAAATACAGGTGTATTTTCTTTAATTATACCAGCCTTGTGTTTAGCTATATCTAAAATAGAATCACCTAAACTTGCCATATGATCATAACCAATACTAGTAATGATTGAGGCAATTGGTTTTACAACGTTAGTAGCATCTAATAAACCACCAATACCTGTCTCTATAACGGCATAATCAATTTTTTGATTTTTAAAATAGATTAAACAAATTAAAAATAGTATTTCAAAAAAAGGTACTAAATCATCATTTTGATTTTCATATTCTAAAATAATAGGATAAATATAATTTATTAAATTTAATAGTTCTTCATCACTAATATAATTATTATTAATCATTATTCTTTCATTAAATTTAACAATATATGGAGATGTAAATAAACCAACTTTATAATTTAAACTCAACAACAAATTATTAATATTTATAGCTGTACTACCTTTACCATTAGTCCCTGCTATATGGATTATTTTAAAATCTAAATTATTTAAATTAAGAATCTTTAATAATTCATTCATCCTACTTAAATCTTCACGTTTATGTTTTTTCTTTTTATGTTCTAACCAATATAAAGCTTCATCTAAATTATCAAACATTAATTTAATTCCTCGAGATGTTTAATTACTTCATTATATCTATCTTCATAATCTTTAAGTTTCTTCTTTTCAGCTAACACTTTAGATTCAGGAGCTTTAGAGATAAAAGAAGGATTACCTAACATCTTATGACTTCTTTCTAATTCTTTAGTTAATTTTTCTTTTTCATTTAATAAATTTTCTTTAACTTTAGCTAAATCAATCAAATCTGATTGTGGTATATAATAAATTAATTCATTTAATACAACTACAACTAAAGTATTATTGCTTTCTGGTTTATTTAAATAAGTTAATGTGTGTGCTTTAGTAAAGTACTTAATATAAGAATCTAATTCTTTAAAATACTTTTCTAAATTAGAATCTTTTAAATAAATGCTTAAATTAATTGGGCTTTGTAAAGGTTTATTTGCCTCAGTCTTTTGGTTTCTAATGCTAGTTATTAAATCTATTAATGTATTAACTGGCTTTAATGAATCAGCAAAATTAAACTCTTCACAAACAGTAGGCCATTTACTAATAGTTATACTTTCTTCTTCATGTGGTAATAATTGATAAATTTCTTCTGTAATAAAAGGAATTACTGGATGTAATAATTTAGCAATATTTAATAATACATAATTTAAAGTCCATCTAACGCCTATTTTAACAGACTCATCATTACCATTTAAATCAACTTTAGCTAGTTCAACATACCAACTAGCAAAATCATCCCACACAAAATTGTACAATATTCTAGCAGCTTCACTAAATTCATACTTATCATAATAGTAATCAACATCTTTAATTACCTTATTTAGTTTAGATAAAATATATTTTGATATTAAATTAAGATTTTCACATTTAGCCTCTTTTGAAGCAGTATTCATCATAACAAAACGGCTGATATTCCAAATCTTATTTAAGTAATTCCAACTTGATTGAACTTTTGTTTCATCATATCTCAAATCTAAACCTGGAGCTGAATTAGTATTTAAAAAATATCTTAAAGCATCACAACCATATTTATCAATAACATCAAAAGGATCTACCCCATTACCTAAAGATTTAGACATTTTTCTTCCTTCTTTATCCCTTATTAAACCATGAATTAAAATATCTTTAAATGGGGCTTTATGCGTAAATTCAATACCTTCAAATAACATTCTAGATACCCAGAAGAAAATAATATCATAACCTGTAACTAATAAATTAGTAGGATAATATCTTTGATATGTTTCTGTGTTTTCTGGCCAACCCATAGTAGCAAATGGCCATAATGCACTACTAAACCAAGTATCTAAAACATCTTCATCTTGTTTATACCCTTCACCAGGACAATTTTCTGAAACTACTACTTGGCCATCTTTATACCACGCAGGAATACGATGTCCCCACCATAATTGACGACTAATACACCAATCTTGAATGTCAGTTAACCAGTGTTCTAAAACTTGTTTATAACGTTCAGGAACAAAACGATATTCTTTATTTTCTAATACTTGTTTAGCTAAAACATCCATGTTAACAAACCATTGTTTTGATAAACGTGGTTCTACAACAACACCAGTTCTTTCACTATGACCAACATTATGAACAATTTCTTCAATATGGTCTAAAAGTCCTAGTTCTTTTAAGTCCTCAAGTAAAACTTCACGACATTTATAACGATCAAGACCGGCATATTTTAAAGCAAGTTCATTCATAGTGCCATCTTCATTCATACATAATGGCATTTTTAAATTATGTCTTTTACCTACTTCAAAATCATTAGGGTCATGTGCTGGCGTGACTTTTACAATACCGGTACCAAAATTAATATCAACATAATCATCTGCAATAACAGGTATTTTGTAGTTTGTAGTAGGTATAATTACTTCTTTACCTACTAAATGTTTATATCTAGGGTCATTAGGATTAACCATTAAAGCTTGGTCAGCAAACATAGTTTCAGGTCTTGTTGTAGCTATTAATAATTTATCTTTACCATCACTAGTTAAATAATAAATATAATATAAGGCTCCTTTATCATCTTGATGAATAACTTCAATATTTGATAGTGCTGTTTTAGCTTCGCTATCCCAATTAATTATTCTTTCTCCTTGATAAATATAGCCTTTTTTATAAAGATCAATAAATACTTTATTAACAGCTTTTTTCATACCATCATCTAAAGTAAATCTCTCTTTAGTATAATCAAGAGATAAACCTAAACCTTTCCATTGATCCTTAATAAATTTAGCATATTCATCTTTCCAAGCCCAAGCCTCCTTCATAAAAGCTTCTCGACCTATATCAAATCTAGAAACTCCTTTTTCTGCTTTTAATTTAGCATCTATTTTAGCTTGAGTAGCAATACCAGCATGGTCCATCCCGGGAAGCCATAACGTGTCATAGCCTTGCATTCTCTTTCTTCTAACAACCATATCTGCAATCGTTGTATCCCAAGCATGACCGATATGCAATTTACCAGTTACGTTTGGTGGTGGTAAAACAATTGAAAATGGTTGTTTAGAATTATCACCAGCCGTAAAGAATCCTTTCTTTACCCAATAGTCATATTTACCATCTTCTACTTTTTTGTGATCATATAATTTTTCTAATATTTTTTCCATTTAATATCCTCCTCATAATCTTCTTTAAAATAAGAATATAATATTACATCATAAATAGTCCCATCATATAATTTATTATATTTTTTTATTAGACCATCTTCTTTAAAACCATTTTTTAAAATCATTTTCTGACTACGTATGTTTTCTTTTAAAGCCATCATTTCAATAACTTCTGCATGTTTATGTTTAAACGTGTACTTAACTAAGGCTTTTATACATTCACTACCATATCCTAAACCTTGATATTCTTTTGCTAAACTGATTCCTAAAGTATATACATCTTTTAATTGTCTAATACTTCGTTTATAGATATTACATGTACCTATAAAAATTTGATTAGGCTTTAAAAAGATTGAATAAGTATCTCCACTATAAATAGCTCCTAAAACTAAATGTTTTGCCGTCTCTAAATTATCTATTGGTTTAAATCCAGCTAATCTAGCTACTTCTTCGCATTTTGCATAATTATAGTAATCAATATAATCACTAAATACCATTTCTCTTATTTCTAGTCTTTCTGTCTTAATAGTCAATATATCACCCCATAAAAAAAGTCCTTAGTATAAACCTAAGGACGAAAAACCGTGGTACCACCTTAATTCTAGATAAAACTAGCACTCATTAAACTTTAACGCAGCAAACGGTTTAGCTACTCAATTCACATAAACAATTAAAAGACTACCTTCAAAATAATAACTTGATATTTGCACCAACCATATCATCTCTAAAAAGTTTATTATTTTTACTCCTTCTTTCAGAGTTGATATTAACACAAATTAAGTTTAAAGTAAAGAGTTATTCGACTGCTTTTAAAGAATCCGTCATAGAAATCTTTTTATAATATGGGATAAAGCACAAATCAACAATTAATGAAAAACCAAGAGTTAATAAAATAGCATATAAATAACTCCAAACAGAAATTTGTCTACCTGCCATTAATGTATCAGTATCAATAATATTAGCTACTACTTGATGCAAGACAAAGCCTACTCCAATACCTACTAACATGCCTACAATAGTCAATATAAATGTTTCTCTAGCTATATAGCCATGTACTTCTGTATTTTTATATCCTAATACTTTTAGTGTAGCAAGTTCTCTCTTTCTTTCTGATACATTTATATTCATTAAATTAAAGATAACAACTATAGCTAAAAAAGCAGCAAAGAAAAGTATTACTATTACAATTAATGAAATATTACTAATTAATGAATTATAAGCTAGTCGCATACTAGCTACATATTCAATTGAAATAATTTGATCTGTATCTAACAATTCTTCAGTAAAGCCTCTTTCATCAATACCATCATAATTTAATAATATTCTATTATTTGTAAATGAAGTTACATCACTACCAATAAATAAGAAGTTATCAATATAATTTTCAAAAACACCAGTAATAGTATAATTTACATTATTATAAGTTATTATATCTCCAACATTTAAATCAAAATCTTTAGATATTAGTTTAGATATTAATACATCGTTGCTAGTAAACTTATCACTTCTACCTTCAATTTTAATACCAAAATAGTCATTTAGGATTTCATCAGAACCAATGACTTTAACTGTATAATCATTTAAAGTAAAAGTATCATAATAAATAGCATCTTGTTTTGTAATATAAGAATTATTTAAAGTATCTAACCCTTGCGTTGGAGCTGCCATCGCATCATATAAAACGATATCTTCGTATTGTTTATTACTAACAGCATCCATCGAATCTTGTAAGCCAAATGCTAATAAAATCAAGGCTGTACAACCACCAACACCTATTATCATCATAAATAAATTACGCTTATAACGAATCATATTACGAATTGATGATTTATACTTAAATGATAGATGCTTCCAAATAAAACCAACTTTTTCAAGGAATATTCTTCTACCAGGTTTAGGTGCTTTTGGTATTAATAAATTAGCTGGAGTTTCTTTTAAAGTTCCATATACACTTATAACAACTACCAAAATAATTAAAGCAATCATACCTAAAACTACAGCTGAAACAAAAGGAGTATCATAGACTATGACAAATGGTGGCATATGACAAGTACTATTAAATATATTATATATAACACTAGGAATTAAAGCTATACCAAGCCCTATTCCAAGTATTGATCCAATGGCTGCTGCACATACACCATAAATAATATAACGCATAAGTACGGCAAATTTTGAATAACCTAAAGCTCTTAAAGTTCCCATAGTAACTCTTTCTTCAAAAACTAATCGACGTAAACTTGTAAGAGCTACTAAAGATGCTATAATGAAGAAAAATATCGGGAAGATAATAGCTACATCTTCAACTTTATCAACATTCATTTGGTAAAAAGCAGTTGAATAATTATCTAAGGAAGTTAGATAATATGTTTCAAAAGTTAAATCGCTTAAAGCTTCATTAATACCATCATTTATATTATTTTCAATTTGTTCATCGATATATACTCCTAAAGTTGTAGCCCCATCTACATAACTAGAAATATCAAAATTATAAAGTTCTCCTGTTTTATTTGTAAAATTATCAGCTACAATGTCTTTACTAATCTCAAACAAGATAAAGTTTATTGTTTCTCCATTATTATATCTATTAACTACTTCTTCATACGGACCTACAATAGTTTCTAGTGCCCCTCCTAAACTACCTCCATAAAATTCTTTTAAAAAAGTTAAAATAGCTTCATCATAAGAAACACTATTTTGTGCTTCTCTTCTTAAATACTCTACAAATGCATTATAGTGATTATTTTCAAAATCACTATTCTTTAAAATATCAATTAAATCGTTAGCTTCATTTAAAAAATTATTAGAAAAGATATTGTCTTCAAGTCCAAAATATAAATATAAATTAGTATAAATATAATTACGAGAATCACTAATAGTACTTAAATAATTATCTATAGGTAAGTATACAATTGTATCTAAACTAGCATTAATTGTTTGTGAATCATAACGCTCTTTCATCATATACCATGAATTAGCTACAACTCCGACAACTTTATAAGTAGTATCATCTATTTTAATTGTTGAATCTACTTCAATATTCATCAAATAGTTACCATTACGTTCTACTACTACTTCATTAGCACCTTCAGGCATTCTACCACTTACAAGTTCTAATTTATCAGTAGCATTACTTGCTAAATCAGTATAAACTAAATGACCTACTCTAGCTAAATCATTAACATATATATACCTATCTTCTTCATATGTTGCTCTTATCGTAACATTTTCATCATACGTATTGTCAATGTATGTTATATCATCAGGTAAAAAACCAGTTGTACTCATCAAATACAATTCACTCATATTTGAGTCTTTAAAATAGGAATTAGCTGTAGCTTCTAAATCGGGAGAAACGCCAAAAATACCAACTAAAAAACCAATACCTAATACAACTATTAAAATTAAAGTTATAAAACGTGATAAATTACTTCTAATTAATTTTAAAAGAGATTTAATATATATTTTCATATTTTACCATTCAATATCTTCAATAGGAATTGGATTTAAATTTATTTCATTAGCCGTAATTTGTCCGTTTTTAATATTTATCACTCGATCTGCCATTTTGGTAATTGCCTGATTATGTGTTATTAAGATAACTGTTTTATTATTCTTTTTACATAAATCATGTAATAATTTTAAAACTTGTTTACCAGTAACATAATCAAGTGCACCTGTTGGCTCATCGCATAATAATAACTTTGCGTTTTTAGCGATTGCTCTAGCTATACTAACTCTTTGTTGCTCTCCACCAGATAATTGAGCTGGGAAATGGTTAATTCTATCAATTAGTCCTACTTCTTCTAACACTTCTTTTGAATCTAAGCTAGATTTAGATAATTCTTTAGCAATTTCAACATTCTCTAAGGCCGTTAAATTAGGCATTAAATTATAAAATTGAAAAACAAAGCCAATGTCATATCTTCTATAATCTGTAAGTTGTTTATCATTTAGATTAACAATATCCTTACCATCAAAATAAATATGTCCTTCATCAGCGTGTTCCATACCACCTAAAATATTAAGTACTGTTGTTTTACCTGCACCACTTGGACCAACTACTACACAAAATTCGCCTTCATTGACAGCAAAAGATATATCATTATTAGCTACAATAATATCTTCACCTGATTTATAACGTTTATAAACATGACTAAATTCTAAAAAAGAATTATTAATTTTTGCTGCTACCTTATCTTGCATAGTCTATCACCTCTTATCTAATTTTATTATAACATTTTAAAAAGTTTATTAAAGATAAAAAAGAGAAATAACATAAAATACCATAATTTTAATATTTTATTTACTTCTCTTTTTTAATTTATATTTACGATAATAAGCAGCTTCTTCAGAAACATGATAAATAGAAACAATATCAGCCACTTCTAAAGTTAAAGCTTTAGTAGGGATTAAAAGTTGGGCAGCAAATTCATTAGCTTGCCACTCTATATCCATATAATTCTTACATTCATCTACTTCGATAAAAGTAAATTTTAATACTTGTGTTTGAATATAATGAAAAAATTCATGAGCTAAAGTAAAATTAGAGCGATAAATATCAGAGTATGATTCATTGTAAACAGATTCCTTAACTGTTATAGTGTTAGTTAAAGGATTATAGTTAGCATATTCATCTACTAAAAAACTATCTTCGCAAACTTCTAAATTCAATTTGCCTTCATTATTTAATTGCTCTAAAATATCAATTATTGGAAAAAAAGTATCTTCACTAATATTAAACTCTTGTCTAACTCGTAAAGCAATTTCTTCGATATCTTTAACAGCTAACGGATTAGTTTTAGTCTTCATTTTCGTCTAAAGCTTTCATTAATTTTTCAATTAAATCAGGATCAGCTGATTTGATTTTACGAGCAAAAGTTAATGATGCTTCTTTTTGTTGGCGATTTAGACCATTTAAGTCTAATAAAAGACGATTATTAGAAATAGAAATACTATCTTCTAGATTTTGTTTTTGTTCATCACTTAAACTATATATTTCACAAATTCGATCAGCATATTCAGTTGGAATCTTTTTCTTACCAATTTCCATAGCAGACAAAAAAGCCGCAGAAACGCCTAATTTTTCAGCTAAATTTCTAAGTGAATCTCCTTTGTATTTTCTTATTTGTCTTAACATTTTTCCAAATTCTGTAACATTATTTCCTACATTGGTCATAATAATCAACCTTCCTTGTTATTATTCTATACCTTTTTATTTTATTTAGCAAGTCATAAAAAAATAAACCGAGAAACTCGATTTACTTTCTTAAGCCTAAGCTTTGAATTAAAGCTTGATAAGCTTTATAATCTTTCTTTTGTAAATAGTTTAACAAGCTTCTACGTTGACCAACTTTAGTCATTAAACCACGACGACTATGGAAATCATGTTTATGAACAGCAAAATGTTCATTAAGTTGGTTAATTTCAGCTGTTAATATAGCAATTTGAACTTCAGTTGAACCAGTATCAGTTGGAGTTTTGCCATATTTTTTAACTATTTCAGCTTTTTGTTGAACAGTTAAAGCCATCTTTTTTTCCTCCTTGTTATTAAATATTCGCGATAAACCTAGTAATTCGCTGAGGGACGAATAACAAAGTAAATCGTAGACTTTGTAATTTTAACATTATTTTTTACACATTGCAAGTTATTTTTATAACTTTACAAATTGTTCAACGTTTATTATAAATATAGTAGCTCCTCCAATTGTAACTTCAATTGGACTAGGACTCAATAAACCAGCTGACATACTAGCAATTGGTGTTACCATTTTCTTACGTTGATGAGCTTCTGATTTAATAATATTAATTACTTTTTCCACTTCTTCATCTTGACACCCTACTAACATAGTAGTGTTACCACTTAATAAGAAGTTACCTGTTGAAGCTAATTTAGTTGAATAAAATTTATTCTTTACTAAACTTTTAGCTACTGCTTTAGCATCATCATTATTGACAATAATAATTAATAGTTTCATTATAAGACCTCCCTAACTATTAAAATAATCAATTATATTTACTTTATCTTCTTCTAGTTGTTTTTCTAGTTCTTTAATATTTTTAAATTTTTTCTCTGGTCTAATCCTTTTATAAAACTCTATTTCTAATAATTGTCCATAAATTAATTCATTAAAATCAAAAATATTTACCTCTAATTTAACATTTTCACTAAACTCAACTGTTGGGTTGTTTCCTATATTAGCCATTCCTAAATAAACATTGCCATTATATTTAACTTTTACAGCATAAACTCCGTTTTTAGGTAAATAATAAATACCATAATCAATATTAGCAGTCGGAAATCCTAATTGTCTGCCTAATTCTTTACCAGCTACTACTTTTCCAAAAACATTAAAGTTTCTGCCTAACATAACTTTTACTGTTTCCATATCACCATTAGTTAATAATTCTTTAACATAAGTAGTAGAAACTCTAACATTATTTATTTGATATTTAGGAATTTCATGAAAATCAAAATATTTAGCTAAATCTTTAATAGAACCACTCGCTTGTTTAGCAAATGTAAAATCATATCCACAAACGACACTAACAATACCTAAGTCTTTTAAATGGTTTATAAAATCCATTTTATCCATATTAGCTATTTCATCAGTAAACTCAACTATAAAAAGATAATCAATTCCCATAGATTCTATAATTTTAATTTTATGAGCGATTGGGGTTATTTGCTTATAAGGATCAATCTTTTTCAATATAGTAAAAGGATGTGGATAAAAAGTTAAAACAGCACTTTTTAATTCAAACTCTTTACTTTTATTTATTAATTGTTGATGTCCTAAATGAACTCCATCAAAATTACCTATAGCACAACATAATTTTTCATTAAGCTTAATAAATTCGTTATTTCTTATCCAAATAACATTCATAACTTCACCGCCTAAAATTTAAAAATCGATCGATACTCTCCATCTCTTTTTTCATAAATAGCAATAGGCTCATCATTATAATAAACAATAAACCTATTTAGATCTTGTTTAATATTAGCTGATTCAACAAATAAATTTTTGTCATAAAGAGTAACACCATTACGGGCAAAATTACTAACCCGTTCATTTACCCTTATTTTAGCATATTTTAGAAACTTTGTAATCTCTATAAGCGAAATTTCTTCATTTAATAATGTTTCTAAAGGGTATGAATTATCAATTGTATAACTACCTATACTTATTCTTCGTAAATCTTTAACAACACCTAAATTATTAACTTGTTCCCCTAAATCTCTAGCAAAGCTTCTTATATAATACCCTTTTGTTACTTTTAATATTAAATCAATTTGATAATATTTATCTTCTTTATATAAATCTCTTAATATTTTTAAATCTATTATATGACAATTTCTTTCTTTTATTTGTACTTCTTCATTATTTCTTTGATATTCTAATAACTTCTTACCATTGACTTTAATAGCTGATGTTAATGGTGGTAATTGTGTCTTTTGTTGTTTTAAATAATCTAATGCTTCATAAATATCTGCTTTATTTATTTCTTTTAATTCCTCTTTAATGATATTACCAGCTAAATCTAAAGTATCAGTTATAATGCCAAAACGTACTGTTACAATATATGTTTTATCAGAAGTATCTAAATGAGGTAATAACTTAGTAGCACGTCCAAAAGCTAATAACATTAAGCCAGTAGCATCCGGATCAAGAGTACCGATATGACCACAACTTTTAATATTATATCGTTTTTTTAAGATTTGACATAAGTCATTGCTAGTCATATTTTTAGGTTTATCAACAAGTAAAAAACCATTAAAGATTTCATTACTTATGTTTTTTACTATCTTTAATGGCTTCATAAAACATTTCCTCTAATTCTTTAGCAGTATTATTTATATTATATTTTTTAGCATATTCGATGTATTCAAGACTTCTAACTTCTTTAGCACTAGGATTTTCAAACCAATAATCAATTTTTTGAGCTAATGATTCATAATCACCATGTCTAAATAAATTTAAATCATCTAAAGCAAATTGATTTGTTGCTGATAAAATAGAATCAGAAATAACCGGAACAACTCCACAAGTGAAAGCTTCCATACAACCAATAGCTTCAATTTCAGCATCAGAAGCATGAACATATAAATCAGCCATATTAATGACATCAATTAACTCTGATTCAGTATAAAAGCCAAAAGATATTGGATTAGTTAAATCCTCACCCATCTTTTCTAAATGCATTTTAATAGGTCCTTTACCAGCAAAAACTATTTGAATATCTTTTTCATGTTTTGAATGTTTAACCGCTTCAATTATTAAATCTTGTCTTTTTTCTTCTGATAAACGGGCTATCATTAAAATGACAAACTTATTTTTCCATTCTTCTTTTTTTATAACATCTTTCTTTTTAAAACTATTACATACTCCATTAGAGATAACATGTAACTTTGAAGTATATCCATTTTCTACTAATTGACCTTTAATCATGTTTGAAGGACAATGAACGTGTTCAAACTTGTTGTAAAACTTTCTAAATTTCTTATAAATATATTTGTTTACAGCATCATATTTATTTAAATAAATAGTTGATGTTATATTTTCTGGTTGTAAATGAAAGGCTGCTGAACTAGGTATATTATATTTATCACATATCTTTTTAGCATAGCGTTCTATTTTAAAAGGAACTAGACAATGAACTATATCACTCTTTTTAATAGCTTCTTTTATTAATTTTTTATTGCATTTAGCAAATGTAAAACCTTGTGATTTAGACACTTGATATAAGATTGGAACTTTACTAATACCTAAATTATAACCTACTATTTTAGGCTCTTTAGGCGCACTAGCCGCTACAATTTGTATATCATGACCAAATTCAGCTAATTTTTTAGCAAAACGTCTTGTACTAGTAGCAATTCCATTACTAGCCTCATCATATGAATCTATAATAAAAGTAATAACCATAAGATCTCCTACTTTACTTAATTTTTCCTAAATGTCTAGTTAATTTTACACTATTTATCTACATAATACAATATCTATTATGATTTTTTAAGTATTAAAAAGGAGCATCTTGCTCCTTAATTAGTGTTTAAATGTCTAACCAACTAGAATCATCTGGGTTTTCCCTAAACTTTAAAACTTTTTTATATTCTTGTTCAGAAATATAATTATTAGTTAAAGCTACTTTTGCTAAAGCTTCAAAATTTGATAATGAATGATTAATAATAGAGGCATTAGCTAAACGATCTAAACCTTTTTGTAAATTATAAGTAAAGATTGATGCTATACCTAAGACAATAGCTCCTTCTTCTTTTAAAACATCACATACTTCTAAAACTGAACCGGCAGTAGAAATTAAATCTTCAATTACTACTACTTTCTTACCTTTAGGGTCAGCACCTTCAATTTGATTTTGGCGACCATGGTCTTTTGATTTAGCTCTGACATAACCCATTGGTAAATCAAGCAAATCAGAAACATAAGCCGCATGAGGAATCCCAGCTGTTGATGTTCCCATTATTACTTCTACATCCGGATAATTCTCTTGAATCATTTTAGATAAAGCTGTTTCAACATAAACTCTAGCATTAACATTACCTAAAATCAATCTATTATCACAGTAAATAGGACTTTTAATCCCACTAGCCCAAGTAAATGGTTCACTCGGTCTTAAAAAAACAGCTTGAATATCTAATAATACTTTTGCAATATCTTCTCTAAAATCAGTCATTATAAAACTCCTTTACACATTCTAAATATTGTTTAACTGGTTCATTACTACCTGTGATACTTCTACCTACAACAATGTAAGTTGAACCTAACTTTTTAGCATCGCTTGGAGTAGTTACTCGCTTTTGATCTCCTACGCTATCCCCTTCTAATCTTATACCTGGTGTAACACTAATAAGGTTTAATTCTTTAGCTATAGAAGCCTCAAATGGTGAACATACTATACCGTCTAAGCCGGCTAATTTAGCATTAGTTGCGTAATCTTTAACTACTTCATTTAATGGTTTATTAATATCTAATTCTTCATGCAAGGCCTTATCATCAAGTGATGTTAAAATAGTAACAGCTATTAATTTAGTGTTGCTATTAGCTAGCCCTCTTTTAGCAGCCTCCATCATTTTAATACCACCTGAAGCATGAACGTTTGTGATATCTACCCCTAATTTAGCTATGTTTCGCATAGCTTTTTCTACTGTGTTAGGAATATCGCATAGTTTTAAATCTAAAAAGATTTTAAACCCCATTTCTTTTAATTCTTTAACCATTTGTGGACCTTCAGCATAAAACAATTCCATACCAATTTTTAAGTAAGGATTTAAACCTTTAAAAGGTTCTAAGAATTCATATAGAGTAGCTTTATCTTTAAAATCACAAGCTATAATAACTTTATTTTCTTCCATAATATAATCTCCTAAGATATTTCTTCAACATAATTGACATATTCTAAATCTCTAATGCTAGATAAGAAAGGAATATGACGCATGTTATGATAACCTTTATTTTTATTATAAAGGTAGATTGTATAAACAGCTAATCCTGATTCTTGATAAGCTGTATTAAGTTCAACGCGTTGAATTAAAATATTAGATTTTCTTATAAAATTTACTAGATCTTTTAAATGTTTAGTTTCATTTAACTCAACATGAATGGTAAAGCTTTTAGACAAATCTTTTAAATTAGCTTCAAACCCTTGCAAAATCGTAAAGACTAAAAAGATAACAACGACAGAAATAACTGCTAAAGTGTAAAAACCAACGCCAATAGCTAAACCCATACATGCACAAGCCCATAGACCAGCAGCTGTTGTTAAGCCTCTAATCTGACTTCTTGATGTAATAATAATCGTACCTGCACCTAAAAAACCAATTCCAGATATAACTTGTGCACCTAATCTTGATGCGTCACCAGTTTCAAATGTTTCAAAAATAAATTGATTAGTTAGCATGGCAATTGTTGAACCTATCGTCACTAAAATATAAGTTCTTACCCCAGCTGCATGATTTCTAGCACTTCTTTCTATACCAATTATAAATGCAAACAAAACAGCTAAAAGAATCCTAAAAAACACTGAGCCTATGGAAATATCTTGGCTCCAAGCCCCTAGAAATTTCGCAATAGGATCAATAACTGTATAAAACATGTTAATCACCTAAGCTAATTTTACAATTTTTTTTAAAAATTAGCAATGTGCTTTACCAATAATATCTGCTAAATTAGTAATTTTTAATTCTTTCATGACATTATCTAAGTCAAAAATAATCTCTTTAGCCGCGTATGGATTAACTAAATTATAAGCTCCAACCATACATAAACTAGCTCCTGCTAACATCATTTCAATAACATCACGTGCACTAGTTATACCACCCATTCCAATAATCGGTAGTTTAGTAGCTTCATAAACTTGATAAACCATATTTAAAGCTACCGGAAATACTCCAGGGCCACTATATCCACCTTTAGTTACGCTTATAATCGGTTTTCGTGTTTTTAAATCAATACGCATACCAACAAGAGTATTTATCAAAGAAATAGCATCAGCGCCCGCATTTTCACATGCTATAGCCATTTCTCTTATATCTTTAACATTAGGGGATAATTTGGCAATTAAAGGTTTTTGACAAACTTTTTTAACTTCTTTTACAAGTTCATAACAAACATTTGGGTCTTGACCAAATGCCATTCCGCCTTCTTTGACATTAGGGCAAGATATATTTAATTCTATAGCCAAAACTTTACTAGCTTTATTAAATTCTTTAACTACAGCTAAATATTCTTCTTTACTATGACCTCCAACATTAGCTATAACTAAATCATTATAAACTTTTGCTAATTTTGGTAGTTCTTCATTAATAACTTGAAAAACTCCAGGGTTTTGCAAACCAATTGCATTAATTAACCCTGCTTGACATTCTGCTATTCTAGGTAAAGGATTTCCGTATCGAGCATTTAAAGTTGTCCCTTTTAAAGCTATTGAACCTAATATATTCAAATCATATAAGTCACTAAATTCATAACCAAATCCAAAACAACCACTAGCAGGAATTATCGGATTCTTAAATATATGATTAAACAGTTTAATCTCTTTATTCATAAATTACCTCACTAGCTTTAAAAACAGGTCCTTCTTTACAAACTCTTTTATAACCATTAATTGTTTTAATAGAACAACCCATACAAGCCCCAAATCCACAACCCATTCTAGCTTCTAAAGAAAGATAACCATTATCACTATATTCTTTTAAAGCTTTTAACATTAAATTAGGGCCACAAGCATAATACTTATCAAAATTAATTTGCGAATTTTTTAAAAAATTTACCGCATTGCCTTTATATCCTAAAGAACCATCATCCGTCGTTAAATATAAATTAGTATGTTCTTTAAAAAAATCTAACAAAATAAAATTATCTTTAGTTTGCTCACCATATATTAAAGTAGGCTTAATTCCTTTTTTATTGAACACTTTAATAAGATTAATAAAAGGAGCTATACCAATACCACCAGCTACTATTAAAGGATTATTAGACAATTCCCTAAAACCATTACCTAATCCTACTAAAACATTAAGTTTTGTACCAACTTGAAGGCAACTCATTTCTTTAGTACCTTCCCCTAAAACTTTATAAATTATAGTTAAAGTATTTGTTGTATAATCTGCTACACTAAAAGGACGGCGTAAATAAAAATCCTTTAATTTAACATTTACAAATTCGTTAGGGTATTTAATAATGCTTAAATCACCTTTTAAAACCATTTGATAAATGCTATTACTTAATTTTTTATTGTCAATTATTTCTAATAATAAATCTTTCATTTTAATCCTCATCAATTGTAGAAATAGACATAGTTGTCTCTTCAAGTACATTTAATAATACGTTAACTGTATCTAAACATGTAAAGATAGCAACATTATTATCAATTGCACAACCTCTAATTAAAACGCCATCATGCTTAGTATTTCTTTTATCTTCATTAACAGTATTAATTACATAAGTAATATAACCTTTACGAATTTGTTCTAATATTTCTTCTGAACCTTCAGATATCTTTTTTAATATTCTAGTTCTAATATTATTTTGTTTTAAATAATTAGCTGTACCTTTAGTAGCAACAATATTAAATCCTAAATTATAAAATCTCTTAATTAAAGGTAAGGCCTTTTCTTTATCATTATCAGCTATAGTAGCTAAAATAGTACCATAATTTGCAACTTTAAGACCACTAGCTTTTAATGATTTATATAGAGCTCTATTTAATGATTTATCATAACCTATTGCTTCACCAGTAGATTTCATTTCTGGTGATAAAACAGCATCAAGACCTCTAATCTTAGTAAAAGAGAAAGTTGGCGATTTAACATAATGTCTTTTTCGATTAGGAAATTTTCCGACATAGCCTAACTCTTTTAATTTTTTCCCTAACATAACTTTAGCTGCAATATTAGCAATCGGAATATTTGTTGATTTTGCTAAAAATGGCACTGTCCTAGAAGAACGCGGATTCACCTCAATAATAGAAACTTTATTATTAGGTTCAACAATAAATTGAATATTAAATAAACCGATTAAGCCTAAACCTAAACCAATTTTAGTAGTATAATCACAAATAGTTTGACAAACTTCATCATTTAGTGAATATGGTGGGTAAACACTCATACTATCACCACTATGTACACCTGTTTTTTCAATGTGTTCCATAATACCAGGGATAAAAACATTAACCCCGTCACATATAGCATCAACTTCACATTCTTGGCCACTAACATATTTATCAACTAAAACTGGATGAGTAGGATCATATTCTAAAGCTTCTTTAATAAAAGCAATTAAATTAGTTTCATCATAAACAATGTGCATCATCCTACCACCTAAGACAAATGATGGTCTTACAAGGACTGGGTAAGATATTAAATTAGCTTCTTTTATTCCTTCTTCAACACTTAAAACACCTCTACCACTAGGCATAGGAATATTTAGTTGATTCATAATTTGTTCAAATTGTTCACGATCTTCTGCTAGATCAATAGCTTTAGCTGAAGCTCCGATAAGTTTAATACCACTATTTTCTAAACTAGCTGCTAGATTGATGGCAGTTTGACCACCTAAAGCTACAATGACACCCTTAGGTTGTTCAAAATGAATGATATTCATAACATCTTCATATGTTAATGGTTCAAAGTATAATTTATCAGATAAAGTATAATCAGTTGAAACAGTTTCTGGGTTATTGTTTATAACTATTGCCTCATACCCTTCTTCTTTAATCGCCCAAATAGCATGTACAGTTGAATAATCAAATTCAACACCTTGTCCGATTCTAATTGGTCCTGAACCTAATACTATAATTTTTTCTTTATTGCTTCTAATACTTTCATTTTCATGTTCATATGTAGAATAAAAATAAGGTATATATGATTTAAATTCACTAGCACAAGTATCTATCATCTTATAAACTGGAAAAATATTATTATTAAGCCTTATTTGATAGATTTCTTCTTCTGTTTTACCACTAATTTCAGCAATACAAATATCAGAAAATCCATATTTTTTAGCCATTCTAATATTATTTAGATCAAGTGGGTCTTTCTTTATTTCTCTTTCAAGTAAAACTATATGATTTATCTTTTCTAAAAAGAAACGATCTATCTTTGTAATTTGATATAAATCATCAATAGTAATATCTCTTCTTAAAGCTTCTGTAACAGCAAAAATTCTTTCATCATTTTCTTCTTTAATAAATTGAATTAATTCTTTATTAGACATTTTAGTCAATTTAGGAAGGGACAAATGATATACTTTATTTTCAAGTGAACGAACTGCCTTTAATAAACTTTCTTCAATCGTTCTACCGATGGCCATAACTTCACCTGTAGCCTTCATTTGCGTTGATAAATGTCTATTAGCCGTTTGAAATTTATCAAAAGGGAAACGCGGTATTTTAGTTACAACATAATCAAGTGTCGGTTCAAAACTAGCTTTTGTATTAGCAATATCTATCTCATCTAATAACATGCCACAAGCAATTTTAGCTGATACACGAGCTATCGGATATCCTGATGCCTTACTAGCAAGAGCACTTGAACGAGAAACACGTGGATTTACTTCTATAACATAATATTGAAATGAATAAGGGTCTAAACTAAATTGAACGTTACAACCGCCTTCAATTTTAAGCGCTCTAATAATTTTTAAAGCACTATTCCTCAACATTTGATATTCTTTATTTGTTAAAGTTTGACTAGGTGCTACAACTATACTATCTCCTGTATGAATACCTACAGGGTCAACATTTTCCATATTACACACCACTATAGCTGTATCATTTTTATCTCTTAAAACTTCATATTCAATTTCTTTAAAACCTTTAATAGATTTTTCAACTAAAACTTCGCCAACTGGTGATAATTTTAAAGCATTTTTTGCTAATGAAGTAATTTCATCAGGACTGTTAGCAAAGCCACCACCTGTACCACCTAAAGTAAAAGCAGGACGTAATATAACAGGATAACCGATTTTTAAAGCTGCCTCTTTAACTTCATCAATTGTCTTACAATTAATACTTTCTAAGATTGGTTCATTAATTTTTAAGCACAAATTACGGAATAATTCTCTATCTTCGGCTTGATTAATAGCATCATAACTTGTACCTAGTAATTCAACTTGACATTCATCTAAGACACCTTTGCGATATAATTGCATACCAAGATTTAACCCAGTTTGACCACCTATTGAACAAATTAAACCATCAGGCCGTTCATAACGAATAATTTTAGCAACATTCTCTAAATCTAATGGCTCCATATATACTTTATCAGCTATTTTAGTATCCGTCATAATAGTAGCCGGATTAGAATTTACTAAAACTACTTGATATCCTTCTTCTTTTAGAGCTAGGCAGGCTTGAGTACCAGCATAATCAAATTCAGCTCCTTGACCTATAACAATCGGACCTGAACCAATAACCATTATCTTTTTTAAATCTCTTCTTTTTGGCATTTTGCTTTCCACTCCTTCATTAGATTACGGAAACGACCGAATAAATATTCACTATCTTCCGGACCAGCTGCTGATTCAGGATGATATTGTACGCACATTAAATAATTATTTTCATCCTTCATACCTTCAGCTTCACCATCTAAAATATTAATATGAGTCAATTTTAAACCTGTACCTTCTAAACTATTTTTATCAACAGCAAAACTATGATTTTGACTAGTAATTTCTACTTTTAGAGTTTCTAAATCTTTAACAGGATGATTTGCCCCTCTATGGCCAAACTTCATTTTATAAGTCTTAGCTCCATAAGCTAAACCTATAATTTGATGACCTAAACAAATACCTAAAATTGGTAATTTCCCTTTAAAATATTTAACTAATTCAATAACCGGTTTAACATTTTCAGGATCTCCCGGGCCATTTGATAAAAATAAACCATCCGGATGATATTTTAAAATTTCTTCTTTAGTCGTGTTAAAAGGTACAACAATAACATTACAACCAAACTCATTTAATTTACGAATGATATTTAATTTGCATCCACAATCAACACAAACAACATTATATAAAGGATTACGAGTTCTCGAATACCAAACTCTTTTACTAGATACTTTTTCTACTTGATTAGTTGGATAACTATAATTTTTGATATGTTCCATCGCATATTCATGCGTTTTGCTTACATCACAAATAAAAGCCTTCATAGAGCCATAATCTCTTATTACTCTTACTAACTCCCGCGTATCTATACCACTTATTCCAACAACGTTATTTTCTTCCATTACATCCGATAAAGTTCTAGTATATCTAAAATTTGAAGGTATATCATTATATTCTCTAACAATAAATCCAGACATATAAATACTTTTAGATTCATAATCTTCATCAGTTAAACCGTAATTACCAATTAAAGGATAAGTCATAACAACAAATTGATCACAGTAAGAAGGATCAGATAATATTTCTTGATACCCTACCATTGAAGTATTAAATACGATTTCTGCTACCTTTTCTTTCTTTGAGCCAAAACCATCGCCTATAAACTCCATTCCATTTTCTAAAACCAGTTTTCTCTTCATTTTATTCACCGCCATAAACTAATTTTCCATTTACGAATGTGTATTTACAAAAACCATATAATTCTTTTCCAATAAAAGGAGAATTCTTACCCTTAGATAAGATTTCTTCTTCTTGATATATATGACTATTAAATATATCAAAACATGCTATATCAGCAATTTCCCCAACTTCAAGATTAACATAACTTAATCCCATAAGTTTTCGAGGATTATCAATTAACCACTTTTTAAAATCACTAAAACTAGCTTTCTTTGTCTTTATTAGATTAGTATAAACTAATGGTACTAAGGTTTCTAAACCAATTATTCCATTTAAAGCATTCTCATATGGTAAAGACTTATCAGCCTTAGTGTGAGGAGCGTGATCAGTAGCTATAATTGTAGCAACCCCACTTAGTAAAGCTTCTTGAGTAGCTAACATATCTTCATAACTTCTTAATGGTGGATTCATTTTAAAATTAGGATCATTATTAATTAAACTATCATTTAAAAATAAATGATGAGGTGTCACTTCACAAGTAACCATTAATTTAGCTTCTTGTGCTTCTTTAATATGTTTAAAACTTTCTTTAGTAGAAATATGACAAAAATGATATTTAACATTTGTTTTTTTAACTAAAAGCAATTCTTTTCTTACTGCTTCTGATTCAGATAAATTAGAGGTAGGTAAATAGTTATAATCTTCAGCATGTGAACAAATAACTCTATTGTTTTCCTTAACTAATTCCATACCTCTTTCAAGCAGTTCTAAATCTTTAAAACCAACACCATCATCTGAAAATGCTAAGACATGCTTACTTAATTCTTTTATATCGCTTAGCTCTTTACTTTTTTCTTCTCTAGTCAAACAAGCTATAGGATAAACATTAACAACTGCATCTCTTTTAATAATATGTTCTTCAACCTCTAAATTAGCTATAGAATCAGGATAAGGCTTTAAATTTGGCATTGCAAAGACGCTAGTAACGCCACCCTTAGCTGCAGATTTAGTTCCTGACAAAATAGTTTCTTTATTTGTAAATCCTGGTTCCCTCAAGTGAACATGTACATCACATATTCCCGGAGTAATAAGCAAGTCTTTACAATTAATAATTTGCGGATTTTCTACATAATCTACTATTTTACCATCTTTAATATATATATCTTTTTTAACTAACTCTTCATTTAAAATAACATAGCCATTAACTAATTTATACATTATAATTCTCCATCTAAAACCATTGATATAACAGCCATTCTAACATAAACGCCATTAGTCATTTGTTTATAAATACGTGATTTTTGACATTCAACAACATCATCAGCTATCTCAATATTGCGGTTAACAGGAGCCGGATGCATAATAATAGCTTTATCTTTCATTTTTAATACTCTGTCCATATTAAGACCATATCTATTAAAATACTCTTTTTCTGTTAACTGCATTTTAGCTTGATGTCTTTCAAATTGTACTCTTAACATCATAATTACATCACATGTTTT
This sequence comes from uncultured Acholeplasmatales bacterium, assembly GCA_944323055.1. Lineage (GTDB taxonomy): Bacteria > Bacillota_I > Bacilli_A > Acholeplasmatales > Anaeroplasmataceae > CALUXS01. The sequence continues at coordinate 23,920 of CALUQZ010000005.1, forward strand.
AATAGCCTCATCAAAATCTAAGTGTTTTGCACTACCATCATTAAATTCTTCAGGACCAGCTATATACACATCCATACCCAATCTAGTCATAACATCAATATTTCCATGAGCAACTCTAGAATGAGATATATCACCAATCATACAAACTTTTAAACCTTCAAAATGACCAAACTCTTCATAAATAGTCATTAAATCTAATAAACATTGAGTAGGGTGATTACTAGCACCATCACCACCATTAAAAATTGGCATTTTAATATTTTCTAATTCAGCAAAATAATTATCTACACTATGTCTAATAACAACCCCATCAAGTCCTAATGCTTCAAAAGTTCTTACTGTATCATATAGTGTTTCACCTTTTTGAACAGATGATGCTTTAGCATTAAAACTTATAACATCAATTCCTAAATTGAGCATAGCTGTTTGAAAGCTATATTGTGTTCTCGTTGAATTCTCAAAAAAAAGAGTGGCCATTTTCTTACCTACGTAATTTTTAGAAAAACCACCCTTCAATTTTAAAGCATAATTAATTATTTCTTGTATTTTATTTACTGATAAGTCATGTAAAGTCAATAAACCACGCATAATGTCACCTAGTATAATTATTAAATTATACTTAACCCTTTCCATAAAAAAATAGTCTTTTAAGACTAAAAGACTACAAATTGTTATTTTCTTATTAGTCTCAAGGGACTTTTTAGAACCTATTTAATAATAGCATATCTACTATTTATTTACAAGAACTATTTTTAGTGAAAGCACTTTAAGAAAATAAAACATTTTTATTTAACTAAATAATAAGCACCATACATTCCCGCATCATTACCTAAACTAGCTAATATAATATCTGTATTTACTACACTCTGACAAGCATATTTAGTAAAATTTCTTTTAATAGCATTTAGTAAAAAATCACCAGCTTTACTAATTCCGCCACCTATTATAATAGTTTTAGGATTTAATAATATTGCAGTATTAGCTAAAGCTAAGCCTAGTTTATCAGTAAATACTTCAAAAACTTTAAAAGCTAATTCATCATTTACTCTAGCTAAATCAAAAACATCTCTAACTGTATAATCTAATTCTAATTTAGTATTTAATTTATTCTTATAATAATTAACTAAATTAATTACACCTTTTTGACCGCAAACTGTTTCTAAACAACCAACTTGACCACAACCGCATCTAAAATTATAAAAATCATCAACATGCATATGACCAATTTCCATAAAGGCTCCATTAAAGCCTTCAAAGACTTTACCATCAACAATATACCCGCCACCTACACCAGTACCTAAAGTAATAAAAACAATGTTATCTAACTTATTATAAATAGCTTCACCTAAAGCATGACAATTAGCATCATTTATAACTTTTACTTTAGTATCTATATGCTTTAAAAAAGCTTGTTTTAAATTAATACCATCTAAAAAATGTAAGTTAGGTGATGTTATAACTTGATCATTCACAATAAAACCCGGACAGTCAAGCCCAATTCCTAAAACATTATCGTCATTAGCCTTTATTGAATTAATGATATTTAATACCATTTCATCAACTGTATTAACTCGCATATCAATAATCCAAGACTTTATCAATTTATCATCTTTGAAACAACCAATTTTAGCTGTTGTTCCACCTATATCTATACCATAATACATTTTAAAAACCTCACGTAAATAAAAGCGACATTACAAAAGTAATATCGCCTATAAACTAGAAGAATACTCCTCTAGCTTGTTCCTTAACTTCAGCTGAAGCTGCAAATGGAATTCTAGTTGTATAACCTTGTTTAGCAGCTACAATCATCTTTGTAGGCCATTCTTGAATAGCGCTATTCCAAGTATATACAGTATCGTTATATAATTCACGAGCTGCTGTTATTTCTTTTTGTAAATAACTATTTTGACGTAAACATTCATTAATCTCATCATGTGCCTTTAAATTAGGATATTGTTCAAAAGCTACATTAACTTGACCAAATAAACGATCAATATTTTGAGAAGTTTCATTACGTAAATTATCATCAGATGCATGATTACCGCTTCTATATTGAGCTATTTTAGTCATAGTATCCTTATCTAAATCAATAGCCTTGTCTAATAAACGGGCAGCATTTTGCAAAATAACTACTCTTTGTTCAAGATAATTATCAATTTGAGAAGCATCATGTTGAATTTTTTGTTGTAATTTACGAAGATATTCTTTAGCTTTAATCTTCATAAAAAGGAAAACTAAACCTGGAATAATAGCTAAAACCCAAAGAATAACTTCAAAAAATGTAGAACCCCAACCTACCTTAACGGGAATTTGTTTTTGAATGACATTGACATCTCTACCTTCTTGTGATACAGGACCAGTCATTTCATCTAATTCATTTGCCATATTTTTTCCTCCTAAAGTTTATAATTTATTATAAAACATATTTATATAATTTGCAAATGCATTATCCTTATTTTCATCATAATCATCATTAGCTTTAATACTTACAAAATTATGATAACGATAATTCGTTTCTTTAAATGGCGTATTAGTATCACTACTCTTATTACCACTAATCTTACTAATAGCAACTAAAGAATCAGCTACTAAAGGATCATATCTAAACCAATTAACTTTTACATCATATACACGACCATTACGACAAGCTACTGGTATATAAGTAACTTGTGGTACGCGTTTATAAGAATGAGACGTTACTTTAAATAAATCTGAATTACTATAATGTTTAACTCGCGAAACTTTTAATATTTGTTCAGTATCAGTATCTTTATGTCTAAACAAATTACGATCCATATGATTGATAAAGGCTTCAGCTTCTGATGTATCTATTATCTTATCTAAAATATTACCATCATATAAAGGAGCTTCATGCATTTGATATAAAGGAACTGCTAAAATAGGGGCTAAATCAAAATATAAAGAATAGAAAGCTTCATTCATATCGGTAATATAAGAACTTTTCAATTCTTCATAATCATAATAAGCATTAAACTTAGTGTAATCAAAACTAATAATTCTTTGACTATGATTAGATAAAATAAAATTTAACTTTTTCTTTTTAACAAAAGAGAAATCATCGCCATAAGTATCTGTAGCAGTCATTAGTTCAACCATATTTTGTTGAGCTAATGGGGTAAATAACAATCTAAATTCTGTTTCATTATCTCTGTCAATAGCATAAAATAACGCATCAAAATTATTATTAGCTAAAGCAGTAAAGTTTTTGCCTTTTTCAACCGCTTTTTCAGCATATTCTTCAATCTTTTTAGTTCTTTTTTCTACTAATTTTTCTACATCCTTTTCATCATGTTCTAAAGGTAATCCAGAAGGATATCTACTAAAGTTCAAATTAGGAGCTGCCGCATTGCCATAAATAATTACCGAATAATTACTATACATCGGAGCCTTTGCTGTATATGAAGCTACTAATGTTTCAGATTGATGAACAATTCTAGTACCACCCTTACCATCAGATACTCTTTCTGTCCAAGTAACTACTCTACTACCTGTATATACTTTATCAACTAATTGACCTTTATTTAATAATACTCTTAAAAATGGATTTGTATCAATTAAACCAGAATAAACATCACATACAGACTCACTATCACCAAAATCTAAATTTAAATTATAGGTTTCTTCTAAAGTCCTAACTTTCTTTAAATCAACTTCATAATCAAGCTTAATACTTGTATCTAAATTATTAACAAAATCAACATATTGTTTAAAATTTAAAGATTTTCTTAAGCTATCTAAAGTGTTCCAAGCCTTATTTTTCATATCATTATATTCAGCTAAAGCTTTATCTACTACTTTATCAGCTTCTTTTATCTTTTTTCTTAAAACAAAAAAGATGATAATAAAACTAGCTATAGCTAATAAAGCACCAATAATTAGACATAATAAATAACTTAAGCCATCTTCCCCTAAATAGATATTATATCCACCAAAAATAGCTACGATAATAGAAACAATTAATAAGACAATTAAGAACGTATTAATTCCTTTATAAATACTGCGTCTAGACTTATGTTCATTTAATTTAGATTCTAAATCTTTCGTTTTCTTACTTAAATCTTTATTTAAATTAATATCAACATTGCTTTCTTTTGTCAACTTATCAATTAATTCTTGTGATCCTAAATTGACTTCTTCTTTTAAATTTTTCTTATAATAGTCATACGGATCAAACTCTAAACCACTCGTCATTTTCATTTCTTATTCCCTCCGATAATATCTAATATAACCCATCTTGCAATTAAAATGCCAGCTGTACTAGGACAAAAAGCTATACTAGGAATTGTACTTATTTTTTTAACTATTGTTTCTTCTTCACTATATAAAACCACGACATCAGTAATACCTAAATCCTTTAATTTTTTACGCATAACTTTAGCTAAAGGACATACTTTAGTATTTTTAATTAAATCTATTTTAAATTTAGTAGGATCTAGCTTATTTCCTGTTCCCATTGAACTTATAATTTTAATATTGTTATTAACAGCTTTTAAAATAATCATTATTTTAGCTTTAACATCATCAATACAATCAATATAATAATCATAATCTGTTTCTATCTTATTTATACTATTTTCATCTATCTTAAAATTATACTTATTTATAATAACTTCACTATTAATATCTTTTAATCTTTTTTCCATTACATCAGTCTTATAAAAACCAATAGTAGAATCTAAAGCTATAATTTGTCTATTCTTATTACTTAAACTAACAACATCAAAATCACAAATACCAATATTTTTAATTCCACTTCTAACTAACATTTCACAAACATAACCACCAACCCCACCAAGACCAAAGACTAAAACTTTTTTAGTCTGTAGGAGTTTAAATAATTCATCACCTATTAATGCGATTGTTCTTCTAAACATTTCTTTTTTCTCTTTTCATAAATAGTCTTAAAATCATAATAGGTTCTTTCATAACTATAACCTAACATTGTGTCTAAATTAATATTAGACATTGATTCAAATAGATTATTAGGAATTAAAGGATTAACTTTCTTTAATTCTTTAATTAATTCTTTAACTTCTTTTCTTTTAGAATCAAAATTATTACTAGAATCACTAAACTTACAAGCACAATTAATAAAAGTTAATTCATTATATTTAACCCAATTAATTATATCTTGTTCATGTACTAAATAAAGTGGTCTTATTAATTCTAAACCTTTATAATTATCACTAACTAATTTAGGTGGCATCGTTTGAATCTTACCATTATAAAACATACCCATTAATAATGTCTCAATCGCATCATCAAAATGATGACCTAAAGCTATTTTGTTACACTTTAATCTTTCCGCTTGTTTATATAAAAAACCTCTACGCATTCTAGCACATAAAAAGCAAGGCTTACCCCCTTTTAAATCTGCTATAGCAAAAATATCTGAGTTAACTATTTCTGCCTTTACATTTAAAAGTTGTAAATTAAATTCAATCTTTTCTCTCACTTCTTTTTTATAGCCAGGATCCATAACTAAACAAGTAAATTTAAAAGGAAAATCACTATGTTTATGCAACTCTTCAAATAATTTGGCTAATAAAAATGAATCCTTACCACCTGACATACAAACTAAAATATGGTCATTTTCTTCTAATAACTGATACATTTTTAAAGCTCTTATAAAAGGTCCCCATATTTTTTTACGATAGGTAGTAATAATACTTCTTTCAACTAATTGATATTTATCCATTATAATCCTATGCCAAATTCAAAATATGTTCTAATCTATCAACTAATTCCTCTAATCTATTTACAACCGCCATAAAAGGTTCTTTAGTAGTAAGATCAACATTAGCCTTTTTAACTAAATTTACTGGGTAATCTGAACCACCAGCTTTTAATAAACGTAAATAATCATCTAAAGCATTCTTCTCATTATTTTTTACTTTTTGATAGATAGCTTGACTAGCTGCGTAACTAGTAGCGTATTGATAAACATAAAATGGTGAATTGAATAAATGTGGAATATAAGCCCATACATATTCTTTATATTTTTCTTCCGTCAAATCAATACCATAATAAGTTTGATACAAATCTTTCATTATTTGACTCAAATTACTATAAGTAATAGGTTTATTAGCTTCTACTAAATTATGAGCTTGATATTCAAAATCAGCAAATAAAGCTTGACGATAAAAAGTAGATAAAATATTATCAATTTCTTGTTGTAATAAAACAATCTTAGTATCATCATCTAAATCTTTAGATAATAAATAATCTAACAATAATGATTCATTAAATGTTGACGCTATTTCTGCCACAAAGATAACATAATTACTTGTAGCATAAGGTTGGTTTTCATTAGCAAACATCGTATGCATAGAATGACCAGCTTCATGAGCTAAAGTGAAAACAGAATCTAAATTACCTGTATGATTTAACATAATAAAAGTGCCTTTTTCATATGAACCAGTAGAAAAAGCTCCACTTCTTTTGCCATCACTAGGTAAAACATCAACACGTCCTTCTTCAAGAACTAAATGAGCCTTTTTTTCAAATTCACCACCTATTTTTTTAACAGCTTTAAAGAATATCTCTTTAGCATCATCATAGCTATATTTATTATTAGTTTTCTTAAATTGTAAGAAACGATCATAAGTATGAATTTTAGCTAAATTAAAATATTTTCTTCTTAATTCATAATATTTTTTAATAGGTGCTGTATTAGCTTTAGTCGTATTAATTAATGTTAAAAATACTTCTTTAGGTATATTATTAATATCTAAATGACTCTCTAAAATAGAATTATAATTTCTATTTTTTACATTAGCATATTCACTTTGCATAATACCATTGTATATACTTGCAAATGTTTGTTTATGTTCTTCATAAAATTTAAATATAGCTTCAAAAACTTTTCTTCTATCATCTTGTGAAACTAAATCCTCTAAATAAGAACGATAATTAGAAGCATTTACTTTAATCAAACTATTATCAGATAATAAAACTTCAACATCACTATTATCAGCTACTGATAATATTTGATGTAAACTATTAAATCCTCTTAATGCTTGATTATAATTAGCTATTATTGATTCACTTTTCTCATCTAATATATGACTTGAATTCTTAAATAATTTATCAAAATAATATTCATATTTAGCTAATTTATCATTTTTTAAAGTCAAATTAGTAATATAGTCTCTACCTAAAGAAATTAATTCTGGTTCAGCAAAACTTAATAAATTAACAATATTAGAATAAGCAGTCATAACATTGCTTTGTCTTTGTTGATTTAATAAATCTTTACTATTCTTAGAATAATTAAGATTAGCATAAATAAATAACTTTTCTAACTTTATCTCTAATTTATCATTTAAACTTAAATACTTTTCTAAATAAGTTAATTCATGTAGTTTACCTTTAAAACTAGTCATATTTTTAGCATCATCAACTACACTTTTCAAGTCTTCATTAAACAATTCTTCTGTTTTATATATTTTCTTATAATCCCAATTCATTTAAATTGTCGTATAATTAATTGTACTTTTAATCATACTACTCCTTTTTTTAAATTTATATGTTATGAGTACAACATAACAACATAAGAAATTTACTTTCTTGATTAATTATAACATTTTTAGTTGTTAATATGAAATATTTTATCAACAAAAAAAGCTTACTTTAAAACTATTATAAAGTAAGCAAATTAAATTAATTATTATATGTATATCTATTTTTATTAACTATATGCATCATAAATACACTAAAAAATACTAATGCATATAATAAAATGACTTGGATAGGATAATTTCTAAATAATGTATATATTTAATATGTTGTTTTTGTTATAATCTATTTGGTGATTTTAATGAAAGTTGTAGGTACAATTTGTGAATATAATCCATTTCACAATGGTCATTTATATAGTTTAAAAAAAATAAAAGAGGTTGCTAAACCAGACATATTAATTGTTTGTTTATCTACATATTTTACGATGCGAGGTGACTTATCCTTACACTTGCCTAAAACTAAAACAATGTATGCCTTAAAGGAAGCTGATATAGTAGTTGCCTTACCTAGTGTACTTACTGTTAATAATGCTTCTAGATTTGCTAGTAGTGCGGTTAAAGAATTAGCTAAATTAAAAGTTAGTGAAATATATTGTGGCAGTGAGTCTAATAATATTGATTATATAAAAAATATTGAATTTAATGATTTTGCGATTAAAGATAAATTAAATAATAATATTAGTTATAAAAAAGCTACTGCATCTATTAATGATATTGCCCCTAATGATTTATTAGCCTATGTTTATTATAAAGCTATTTGTGATAATGATTTTAATATTGATTTAAAGTTAATAAAAAGGGAGGGTGATAATCATAATAATTTAAAAGCTAATGATAATAGGTTTACTTCTAGTAAAGCTATTAGGCATGATTTAAGTTTAATGAGTAAATATTCTCCTAATTATGTTAGCCCTGATATCTTAGAATATGAAAAGTTATTTCCTTATTTTAAATTTGTTATTAATAACTATAATGATTATAAGGATTTAGCTTTTATTAGTGATGGAATAGAAAAACATATAATTAATAATGTAAATAAAGCAAATTCATTTAAAGAACTAGAAAAATTATGTACTAATTCTTATTTTACTACTACTAAAATTAAAAGAGCTATTTTTTATCTTTTATTTAATATAAATAAAGGAGATTTTATTTATCCTTATTCTAAAATATTAGGATTTAATCAAAAAGGAAAAGAATACTTAAATAGTATAAAAAAAGATATTAAGATTATTACAAATAATAAGCTTAATATCTGTCAAGTTTTAGATTATGAAATTAAAATAGCTAAATTATTAGATATTGTATATAATAAAAATATATTAAGTGAAGAATTAACTAAGCCTATTATTTTAGCTTAGTTTTTTTCATTACATAGTATTTTAAAATAGCTACAATCGTTTTGGCATCTAAAATAGTTCCATTATCGATCATATTAAGAGCTTCATCTAAAGTATACCAATTAGATGTTATATCTTCATCTTGATCAAAATTAGTTTTAGTTTCAATAAAATCAGTTGCTAAATATAAATAGATAATTTCATCTGAATAACCACAAGTAGGATATATTTTACCAAGTTCTTTTAAAGAGGAAGCTTTATAAGCACATTCTTCTTCTAATTCTCTTAAAGCAGTTGTATAAGGATCCTCACCTAATTCTATTTTACCAGCTGGTATTTCATAAATATCTTTATGATAAGGATATCTAAATTGTTTAATTAATAATATTTTATCAGCTTTTACCGCTAATATTGCCGCACCGCCATTATGGTGAACATATTCTCTTTTAGTTAAATTACCATTTTGACATTTAACATCATCACAATATAATTTTATAATTTTACCATTATAAATTAGGTTTTCTTTAATTTGCTTTTCCATTTTTACCTACCTACTAAAATCTAAAGCTGAAACATCTGGTTCCGGATCACCTATATGCATATCACGATAACCATGTCGTTTAAGTCCTATATAAAATATAACAAAAAAGATAATAGATAGCAAGAAGATTGTACCATTAGAAATTCCCATAGCTATACCAGCTACTCTAGGTCCTGATAAAGTAGGAAAAGCATAATGGAAGATTATAATAGTTAAAATTCTAACGCCAATACGAGAGAAATTTAAAATTGAGGCTAAAAAAGTTTTTCCAAAACCATATAACAAACCAAGAACAGCTGAACAAAGGCCTAAAGCTAAGATAGATAAAGAATCAAATTCATAAATTTCTTTTATCATATCACTATAGTAAGCGCCCATTTCATCACCACTTGAGTTGAACATACTAACTAAAACATCGATGAAAACAAACCTTGTTAAAACATAGCCAATAACTGATATTATAATAGCAATAAATGCTAAACGAACAAAGACTTTTAATGGCCTTTTTAAGTTTTTATTACCTAGGTTTTGACTGACAATTGAAGATTCGCTTTCTTCAAATGTTGTAGTCATACCTGTAACTAAACCAGAAATATTATTAGAGATACCAAGCGCACCAACAATTAAATCAAATGTACTAACATTATAGTAATAACCACATAAAGCATTAACAGAAACTTTACCGATGTTCATAACAAACTTACCAAAGAAAATAGGAATTGATAAAATTAAAATATCTTTCATGTATGAAGCTTTAGGTTTTAAATCACTTAACGAAACCTTTAAAATATTACTTTTCTTAAAAATTAATATTAACCCAATTATTGATAATAAAACTTGACTGATAATTGTAGCAAGTTCTATATAAGCGATATCCTCAACTTTAAAAACATAAACAAATAGCGCTGTTAAGGCAATTTTTAAACCTAATATTAATAAATTCAAAAACAAAATTAACCGAGAATTTCCTTTAGCTTTTTCTAAACCAATAAAAATAGAATTTATAGAAACAAATACTAATTCAAATAGTTGCAATCTAAAATAAGTACTGCCAATACTTATTGCGGTTTCACTAATTTGACATAATCTCATAAGAGGTACAGCAAGAGGTAAAAATATTAATATAATTGAAGCACTTAAAATAAGTGATAAAAGTAAAATATTTCCACTAATATGTCTCGCTTCTTTTAAATTGCCTGCTCCATAAAATCTAGCTACTAGAACAGCCCCTCCGGAAGCAAGACCAGCTCCAAATGCACTTAAACAATTCTTTAATTGCGCAATTGACCCTACAGCATTACTAGCAGCCGGGGAAATATTTGCTGTTATTATTTGATCAACAACAGTCGACAAAGAGTTAATAAATTGATATAACGCTATCGGAAAACAGATTATTAAAATAGTTTTCCAAATGTTACCTGACAATATTAATTTCCGTCTTTCTATTTGTTTGTTTAATTTACTATCCATATTATTTCACCGGCTATTATTATAGACTTATTTTTTTTAATTAAAAGGAAAAATTTGCACAAAAATATAAAATGAAATAATAAATATTTTTTTCTCTTATTAATTAAGCTTAATACCTAGCTTAAAACACTTTTTTTCAAATATTGTTAACTTTGTAAAAAAGTATAACTAAAATCTAGAATTGAAATCATTTATTCCATTTTTAAGGTCTTTTTCTTTAACGTTTAATGCTTCTAGAACACTTTTTTGCTTCGATGTTAGGGCATATTTAGAGACGTAGATATTTTTAGCGTTTTTACTTATTTCTATCTCTTGTAATATTCTTAATGACTTATTTACAGTATAATTTTTTCTATCAGACTTAATTAATTCTGCTAATCTATTATGTATTTCATTTCTAATAATAGTTGCGATAAACATTATAAAAGTTTTACTTAGAACTGAACTATCACTATGAACCCTAAAGGTATCATAGTTTAGTTCAGTTTTTAACATTCTAAACATTTTTTCTATTCCGTCTATCTTTCTATAAAGAGTTAACGCAGTTGATGCTGTCATTTCTTCAGAACTTATTATACGAAAAGCCTAGGTTCTCTGTCACACTATCTATGTAATCTGCCTTTATTTCATATGATAACAATTCATTTTTTCATCAAAATTTAATGTAAAATATTTATTATCCAAAACCTCACCAAAAAATAACATATATTTCACTTTAAAAAATAACAGAGCTTATGATATTCTAAAAATTCTATCATAATCTTATTACATCTTAAATTATACATATAGCCATCCTTTTTGAATGTAACTTTATATAACTAGAAATTAATAAATTATCATTAAAATAAATAAAGATATGTCATCAAATATCACTTTTACCTCGTTAATTATGTTAATTTTTATATTCATCTATGAACTTGCTTAAATAATCTCTTAAATTATTATTATAAACATATACATAACAACCTTTAATTCCTCTAGTCATAATTACTTTATAAGAATTAATTATATATTCTTTTAAAGTTTTATCGTCAATACCAGATGCTACTTTTGTATCATAAAAATTATTTCTATTAATAATAATTCTATCATTTTTAATATCATAATCTATTTCTTTACCAAAAATAACGCCTATATAATTAAGATCATATCCTTGTAAAGTATGTATACAACCAATTTCATTTATGGCATTTTTTGAAATGATAAATTCTTTATTTGTCATATTCCATATATATTTATGGTCACAAATATCTATGTCATATAATTTTTTACTAACTGCTTCAGCATAAGATTTACAATTTTTTGATATCCACTTCCATGAATAACCGGCTGCCACACGACATAACCCATAAACTTTGTCTAATTCTTTAATTCTATTAATCATTTGTTCAACATCTGCAAATAATTTGAAATCATAGTCAATTACAGTTTGTTTTTGTTCAACTTGACAATTTAAGATGTCTTCAACATAACTTATATAAGTACTACCACCTTCACAACGCATTTGGGTAGTTAAATAATAAGTATATGTGTTATTTATAAATGGATTTATTGCCATATTAAATTGTTCATCTGTCAAATCAGAACCTTTAACTGTTTGTTTATTATCATAAACTAGTATTTGATATTTAGATGACTTTATAATAAAGTCTAGTTGTGTTGCAGTCATTGGATCTAAATCTAACTTTTTACATATGTCATCAAAAGAACCATATGCAGTTAAATTTTTTCTACGTAATAAACGATGAGCTTCATCGACAATTAAGACATCATAAGTATCTTTTACAACGTCTTGAGGTCCTATAACCATACTAGCGGATAAGCCATTACCTATAGTATGAAAAACTTTTTTCATCGTTTGTCTTAAAGATGTCATAGGAACAACAAAGCCTATTTTAATTTTTTTATTTGTTTTGACATATTGTCTTATATCATGAATAATTTTTAGAGCATTTGTTAAATCATCTTCATTATCACTATCATCATAATACGTATTTTGAGCAGAAATTATTTTAAAAAGAATATTAATCAAAAGTATTGTTTTACCAGTACCTACACTACCTTTAATTATAGATAAACCTTGTTTTTTATTCTCTAAACTAAGTAACATGTTAGTAATTATTGAAAAGGCAACCTCACTTTGTTCAGATGTGAGTGTGTTATATGGTGAATATTTAAATATATCAGAATTCTTGATGTCTTCATAAGATTTATTTGCTAAACCTTTATTTTGTAATTCTTGCCAAATAAAACTTATTTTATTAATATAACGTGCTCTTTCATAATAATTATGCTTTTCTGATTGACCACCATTTAAATTTTGTAATTTAAATTTTCCATCTGCACTTGCTAGTTGAATTAAAGACTGTTCAATATCTAAAATAGCAGATTTATTAAATTCTGAATCAAAAATTATTTCTATCTTTTTTAAATTTTTTCTAGCCTTATTTTTTAAATGTTGTTCCATTCTATAATAGGCTGAGCTTGTTTCACCTATATACATATCAGTATTATTATGAATTAGATAAACTACAGGCCAATTTTTACCTTTATCTGATAAACTTAACTCATTTTTTCCAGAATCCGAAAAATCATATTGCTTAATTAGAAAATTTGCCATGTAATCACCACCAATTTAAGATTATTTTATTAAACTTTTTAAATATTCATTTAAAGCTTTATCTTCGCAGTAGATATAAGTGCCATATATAGCCCTTGTAAGTAAGACCTTATAGGCATTCCTTATTAGTTTATTAGCTAACGCTAAAGATGTCGTCTTACTCCATATGCCACTATTTTTATCATCTTTTAAATGAGATGCTCTATAAGGTATAACTTTACCATTAATATAACGTAAATCTTTACCAATTATAACTCCAGCATAATCCATATCTACACCTTGAATAGTGTAAATGGAACCAATTCTATCATTTTCATCTTCATTTAAAATATAAGGGATTTTCCCACCCATATTCCAACGCATTTTGAATTTATCTTCATCTAAATTAAAATCGTATAATTCTGGATCTTTTTTAGAATTCCAATCATAAGCATACCCAGCTAATAATCTTGCAGTTTTATAATTATATTGTTTTTGTTTAATAGCTTTATATAAGTCTGTTGGTGTATCAAAAACTTTAAAATCATAATTTTTAGGTCTATATTTTTTAACAACACCATTATAACCTAAAACAGAATTAATAAATGAAATATAATCATCGCCACCTAAACATCTAAATTGAGTTGTTAAAGATAATTTTCCCCTTCAATAACATCTGAATTGTATTTTTTTGCATACTCGTTAATCTTGTTAATTGTCAATACATCTGAATTAGTTACAACTTGATCTTCATCAATAAACCAAACATTTACCCTAGATGCATAAAAAATTTTATCAATTAAATCAACTTCTTTTTTTACACCCATTCCAAATTTCCAAGTGAAGCATCTATGAGCTTCATCAACTATAATACAATCATAATCAAATTTGCTAGATCTAGCAAAGGTTGCTTCCGCTTTAAATAAATTATCAATAGCAGCTTTTTTTAAATCATTTTGTTTTAAATATGCTGCAAATACTGTTTTTAGCGTAAAATTAGGTGTACAATAACACACATTTTTAGGAATACTATTATCACTTGGATGTATTAACTGCCCCATTGCATTTATCGCTACTACAGATTTACCACATCCAGGACCACCTTTTATAATAATAGTTTTTCTCTTTTGTTGAATTAAAGATTTATTAGTCTCATAAATAATAGTTGCTACAGATTCTGCTTGTCCATCATCTAAACTAAAAATTTGATTACCATTAATAGCACCATAAAGCATTTTAGAAAAATCTTTAGATGGTCTTATATGCGCATTATCAATGTCATATAGTAAAATTCTTGATGTTTTAGTAACATACTTTTTAACAAGTTCTCTTAATTTATAGGCATCATCTTTAAGATAGCATGGACTTTCATCTAGAAAACGATACTTAGTTATATCATTAATGTATTTATTATAAATATTATCCATATTGTGGCAATATGAACAACTATTTATATTAACATCATTATTTTGTACATACTCATTAAAAGCACCTAAAATATAGGCATATCTTAAGGCTTGATATGAGGGATGCGGATAATCACTAGGAATACCTCCACCACCAATAGCATAAATATAATTAGGCTTATTAGAAGCATTAATTTTTGACCATTGTTTTAATTCAACTATGACAATAGAATCTTCATTTAAATCATTTTTACCATACATTAAAAAATCAATACGTGTTTTATTAAGTTGTGATTTATATTCAATAGCTACATTCATCTCTTTATTTAAACTATTATCATCTAAAGCTCTAGCAACAAATGGTAAGGATTCAAGCCAAGACCTTTCTTCATTATGACTAAAAGGAATCATAGCCTTATGCATCTCACAAGCTACTTGATCAGCTATAATACCATTATTACATTGAATTATAAAATTTCGCAAACTATTTTCATAAACAATCATTTATATTACCTGATTAATCAAATTCATTATATTTTTTATTTGAGCCTTTAGCCTTATTGATAGGATATTTAAGTTCATTTTTAGCCATTTTTTTATAAACTACATCACTTAAATCTATTTTGTTAAGTTCAGCAAATCTAAGAGTAAAAAGCAAAATATCAGCTATTTCTTCTTCAATTTTGTCTTTATTATTATTTATAAAATTGATAGATTCTTCAGTATTTTTAAATCTAAATAGTTCTAATAATTCATTAGCCTCTGTTGAAATTCCAATAGCCAAGTCTTTAGGATTATGAAATTTAGTCCAATCTCTTTCATTACAAAAATCACTATATTTAGCCATTAATTCATAAATTGTAGTTTTATTATCCATTATTTAAACTCCTTTTTTACATTATATTAAAGTATTAAATTATCGCTTTATAACTATAAAATTTACAAGAAAAAGTAAACATAATCTTCTAAAATACAGTCTCTTTAAATTATTATAATATCATAAAATCGGTATAATATTGGTTCTAAACATTGTTCAAGTTCAATAATTATTAAGCATTAGTATTATTAACTTAACTATTTATAAAATCAATTTTTTTAGTTGATAAAGATAAGAAAAACAAAAGGACTTAGTTTTGCCTCAGAATAACTTCTATTAATTTATTTTTATATTTATCTATCATTATATTTTGTTTTATATTATTATAAGAAATACCTAAAGTTTTTGAATAAAACCTCATAAACAACTCCTCAAATCTAACTTATATTGATTTTTTTCAACCATACACGTTTATTCTATCATATTTAATAAGATAATTGTAGTTTATTTTATAAAAGAATACGTAGTTAACTCAATATTTTATTAATTTAATAAACATTTTATCAAATAATAAATAAAAAGATGCCATAAGACATCTTAATATTCATAAACCTCAATTTCCATGTCTGATCTTGGGTAAATCGAACATGGATGAATGAAATTTAACTTTTTATCTACTTCTTTTAATTTAAAGAATTTAGTAGCTTCATAGCTTCCTTTAATTAACTTAGTACGACAAAAACCACAACCACCTAAATGACATTTAGTCCTAATAGAAATATTATTATGTTCTAATGCTTGTAGTAAAGTTTCATTTGAACTAGCTTTTATAGTTTTAACTTCATCGTTAATATGAACTATTACATCATATTTTTTATCTTCACCATTTAAATAAATAGGACTTTGTTCAATTCTTATATCTTTTTGTTTTAAATTAAGACTTGGTAGTTCTTTTTGCATGTAATCTAATAAGCCTCTAGGTCCTGCCACAAAAATACTATAATCATCTTTACCATATTTTTTAATGAGATCAGTTGTAATAAGACCATACGGATAATTATCTACTTCTTCATTTCTAAATACATAAATAATATTTACTTTATCTGTCTTATTTAAATAATCTATATCATCTTTTAAAATAATATCTTTTTTATTATCTACACCATATAAAATAGTTAAATTAAAATCTTCTACATGGTCATTTATAGCTTTAGCCATAGAGATAAACGGAGTTATTCCAACACCACCAGCAACGCATACTACGTTTTTATGGTCTCTAATCTTATTATAAGTTAAAAAGCCACCCGGTTCACTAGCATATAGTTTATCCCCAACTTTAACTTTATCTAGTAAATAATTAGACATTAAACCGCCTTTAACGCGTTTAACAGTTATGCGGTAAAAACCCTTATATGCATCTAGCGGAGAACTAGATATAGAATAAGCACGTGACACTAATTCATTATTTATATTAACATAAATAGATATATAGCTACCAGCTTTAAAAGGAGCTAATTTTGCTTTACTAGTTAATATAAATGATTTAACGTCTTCATTTTCTACAATTATGTCATCTACTTCTAATTCTTGTTTATAAGGATGATAAAAGTTAGCTAAATCATTAACTACATAATTGTTTTCTATATTAGTTGAAGGACTATTTTCTATTAAGTTTTCTCTATTTTTCTTTAAATTTTTAAATTTAAGCATATCAAGAAAACCAAATATACTAATTTTAACTTTCATTATTTGCCCTCCTTCATATCAGCAAGTGTTAGTTTAGCTGCAAGATCGCCAGATAAATAACTAGAGTTATAACCGCTAGAACGAACACTTGAACCACCACAAAATTTTAAACCTGGCAAGTAATTTTCATCATACATACGCATAAGACGTGGTAACATATTATCTAAATCAGCTGTAAAATAGCCGTATATAGCTCCATCAGGAGCATCTGTATAATGAGCAAATGTAAGTGGCGTTGCTACCTCTATTTCCTCAATATATGGTTTAATAGTCGTATTAGTAGCTTTTTCAAAAGTTTCAATAAAGCCTAAAGCTAAATCATCTTTCAATTCAAAATAATTAGATTCAGTAACTTCTTTAGAAAAACAATCACTAAAATATAAAGATGTAAAATATAAAATAGTCGTACCCTTAGGTGAACAATCTGGTAAAGCGTTATTTAAACATACTACAACTTGAGAATAATTATCTAAAGATTTCATATTTTCATATTCCTTATTTGAATCAAGTGTATTATATATAAAATAACTATAATTATCTAAACCTAGTTCTTCTTTTGATTTATTTAAGCCTAAATATATCGCAAAACCACGACCTGATAATTCTCTACTATTAGCTAATTTTAAGGCATTAGTAGGGATTTTATCTTTGTCTATCATCTTAGCATAAACCATATTAGGATTAGCGTTACAAATGACATAATTACATTTAATTTTAAGGTTATTATCTAATAAAACGCCAATAACATGATTATTTTCTACTAATATTTTTTTTGCTTCTCTGCCATAAAAAATATCGCCACCACTTTTAGTAAACTCTTCTGCTAATACTAAACTCATTTCATTACTTCTATTTACAGGAATTTGAGCATGTAATGAAATATATAAATATGTCATAATACAATAATGGACAAAAGACAACTTACCACTAGGTGCGCCAAGATATGACCAATAAGTAGTAAGTATTCTTTGAGCTTTTAATGGCATTTTAATAGCATCTAATACTTTATCAATGTTATAACTAGCAACTCGCATAAAATTAGGATAATTTTTCATTAACACTTTAGTATCCGGATGGCCTTTAGAATCATTTAAATATTTTAAAGCATCTTTAATCTCTTTACCAAGTTCAAAAAATATAGTCATAGATTCTTTACTATTAGGAACATATTCTTCCATTTTATTTATAAAATTATCAATACCAAATGGCATGATATAACTTGTATTATCTTCTAAAGATATAACTTTAAAAGCTTCCTTTACATCAACAAATTTAATTTTATCAATTACCCCAAGTTCAGTAAATAAAGTATAAAGATTACCATGATTTTTAGCATTACCAAAATCGCAAAGCTCATGCAAAGCCGCCTCAAATTCAAACCTGCCTCGACTAAAACTAGTTGCAAAACCACCAGGTACAATATTTCTTTCTACTAATAACGTTTTTTTACCAGCTTTAGCCAATTTTAATGCAGCAACTAAACCACCATTGCCAGCACCTATAACAACAACATCATATTTAATTTCTCTCATTCACTTTTTCTCCTTATTTATTAAATGATAGCACTTTTATTAATGAAATTAAATATATAAATTTAATTATGTCAATAAATTCATATTATTATGTTACAGTTCAGTCGAAAAAAAGACAAGCGTAAAATAGAGTGAGCTTATTCACCCTGTTTTACGCTATTATTTTTATATTAGAGTTGGTTTACCTGAAACTAGTAGTTTAATTTTATCAAATACATTAGCTTTTTGTTTCTTTAACGTTAATATTACACTTCTGATATTAGCATAATTATTAGCTCCACCTTCACTTCTAAATTTGCCAATTCTTTGTTTAACCTTTAATCCTCGTTGATCAACTTCAGCTTGGTTATTAGTAGAAGGAACTTTAAAGTCTTTGATAAAATATAATATTTCTTCTTTATGTTTACCCTTCATTCTATCTAATAGGTTTATTTCATTGTCGTAATATTTACTTTTATTTGACTGCATTTCTTCATTTAGAGCCTTTTGCCAATTATCTAATAATTTGTCATATTGTTCATATATTTCTTTAATGCGACAATCATTATTATTATGTATTAATTGGTCTCTTTCCTTATTTATTGACCCTAAATAGTCCATTAATGTTTTAGCTTCAGGACGATTATTTAATTCATATACTCCCTTCAGATACCTTAATATATGCGACAAACACTGACTAGCTTTACTACCATAATTACTATATAGCGATGCACCATCTTTTATAGTTATACCATTAAAACCAGGTAATATTCCTATTTCAGCAATGGCTTCAGCACTTTTATGCTTATTTATTGCTAAATATGTATAATCTTTGTTACTACATACTATTTGATTATATCTTTCACCATCAATTTTAATTTGGGAATCATCGTTGTTAGTATAATAACTCTTCATTAACTTGGCTTTAATAATTTCTAAATCAGTTGTTGCATTTTTAGATAATTCATTTGTCCAATTAACGATAGTTCCTTTAGATAAATTGATTTTACCATTAGATATGTTACTAATGAATTTAACTACACCATCTGTTGATATATAATTATCAAATTGTAATAAAGCTGATATACTTTTAATGTTTTGTCCATAAGTAACAGGATTAAGATTTTTTTGGCAACTATAGTCTCTAAATTCTTTAATTACTAATTTTATTTCTAAATCTATTTCATATCTAGAGACATACTTTGTACTATCTTTAGTTTTATTCTCTTCAATTATTTTATGTTCAAAAGCTCCTGAGTCAATCATTTTCTTTACTTGTTTTATTTTAAGGACGTGCCCTTCGTGTGCTACTTGACCACCTTTTTTCTTATCAGATTTTTCTCGTCTGTTAGTTATAACTTTTTTATATCCATTAGAACTTGATGGTTTATTTGAGTTATTAGAATCTTTATTTATTTGTTGTTGTAATTTATCGACAACTTTAACTAATTGTTCTATGGTAGCATTTAAACTTAATATAAGATCATCTTTGTTTTTATTCTCCTCGGCTAAAGCCTTTATTTGTGAAGTCATGATTTCAAGTTGTTTTTGGCTTTTTTCGTAAAATTTTTTTAAATCATTAAAATGAATATTTAGGTCATCATATTTTTCTAATAATTCTTCATGCTTAGTTAATAATTTACCATAATCTTTATCGTATTGTCTTTGATAATTTGAAGCCATAATTTCACCTAATTTCTTATTTCTAAACTAATTGTATCAGCTGACTAAAAAATAATCAATCTAGTAAAAGTAGTCAAAAATTAGGTTTAAAAATAGTCTATTTTTATTAATTTTAAGTCAAAAAATTAATTTTTTCAAAAGTTATCCACCGCGTAACTTTAATTAGCGTTTAAAATGAACTAAAATCATATAAAAATAGGAAAAATAGAAAGTTATCCACCTCAAATCGAGAGGCCAAAATTAGAAAAAAAGCTAAAAAAAAGTCTAAGAAAATGCTTTCATTTAATTAGACTTGTTTTAAAATGTATTTGATTTCTTTATTTATGACTGAACTGTAACATTATTATAAAGTTTTAAAAAAGACCAGATTTCAAGCATTAGCTTTGAATTCTGGTCTCGTATTAAACACTAATCTTTTATTCTTTAACAATAATTGAAGATGAAGTCATTTCTTCTGGTACTTTTAAATCTAATAATTCTAAAATAGTTGGAGCTAAATCTGATAAGATACCATTTTTAATCTTAATATCCTTATCAGTAATAACAACTGGAACTAAATTAGTAGTATGAGCTGTATAAGGCTTACCAGCTTCATCTAATAACTTTTCAGCATTACCATGATCAGCAGTAATAATTGCTACACCACCTACTTCATCTAAGGCATTAACAACTTTACCTACACATTCATCAACTGTTTCTACTGCTTTTATTGCGGCTGGAATCACACCTGTATGACCTACCATATCACAGTTAGCATAATTTAAAATTATTAAATCATATTTTAAAGATTTAATAGCATCTATTACTTTATCTGTAACTTCATAAGCTGACATTTCTGGTTTTAAATCATAAGTAGCTACTTTTGGAGAATCAACTAATATTCTATCTTCTCCTTCAAACACTTTATCTTCTCCTCCATCAAAGAAGAAAGTAACGTGTGCATATTTTTCTGTTTCAGCAATTCTTAATTGTTTTAATCCAGCTTTTGATACTACTTCACCTAAAATATTATTTAATTCTTGAAGACCAAAAGCTAATTTACCTTTAACTTGATCAGCATATTTCATCATACATACATAAGTTAAATTTTTAGGACCACCAACCGTATTTAAACGATATGGTTTATCAGGATTATATACAATTCCATTAGGATTAGATAAAGCAGTTGATATTTCAATAGCTCTATCAGGTCTAAAATTAGCAAAAACAACGCTATCCCCATCACCAATCATACCTGTTTGATCAACAATAAAAGGTTCAACAAACTCATCAGTTACCCCATGAGCATAAGAATCCTCTAAAGCTTTAAAAGGATCATCATAATGTGGGCCAATATTTCTAACCATGGCATTATAAGCTTTTTCTACTCTATCGTAATTTTTATCTCTATCCATACCATAATATCTACCACCAACAGTAGCTAATCTTACTTTACCATCATTAATTACTTTAATTAAATAAGTTTGTGCAGATGTAGGTGGTACATCTCTACCATCTAAAAAGGCATGATAATAGACATCCTTAACTCCTCTTTTATGAGCTAAATTAGCAATGGCTATAATATGTGACGTATGTGAATGAACGCCACCATCTGAACATAAGCCTAAAATATGAAATTTCTTACCTGTATTTAACGCATTATCAATTGCTTCATTAATAGCTTCATTACGTTCAAATTCACCAGTCTTAATAGCATTATTAATTCTAGATAAACTTTGCCATACAATTCGACCAGCTCCAATATTCATATGTCCTACTTCTGAATTACCCATTTGTCCTTCAGGTAAACCTACTGCTTCTCCTGAAGCTTCTAAAGTAGCCTGACAATATTCACTAAATATACGATCTAAATTTGGTTTATTTGCCATACTAACAGCATTACCTTCACTCGGATTAGCTAAACCATAACCATCCATAATTATTAACATAACCGGTTTTTTCATAAATTTTTACACCTCTTTTTTATTTTACAACTTTTTTTAATTAGATTCTACTAATTTATACTTCTTTAAATAATAAAAATTCATCACAGTTCTTCTAAAACACCACTTAATTTCAGCAGTAGCTTGTTCAGGATAATTATTACCCCAATTAAGCTTTACATCCCACAAACCATTATTATTAATAGTTAATACTAAATTATTTAAAGCTCGCTCTAACAATTCTTTATTAACTGCTAAATATTCATTAATCTCTACTATATTATTAATATTTAATTCATCTTCATTTAATGTATAATTATGCTTTATATTTCTTTTATCTAAGCCAGCAATTAAAATAGCTAAATCTATTTGATTAATTTTATTTATTGTATTTTTAATTTTTTGATATTTTTCAACAGCAAGTTTATTATAAGGTGATTTATTATCTGTCGATAATAAAGTAAGCCCTATTACCCCACATGTTAAAGATAAATCTCCTTCATTAACATAATTAAAATAACTACTATGTGCATAATTATCATTATCACTAGTTACTTTAATTAATAAATCATTAACATATATAGCCTTATGATATAAATATGTTAAGACTCTATTTAACATCAATTGTTTTTGTTTATTATCATTTTTATATAAATAAAGCAATTTCAATGCATAATAAGATGTATAGGCTGTCGAATTTAAATTGTAATTATCTATATATAAATTATGTCCGAAACCACCATCTTTATTTTGAAATAAAGATAAGGCATCAAGATAAAAAGTGTCATCACCTAAGACATAATTTAAAATAGCTACATCTAAATCTTGGGCTTTATTATAAATTTGATTAATTAAATCATCTTGTAATTTTAAAGATAATAAATTCATATAAACCTCTTTTTTATTGCAAATAATTAATAATTTATATATAATTTTTTTAAGGTGATAAAATGATTTCTTCTTTATTTTATTATTTAATATTCAAAGATATCTTAAAAGATATTCCTGATAAATACTTTTTAAATATAAAACCTACTGATTATGAATTATTTACCATTAATTTTTATTATTATGATAAATATTATCATCTATTTAGTAATAAGCTAAGTATAAGTTTTGAACCATTTAAAAGTAATATATTAAATAACATAAAATACTATATTAAATTAATTAAAGATAATAAATATAATAAAGAAGGAATCATATCATTATACGCTTATTTGACATATTTAGTTTTAAATAATTATGATTTAGTTAACATTGAAGATTATTATTTTTTAAATCATAAAATAAATAAAAGACAAGAAATAACTAAATTAACTAGTTTTTATTACGATTTTAGAAGACCATATTATTTATTTTATGATTCAATAACAAGACATATTTTAAAATATCCTGATATAGAAACATTTATAAAAAGGTCTTCTATAAACTGTTATAAATTTAATCGCTTTTTTATAGCTAAAAGTAATAAATTTACTAATCTAATTTTAAAAATATTAGGTAAAATTTATCATAAAAATTATCTACCTAAAAGAAAATATCAAGATTTAAGTAAGGAATTAGATGAAATATATCTAAGAACTAAATCTTTAATTAACGCCTCTAATGAAGCTTTATATTATGATAAATTTAGTAATTTAACTAAACTATTAGATATCTACTTCATTTAAATTAGAATATAGATTGTCTAAATCTAATCTTTCTCTTTCTTCTTTAGTTAAAATACTTATAATAACACTATTTAAATCTATTAAATACCAATTAGTATTAATACCTTCTTCTCCTCTTATCTTATAAGGAGTATCTTTAATAAAGTCTTCTAAATATGATTTAACTGCTTCACTTTGTCTAGTTGTATTAACTGTAGCTAATACAATATAATCATAAAAAGGTGATATATTTCTAGAATCATATATATTAATATCACTAGCTTTAACTTTATTTAAAGATTCTTTTATAATATCTAACAATTCCAATTTCATCACTTCCTCGTAATAATTTAACATATCTATTTGATACTGATGAGGGTTTAATCCCTCTTTTTGTATTAATTTAATTGTATCATTAGTTGATACATAAATAGCTGTATAAAATAATCCTTTTTCTACTAATTGACGACAATATATACAACTTTTATACATTCTAGTAGGTTCAATATAATCACTAATTAAGATAATCTCAGCTAATTTTGACATTGGTAATTTACCAAAAGTATGATATTTAATAGAATAAGCTATATCTAAATCAGTACCAATCTCTTTCAAATAAAAGGCACTAGCTGCATAAGCATGATATAAAATAGGAGTTTGATCACACTCTTTTATTTCTTCTTCCGTTAATAAGTAAAGAACATCTTCTTTCTTTTCATAACGAAAATAATCATGTAGTAAACCGGCTAGATAAGCCTTATCTTCATCTACTTGATATTTAAGAGCTAATTTTTTAGCTGTTTGTGCAACGCCTAAAATATGATCTAATCTCTTAGCATGACTAGAATGTTCGTATTTATCTTTTACTAAGCTAAAAACTTGCAAAATACTATCTTTTAAAGACTTTATCATACATTTTAACTCCTAAAGTTAACGGATAACTTAATGTAAATTTAACATCACTAACTTCAATAATTAAAAATCCACCAATAAAGATTGTTTTAGGACCAGAAACTACTATTTCTTTAAACGGTTGATTTAAGCTTGGATTTATAGTACTACCTACCTTAGCTAAAGTCTTAGTAATATTTTCATTTTTAACTTTAGTTAATTTAAGTTCATCTGCTTTATAAATGACTAAACTACCTTTAGTTATATTAGTAAAAGACAAATAAACTAAACCACCAATAAAATAAGAATAAGAACCATAAAGTTGATAAGTAATAGGTTTAATTTCTTTATTAGGCAAAATAGTATTGTAATATTTCGGATCAATTTGACTAATAATAGCATCACTACTTATTAAACCTGGTGTATCAATAAATCCTCTATTATCTAAATAAAAAGGTATATGAATTTCATTTAGTGTCGTACCAGGAATAGCTGAGGTAGCAATTGTATCTTCTTTACTTACATCATATTTTTTTAAGATAGCATTGATAAAACTAGATTTACCTACACTAGCTAAACCTAAAATACAGATATCTCTTTCTTTTCGATAATATTTTAAATGTTCTAATAAATCAGTTAAATAATAACCCTTTTTAGCTGATATTAAATAAATACCAATAACTTTAAAAAAGATTTTTTCACATTCTTTAGCAATAAAATTTAATATATTCTCTAAATTTAAAGATTTAGGTAATAAATCTATTTTATTAATAACTAAAATTACATCCTTTCCTCGTAATCTATCTATTATTTCTTTATTAAATGAGATTGGGAAAGAAAAAATGTCGATTAAATAAACAAATAAATTTTTTTTAGTTAATTCATAATCTATAACTTCTAAAAATTCTTTGTTAGTTGCAAAAACTTTAGGTGTTTCATTATAATGAAGTAAACGAAAACAACGAACACAATAATCTTTAGTTATATCTTTAACATAACCTTCTCTATTTTCATCTTCATTTTGCATTAGAGTTCCACAACCTAAACATTTTTTAATCATCTGATACCTCGTAATTGTTAAATTTAGTTTTTGCTTTTTTATTAAATAAAATAGTTAAATTCTTAATTAATTTTTCTAAAAGACGATTCATTTTAGTTATTAAAGCTTCTGTATCTTTATTTATAGGGTCTACTAAACATGAATTAAAATTCATTCTATTTGAGCCAAATATATCAGTTAATAATTGATCTCCCACAAATAAAACAGTCTCTTTATCTTTAATATTCATTAAATCTAAAGCTCTAATAAATCCTGATTTAAAAGGCTTTTTAGCAAATTTAACATATAAAATATCATATGCTTTAGCAAACCTTTCTACTCTTTCTTTTTTAGAGTTAGATACTATCATTATTTTAAAATCTTTTTGTAATTGTTCCTTTAGTTTAAATAAATCATTATTTGGTAAAGCTTCATGATAAGGGATTAGGGTGTTATCTAAATCAAACATTATAACCTTAATCCCTTGTTCTTTTAATTTTAAATAATCAATTTCATAAATTGATTTATAGTGGTATTTAGGAATAAATTTTTTAAACATATTAAGAAAAAAACAGGAAAGCCTGTTATTGTAATATCTCTAAAATTTTTACTTCTTGGTTTTTACCAGATTCTGTTGTAAAGTTAATAACTTCATCTTTTCTTTTACCAATTATTGCTTTACCTAATGGTGAAGTATTTGAAATTTTACCATTAAATGGATCAGCTTCAATAGTACCTACTACATCATATGTAAATTCTTTATTTAATTTTGTATATAAAATACGTACTTTTTTACCTATTGAAACTATGTCAGTCGCATCACTAGAAATTAAAACATAATTCTTTAAAATCCCTTCAATTTCGGCAATACGTCCTTCAATTCTTCTTTGTTCTTCCCTAGCTGCATCATAATCAGCATTTTCAGATAAATCACCTTGTGCTCTTGCTTCTTTAATAGCTTCTATATTAGCAGGGCGGTCTACTGATTTTAAATGTTCTAGTTCATCGACAAGATCCTTATGGCCTTGTACGGTTAATTCAAATTTTTGTTCCATAAATTATCATCCTCTATTTTCTTTAAAATACTTTTATTATTATACATTTTTTTATTAATTTTGTAAATTATAAGTAATCTATATCTCTTATCTCATTAGCTAATTTTTTCATATTATTTTTATTTTCTAAATATAATGGATCTATATTTAGTAATAAATTATAAAAATTACTACTATGATTTAAATAAAAATGATGAGCAACTTCATGACAAAAGATATGATATAATGCTTCCTCATCATATTTAGCTAACATCGTTGAAAGTTTAATAGAATAATCTTTTTTTAAATATTCAGCATAAAAAGATTTATAATAACTACAATTTTTATTTAAACTAATTGTAGCTTCTTTTAAACCATAAGCTTTTTCAACTTCTTTTAATATAGCTAGTAATGGCTTAGCTAGCAATTCTTTTTTATACATATCTTTAATTATATTATTAATATTATTTTCATTTTTATAATATATTATAATTTCATTATTATGAATAAAATAATTGTCATTTAAACTCTTAATTAAAACTAAATTATATAATTTACCCCATAAATGCAAAGCTAGTGTTTTTTTAACATCACAATACTTATCTATATATTTTTTATATTGATTTATGTAATCTAACAAAGCACTATCTGTTATTTTAACCGGACTAGATATATAAAATTCATTTGGTTTAAAACGGAAATTAATTCTTTTTAAAGTAGGATTTACAATAATAACTACTCGGTAATTTTTATCTTTTATATTATATATTGTCTTAGTTATTTTAACTTTCTTCATAAGACCTCAACATATCATAAGGTTCAAGTACAATATCTGATGTAAAATATAATTTTTGTTTCGGATGTCTAGCAACTTCTATTGCTTCACCATCTTCTGTATATAAATCTAAAATTCTTAAAGTAAATGATTTTGTAGGTGTAAATACTTCAACTAAATCACCAACTTTAAAATAATTTCTTTGTTCAATATGACATCTTTTATTTTCTCTATCATATTCTAATACAATACCAATAAAATTCTTAGTTGGAACTGACAAATTTAGATCATATAACTGTTCATTAATTGTTACATCATGTTCATAAAAACCAGTACCTAAAAGTCTATTTTCCGCTTTTTTTAGCATATCATAGTACTTATTATAATCTGCGATATAGCCATTTTTATAATATTCATCTATTAACTGCCTATAAGTGTTAGTAACAGAAGCTACATAATGAATACTTTTCATTCGACCTTCAATTTTTAAAGAATCTATTTTATTATCAATTAAAGAAGGGATAAACTTTAATGCTTCTAAATCTTTAGCTGAAAATGAAAAATAATCACCTGCTTGATTTACTTTTTGCCCATTAGCATATAAATTGTAGTTCCAACGACAACTATGAGCACATCCACCACGGTTAGCATCTCTATTAGTCATATTATTTGATAACATACATCTACCACTTAAACTTGAACACATTCCTCCGTGAATAAAAGCTTCAATTTCTAAATTAGAATTCTTTTTAATAGCTATTATTTCAGATAAATTGAGTTCTCGACCTAAGACAACTCTAGTAGCCTTTAATTTTTCAAATAATTTGACTCCTTCCGTATTTAAAGTACTTAATTGCGTAGACATATGTACTTCTAAATTTGTATTTTCTTTAGCTAGTTTTAGCATATATAAAGAACTTGTTATAATAGCATCAACATTAGCTGCCTCTAAAGCTTTTAAATAAGCTAGTAAACCATCTAAATCAATATTATGCATAACAATATTACAAGTCACATGGACTTTAGCATTATGCTTATGAGCAAAATCAGTAGCTTCTTTGATATCAGCTAATGTAAAATTAGAGGCTCGTGAACGTAAAGAAAATTCTTCACCACCAATAAAAACAGCATCTGCACCATATAAGATAGCAATCTTTAATTTTTCAAGATCTCCTGCTGGGGCTAATAATTCAATTTTTCGCATCAATAATAGCCTCCTTCAAATAAATTGTGTCTTCATAAGTAAAGCCTAATTCTATCTTAAAATCTAGTTTATTTAATTCTTCTTTATAAATTTCTAAGGTAATTTCTTCATTAAAGTATGCATATGCTAGTTTTACTAAAGGTAAATATTTAATGAATTCAATAGTTACAGCATCTATTAATAAATATTTAATATTCCTATTACCTTTAATTAATGGCATATTATCTAAATAATATGGTCTATAAATAAAAGTACCTTTATCTTCAAATATTGGTAAAATGTCTACTCTTTTTTCTTCTATTAAAGTTAAATTATCATGAATATCAAAACTAAGGTGGGCTTTTTCTTTATATAAAGAAACTAAATTCCTTTTTGAATTAAACATAAGCCTTCTTGTAAAACCAGGATAGAATAATGGTACCTGGAATTTTAAAATATCTTTATAAGGTATTTCTAAACTTGGGGCTATAGCATTTAATCCTAAATCATAATATGTTTTAGCATCTAAATAATTAGTAAGCATCGTAAAAGGATCATAAATAACTCTATTAGCTAGTTTTAAATCAATTAAGTAATTTAATAAGCCTTGGTCAGTTATATAATATAAAATATCTAATTCTTTTAAATTATCAATTAATTCTTGATATTTAACAATTTCTCTTTCTCTTACTAGCATATCTAGCCTAAGAATTAATTTAATATTTTCATTAGCTAGTTGTCTAAATTCAGCAAGCGATAAAGGATTTAAAAAATTAGGAATATAATCTTTTATACCCACTAAAAAATAAGAACTATAAGGGGCTAATAAACGTGCCTCTTCAATGTTACTAGGGCATGTTACAAGCATTAATATCTAAACCTTCCTTTATTTTTTCCTTTACCTTTTTTTACTTTAGAACTTGGGTTAGCTAAAGAAGACATATTACCATTAGCAACCTGACTTGACATTTTCTTTTTATCGGCATCTGACATATTATTAAACTTTTTCATTGCATCACGCATTTGCGATAAACTATTACGTAAACCATTTACTTCTTGAATCGTACGTCCTGAACCTTTAGCAATTCTTTCTCTTCTTTTAGCACTATCTTCAATTAATTTAGGATTTCTTCTTTCTTTTTCAGTCATTGAAGATATAATAGCTTCCATATAAACGAAAGCTTTATCATCAACTTGATTGATAGCTTGTTTTATTTTTCCTAAACCAGGTAAAAAGCCTAAAATTTTTGATAAAGAACCCATTCTTTTTATCATTTTAAATTGTTTTAATAAATCATTATAATTATATGAGCCTTTGATCATTTTATCGGCCATTTCTTCCATTTCATCTTCATCAATATTTTCTTTTACACTATCGATTAAAGATAAAACATCGCCCATACCTAATATTCTTTCAGCAATACGATCCGGATAAAAAATTTCTAATTCATCAAGTTTTTCACCTGTTGACATGAGCTTAATCGGAAGGCCTGTCATCTCTTTTAATGATAGAGCCGCACCACCTCTAGCATCACCATCTAATTTAGTTAAAATGATACCTGAAACACCGACTTTTTCATTAAAAACTAACCCGACATTGCAGGCATCTTGACCTGACATAGCATCAACAGTAAGTAAGATTTCATGTGGTTTAGCTATCTCTTTGATATCTTTTAATTCATCCATAAGCTCATCATTTATTTGTAAACGACCTGCTGTATCGATAATTACGACATCAGCTCCCGCTTTTATAGCTTCCTTAATACCATTTTTAGCTATTTTTCTAGGATCTTGTTTTACACCTTCCTCATAAACTTCTACCCCAATCTGTTTACCTAAAGTAACTAATTGATTGATAGCTGCCGGTCTATAAACATCACAAGCGATTAAATAAGGTGTCTTTTTAAGTTTTTTACGCAAATAAAGACTTATCTTTCCACAAGCCGTTGTTTTACCTGTACCTTGTAAACCAACTAACATAATGACCGTAAGTCCATTTTTATTTAAATTTAATTCACTTTGTTCGCTTCCTAAAATGGTTTTTAATTCTTCCCTTACTATATCAACAACCATTTGCCCAGGATTTAAACCTTCAAGAATTTTAGCTCCTAAAGCTTTTTCTTTAACATCAGCTAAAAATTTTCTAACAACTTTAAAATTAACATCAGCTTCAAGCAATGATAGCCTTACTTCTCTTAACATATCATCAATGTCAGATTCTTGTAGTTTACCTCGCCCTGTTATTTTTTTCATTGCTTTTTGTAATCTTTCGCTTAAAGAATCAAAAGCCATACTTTCACTCCTTCATAATATCTAAAACTAATTCTTTATAGGAATTAGGTATATCTAAATTTTCTATTTTTTGTATTTTATAATAAATCTTTAATTTATCTTCACATTCTAATAATTTATTTTCGGCATGCTTAATTTGATCAAAAATAGCATTACGTGATAAATTATAATTTTTAGCTATTTCAGCTAAAGATAAATCTAAAAAGTAATAATCATAAAAATAATTAGCTTGTTTAGAAGTTAATAGTTCTTTATAAATATCATATAAATCAGCTAAATATATGTTTTTTTCAATATCCATTTTATTCCTCAAAGAAATCAGCAAATAAACCATATAAGTATTGTTCAATATCAAACACCATTAAATCATCTAATTGTTCACCTAAACCGATAAATTTAATAGGAATACCTAATTCATGTCTAATAGCTAAAACAATACCACCTTTGCTTGTACCATCTAATTTAGTTAAAATAATGCCTGTAACATCTGTAACCTCTTTAAAAGCTTTAGCTTGCAACATACCATTTTGACCTGTTGTAGCATCAATAACAAGCAGTGTTTCACATAAAGCATCAGGAGCTTTTTTATCAATAACTCGCTTCATTTTAGCTAGTTCTTGCATTAAATTTACTTTATTTTGTAAACGCCCAGCTGTATCACATAATAAAATATCATAATTTTCATTTAAAGCTTTATCGCAAGCTTCATACATTACAGAAGACGGATCAGAATGAGCTTCCTTAGTGACAATATCAATTCCAATTCGTTTTGACCATTCTACTAATTGTTCAACAGCCCCAGCTCTAAAAGTATCACCTGCAGCTAGTAAAACTTTTTTGCCTTCTTTTTTAAGTTTATACGCAATTTTAGCAATTGATGTCGTTTTACCAACTCCATTTACGCCTACAAATAAGATTACTGATAAACCTTCTTTATTTAATTTTAAATTGGCATTTACTATTTCATTATTAGTATATAATTCAAACATCTTATCGATGATTAATTCTTCTAAAACTTTAACATCTGTTATCTTTTTATGATTTACTTCATCTCTTAAAGATGAAACAAAATCTAAAACAGTATCAACCCCAATATCAGCAGCTATAAAGACTTCTTCTAAAGAATCAAACAATAAATCATCTATTTTATTTCTTTTTTCAACAATTTCTTTTATATTTTTTAAAGCGCCTTCTCTTGTTTTATGAAGACCCATTTTATATTTTTTTGATTTTTCTTTATCCTTTTTAAAAAAACTAAAAAAACCCATAAAGTCCACTCCAATCAATAAGAAATTATACCAAATTTGTAGCTATTTAACAAGAAAAGGATTAGTATTTATACTAATCCGCATTCAAATCATATTAACTTACTTTTACATTCTATTATCTAAAATAGCAATTTACCCTAAATAACTTGTTTATCATACATGTTATTCTTTACTATTTTCACACTCTTTATTAGAACAAATGTGTTTTCCATCTTTATTTAACATTATAGAATGACATAAAGGACAATATTCATTTAAAGGTTCATAATTATAGATTGTTTTACACTTAGGGAAATTATCACAAGCATAAAATACTTTACCTTTATTAAACCCTCTAGTAGCAGTTCTTTTAACCAAATGACCCTTTTTACAAACAGGACATAGTACTGCTTCATAATCATCTTTAGGCTTATCACAATGATTGGAACAATATAGATTGCCATCTTTATCTTTTAACATTAAAGATCCACAATTTGGACATATATTATCAGTTGGTAAATCGTTAAAAGCAGTTTTACACTTTGGAAAGTTTGAACAAGCGTAAAATACTTTACCTTTATTCTTTCCGATACCAGCTATTTTTTTAACTAAATGACCTTCATGACAATTAGGGCAAATTATACCTGTATCATAATCTTCATCTTCTTTAATATATTTACAAGTTGGATAATTAGAGCAGGCTACAAATTTACCATATTTACCATTTCTAACGACTAAGTCAGAACCACATATCGGACATTTTTCACCCGTTTTCTCTGGTTCTTTTTTTATCATATTTAAAGAAGCTTCTTCAAAAACGGTACTAAAATCATTATAGAAATTTTCTAATTCTTGTAATTCTTGTTTATCACCTTTAGCAATCAAATCAAGGTCAGCTTCCATATTAGCTGTATATGTCACATTAAAAATTGACGGAAAATATTTATCTAAATTCTCACTAGTTAACATACCTTGTTCTGTCGGATACAACTTTTTATCTTTTATTTCTACATAATTTCTTTTAGTTAATGTTTGCATGGTTGTAGCATAAGTTGATGGTCTACCTATACCTTTTTCTTCCATATCCTTAATTAATGTAGCTTCTGTATATCTAGCTTTAGGTTTAGTTTGATTATCAATTATGTTAACTTCTTTAGCATCATATAAAACATCATATTTAAAATCTGGCAATAATTTATCTAAATTTTCTTCATCTAAAGTACTTAATATTAAATAGCCATTAAATTCTAATTTTTGGCCTGTAATATCCCATGTTGAATTAGTATTATTAAAAATAGCTTTTAGATTAGTAAAAATTGCAGGTGACATTAGACTTGCTAAAGCTCTATTATAAATTAATTTATATAAACGATATTCATCTAGAGTAAGATTATTTTTAATTGAATCAGGAATATAATTAACATAAGTAGGTCTAATAGCTTCATGAGCATTTTGCGCTAAAATTTGTTCTTTTTCTTTTCTTTTACCTAAATAATTATCTCCATAATTACTAACAATAAATTTAGAGGCCTCATTAACAAACAAATCTGATAAATGGGTTGAATCAGTACGCATATAAGTAATTAACCCGACTAAATTATTGTTAATATTTATACCTTCATATAATCTTTGGGCTATAGACATTGTTTTAGCTGATGAAAAACCTAGCTTATTAGCCGCTTCTTGTTGTAAAGTAGAGGTAGTAAATGGTGGTTTTGATTCTCTTTTAGTTTTTCTTTCATTAATACTAGCTAAAGTAAATGATTTTAATTGAGGTAACAAATCTTCTAAAATTTTTCTATCTAATATACGCTTTTTACTATCATTTACACTTAATAATTTTAATTTAAAACCATCAAAAATTGCTTCTGCCTCATAATAATTAGTAGGAATGAAACTGTTAATTTCTTTTTCTAAATCACATACTAATTTTAAAGCTACTGATTGTACACGCCCAGCTGATTTAGATTTAATTCGTGATTGCAATAATTTAGAAACCTTAAATCCAATAATTCTATCTAAAATACGTCTTGTCTCTTGACTTGCTACTAAATTAAGATCAATTTGACGTGGATTTTCAAAAGCATCTAAAACAGCTCTTTTCGTAATTTCATGAAATAATATTCTATTATTACTAGTTAAATCTAAATCTAAAACTTTAGCTAAATGATAACTAATAGCTTCTCCTTCCCTATCAGGGTCGGTTGCTAAATAAACATTATTACCTTTACATTGTTTTTTTAAATCACTAACTAGCTTCTTTTTATCAGGGTCAATTACATAATTAGCTTTAAAACCATTTTCAATATCTACTCCTAATCCATCTTTACCAGAAGTAGCTAAATCCGTTATATGCCCTTTTGAAGATAAAACAATAAAATCATCACCTAAATAATTTTCAATAGTCTTTGATTTAGTAGGTGATTCTACAATAACTACATTTTTCAATAATCTCAACTCTTTTCTTTTATTAAGTATACAAAACAAATTAAGTTTGTCAAGCATTAATTATCTTATTATGACAAACAAAAAAGCGATTACTCGCTTTTATTACTTTCATCAGCAAAACTAAAAGATAATTGATGAATCTTTTGAAAATATTTAGAAACTGGATAAAATGTCTTGCGATGAATAGGGCAAGGACCTTTTTCTTCTAAAGCTTTGACATGCCCTTTTGTACAATAACCCTTATGTTTGCTAAAACCATAATTTGGATATTTTAAATCCATCTTACACATATAATCATCTCTTTGAACTTTAGCTAAAATACTAGCTGCCCCAATACTAGCCGATAAAGCATCACCATGAATTAAAGAATCATGAGCTATATTAAGTTCATTTAATGGCATCGCATCAATTAAAGCAAAATCAGGTTTAACTTTCAATTTATTAATAGCCTCTAACATTCCCTTTTTAGTAGCCTGATAGATGTTTAATTCATCTACTTCTTCAGGTTCTATAAATATAGTTGAAATCGCTAAAGCTTTTTTTCTAATTATCTTAGCTATTTCCTCTCTTTTTTTAGGGCTAAGTTTTTTAGAATCATCAATACCTGCTATATGTTCTAAAGGTGGTAAAATAACAGCACAAACAACAAGAGGACCGGCTATTGAACCACGTCCGACTTCATCAACACCACAAATAAGTTTATAACCTCTATCATACAATTCTTCTTCTATTTCATACTTACTCATTGGGAATTCTTTCATAACTGATAGCTCCTAATTTAGCATTTTTAATATCTTGTAAAATAAGTTTATATGTTTTGTTTAAATCTAGTTCTCCACCTTTTTTTAAACATCCTCTTTTTAAACCTATCTCGTTTATTATAGTAGGAATATCTCCTAATTCATTTAATTCATATCTTTTTAATAAAAGAGATGGATAATTTTCTTTTAAATAAGAAATACCTGCATAAACTAAGTATTCTTCTGGTAATATTTCTTCTTTAATAGCTCCGCATAAAGCTAAATTAATAGCTGTAGTTTCATCTTTTAATTTAGGATATAAAATGCCTGGAGTATCTAATATTAAATAGTCTTTATCTACTCTTAACCATGTATTAGTATTTCTAGTAATACCTGGTTTATTTCCTACATTTAA
Organism: uncultured Acholeplasmatales bacterium; assembly: GCA_944323055.1. Classification (GTDB taxonomy): domain Bacteria; phylum Bacillota_I; class Bacilli_A; order Acholeplasmatales; family Anaeroplasmataceae; genus CALUXS01. The sequence continues at coordinate 60,215 of CALUQZ010000005.1, forward strand.
ACTACCTCTACCAGCTAATTTATTAATGAACGTAGACTTACCGACATTAGGAATTCCTATAACTACAATCTTAATTTCTTTATTAATAATTCCTTGTTTAGCTCTTTTTTCTAAAATAGGTTTACTAGCTAGTTTAATATAGTTTTTAATTAAACTAATATTTTTATTATTAATCATATCAACATCAAGGCATAAAGATTCTTGACTTAAATATTTAACAAATTCTTTAGTAACTTTAGGATCTGCAAATAAAGATTTAACTAAAATAATTAATTTAGGTTTGTTATTGATTAAACTTGTAAATAAAGGATTAGCTGAAGAAAGAGGGATTCTAGCATCTCTTAATTCAATTATTAAATCAACTAACTTAATTTTACTATCTAATTCACGTTTGGCTTTAGCCATATGACCAGGGAACCAATTTATATGAACTTTTACACGATCATTTTCCATGCTTTACCTCTATTCTTCTTTAATAATCTTATCAGGGATTCCAAAACGATTAAAAGGATAATATCTTAAGATTACTTCACCAATAATATCTTTACTATCAACTAAGCCAAAATATCTAGAATCAGTACTATGTCTCCGATTATCGCCAAAAAGTAAATATTTACCTTCTGGCATATTAAAGCTTGAATCAAATGTATCAGTAATACTAAACCATTCACTAAGTGTAATATTTTTATCAACAACTGTTTCATTAACATATAAATATGTACCTAATTTAGTTAATTTATCATTAGGACTAGCAACTACCCTTTTGACATAAAAACTACCTTCACCACCATAGTTTGAAGCATCTATAACAACTACATCATCATTTTCAGCTACATAACCAAAATGCCATAATAAAACTTTATCTTCATTATAAAAACTATTTTCCATTGAAATACCATCAATTGTGACAGGAGTTATTATATACATAATTATAAAATTAATAATAACAAAAATACTAGCTATAAAAATTACTAAATCATATATTTTATATGCTTTATATATCTTTTTTAAATAATTATTTTTAATGAATATTATACCATTTATCGCTAAAATTAAAGCAATTAATAATAAAGCTAATAATACAATCATCCAAACAAAATAATAAGCTTCTGGGTTTATAACCACCTCATGATTTAAAATAGTATCAGCTGTCATTTGACTTAACTTAGCTAAATTAGTTCTATTTAGTAAACTATAAATTAAAAATAAGGTAATAAATAAGAAGCGAAAAATAGAATCAAAGATTACTTCTTTAAAAATTAATTTTTGAGCATCTGCTAAAAAAATATTATCATTTACTGCTTTATCAATTATTTTTTTATTATATTTCTTCATCTTGTCTTCCAAACATATTATTTAAATCACTTAATGTAATTAAAACTTCTCTACCCTTTGTTGAACCAGTCTTTGGCCCTAATATTTTTCTTTGTTCTAATAAATTAACAATTCTTTGGGCTCTATTAAAACCAAAACCAAAATTGTTTTGAATTCCATTAATAGATGCCCCACCTTCTAAAATACAAAATTTAGCCACCTCATAAATAGTTGATTCAGCTTCCTGCATCGCTAGGTCACGTGGTTCTCTTTCTGACTCAATTTGTTTTTCTAAATCAGCATGAGTAAAAATATATGACGGCTTACTTTCAGCGCGTATAAAATCACAAACCGCATTAATTTCATCATCTGAGATGAAAGAACCTTGAACTCTTTCTGGTTGGTCATTATCTTTAATTAACATATCACCACGGCCTAATAAAGTTTCAGCTCCTGCTTCATCTAAAATAGTATTAGAATCAACAAAAGAAGCAACTTTAAATCCAATACGACATGGAATATTAGCTTTAATATTACCTGAAACAATTTGTACACTAGGTCTTTGAGTAGCAACTATTAAATGAATTCCGGCTGCCCTAGCTTTTTGTGTAATTCTCTTAATTGAATCTTCGACATCACTAGAACAAGTCATCATTAAATCAGCTAACTCATCAATAACGACAACAATATAAGGCATATGTTTTAACTCTTTATTAATAGCTGCCTTCTTATTATAATCTTCTATGTTTTTAACATGAGCATTAGCTAAGTCATCATATCTTCTTTCCATTTCATCAACAGTCCATTTAAGGCTTATTGAAGCCATTTGTGGTTCGCTAATAACTGGAGTAACTAAGTGCGGTAATTCCTCATAAAAACTCATTTCAACCTTTTTAGGATCTACTAAAATTAGTTTTAGATCTTCTGGTTTATTTTTAACTAATAATGAAATTAATATTGTATTAATACAAACTGATTTACCACTCTTAGTTGCCCCACCAACTAATAAATGTGGCATATCATCAATGCATTTATAAATAGTTTCACCATCAATGTTCTTACCTAAAGCAACCCTCAAAGGACGATTATCATTAATAAAAGCCTCATCAATCATATCGCCAAAATAAACTGTATCTGTCTTATCATTAGGAACCTCAATACCTACTGTTTTCTTGCCTGGTATTGGGGCTAAAATTCTAATTGATTTAGCACCTAATTCCATTTGAAAATTATCATACAAACTTGAAACTTTATTAACTTTAACCCCAGATTGTAACATTATTTCATAGCGCGTGAAAGCTGGTCCTTTAATGTAATTTACAACTTCACCTTCAACATCAAAATCTTGTAATAATTTATTAATTATTTCTTTTTTCTCAATTACCCAATCTGGCACCTCATCAGATGATAAAGTAGAATGTTTAAATAAAGTTAATGGTGGTAAAACATATTCATTTACCTCTTCATTTTCTTCTTCAATATCTAATCCTAAATCTAATTTAACTTCTGTTTTAGGTTCAACAAATTCTTCTTGTTTAACATCTATTTGAGTTTGTTCTACTTCTTTAAAAGGTTTTTCATAAACTACTTTGTTAATAGGTTTTCTTTCTTCATTTTCTTCAATTTTATCGCGATAATATATACTGCTTTCCCTAGGTTTATCTTCAATCGTTCTAAAAGACAAATCATCTTCTAAAATTTCATCTTTTACTTCTTCTTTAGGCTTTTCTTCAACGTATTCTACCCCTAAAACTTCTTTACGCTTTTCTTCGTTTAATATTTTAAAATCATAATATTGTGTACCATGAATTTTAATTAATTCTTCATCTGAAATATGTTTTTCTCCTTTAGGTCTAAAGGCATCATAAGCCTTATCAACATCTATAGTTCCTTTATTATCTGGCACTAAAATTTTATCTTTAACTTTACTACCAAAATATGGTGAGGCCGCTATTGTCTTCTCAAAACCTGGTTTAGTTCTCTTTAATCCCTCATATTTAACATCAATTTGGGGAATCTTAAACTTTTCCTCAACGACAATACTTTTAACTTTTTTCTTCATTTAAGATATCCTCCTCTACTAAATTATCTAATTCCTCTTGATTTAAAGAATCAATATTGCTACTAACTTCAAAAACTTTCTTTGAATAAATCTTATACGTTTCTTCCCCAACTATACCAATTACTACTACACATAACTTATTTATTAAAATGTTAAAAGTTCCATCAATAACTAACTTTTTAGCCCACCACAAGGGATTAACTAAATTAATAACTTTTTTAGCAGCTTGATAAGTAGTTTTTAAGCGATATTTTTTTGTAGCTTTAACTATTTCATTTTCTTCAATCACTTTTTTGGCATCTGCCATATTTAAAATAGTTGAAACTTTAACTTTTTTTAATATTCTTAGACCTTTATAATCTAACATCTCATCAATTCTTAATCTAATATATTCACTTAATTGTAATATTTCGCTAATTGATAACTCAAATAATGGATGTTTAGAATTAGGATAAAAATCACGTGCAGTATCAACTATTAGTTTAGTACATAAATTGTAGGTGTAAGTAATACTTTTAGAGCCTTTAGTTTTTTTATCTTTAAATGCCTGTTTAGTGGCTATAATGCGTTCTAAAGCTTTTTCTTCTTTATCTTCTTCTTTTGTTATAATTAATTTATTTTTCTTTTTAATATTAATTAAAATATATAATAAATATATTAAAAATAAAATAATAAAACCGGTCACAATACCACAAAAAAAACTAATAAAAAAAGACCAATCAAATCTAATAATAGCTTCTAACACATAATCACCTACCTTCTTCTATTATAGCATTATTTTAGGAAAAAATCTTTATTTTTTATTACAAATATGATATATATAAATTAATAGGTGATTATAATGCGTAAAACAATTTTTCTTGATCTACAAAATACCATCTTAGGTGGCATAAGTCATTTAAATCAAGAACAAAAAGAAATGATTAATATTCTTGATTCTAAACATAATTTATTTATTGCCTCTAATGTTTATCCAAGTGATATGGCCTATTTTAATGAATTAAATGGTCTTAATTTAAACTTTATTGCTGGAAGTGGTTCTTTTATTAAATATAAAGATAATTATCAAACAGCTTCTTTTAAAGCTGATTTAAGTCTATTTAATAACTATTTATCTGATTTAATATTTTTATTTTATGAAAAGAATTATACTTTTTATATATATGGATATCAAACCCGTTTAAGAACTTTATATCCTATTAAACCAAAAGATACTAAAATCATTGATAATTTTAATGATTATAAAATAGATACCTATGACTCTATTTTATTATGCATAAATAAAAATAGTAAAATGCTATCTCATCTATTTAAACAAGATAGCATTCATTTAGAGATTATAGGTCAAGATCAAACTAAAGTTATTTATCGGATTTTAAAGAAAAATGTCAATAAAGCATACTTTATTCCTACTATTTATCAAAAATTAAATATTGATTTTAATGACACAATAAGTGCTGGTGATTCAGTAGAGGATTTATGCTTATATAATCATACTAAACTTAAACTAGCCCCAATAAATGGCTGTCAAGAAATAAAAGATAAAGCAGATATAATAGTATCTAGTTACTTAGATAATGGCATTTTAAAATATTTAGTCAATAATACCTGATTTTTTTAGAAGGAAGATTGCGTTAGTCGAAACGGATTTTCCTTCTTTTATTTTATAATCAAAACTGATTTCTTTATAATCATGACTATATTGTTCAGCAAAATGAAAATTAACTATCGATTTGACTTCACACAATTCGAAATCATGAGTAGATATAATAAAATCATAATCTAACTCTTCTAGTTTTTTTATTAACATTTTAGCCCCATATACTCGATCAAGCGTATTAGTACCTTTAAATATTTCATCAATTAAAGCTATTTTTTTAGTTTCACTTGCATCAGTAATCATTTCTTTAATTTTTTCAATTTCTGCATAAAAACTAGATACACCTAAAGCGAGGTCATCTTTAATTCTTAATGCAGTATACAACATATAATTAGGACTTTTAAAAGCGGCAGCTGGTACAATTCCACAGGCATTATATAGTAAAATTGCTTCTCCTATCGTTCTTAAAAAAGTAGTCTTTCCGCTCATATTAGAGCCTGTAATAATTGTTCCATTTTTTAATGTAAAGCTATTAGGAACACAATCTTTAACTAAAATATTAGTTAAATCAATAAACTCTAATTTATCGTTACTTTCTCCTAAAAAGGCTTGATAGTCATAAACTAAATTAGCATAACTTGCATAAACTTCAAGATTAGCAATATCTTCTAATGTTTCAAAAATTTCTTCATCTTTTAATTGTAATTTATTAAAAATTAGTTGATAGATAGCATCAAAACAACATAATCCATTAAAGATTATTTTAAATAAAATATTATTACGATAAGATATCACTTGCCATAATGTCGATAATCTTTTAAATTTCTTAAGATTTGAATTAAAATATTCTTTTTTATATTTATTAGATATAAACTCTAAATCTAATTTAGCTAAGTGGTTTAAAACATTTTGATTTTGGCCAATTGAATTATATAAAGATGTTGTATTAAGCATATAAAGAGGATCTTTAAAGAAAGTAGCGTAAAAAATATTAATGATTACACCTATTATTATAAATAAAGGATTAATAATATTTAATGAACCTAATACTATTAATAAAATATCTATTACAAAAACAAAAATAAGGCCTAAATACAAGTTTTTTTTCGGTTTGAATTTTAGTGATAATGATTCAATATAACTATCTTTATCAATGTCTTCTGTTATATTATTAAAAGCTAAACTAGCTTCTAAATCTATTAAAATATCTCTTTTACCTAATTCATAAATTTTATCTTTTTTACTAGCAATATTTAAATCACCATGACATAAACTTAATGCTAATTTATTCCTACCTAATACTGATTTAGCACTAGATAAATGCTCAAATAATGAATTCTTTCCAAAAATATCAATATCTTCTAAAAGATATTTGTCTCTTAATGACGTTTTAGAATAAATTCTCTTAAATTCATTACCTTTATCAAAAAAACCTTTTTGATTAGTTACATTCCCTTTTTGTCTAGCTTCATGTTTAAATATAGCTAGTGACATATTATCTAAATACTTTTTTTCTAAATAATATTTTTCACTAAATACTGCAATTACGATAAATAAAACTATCATTAAAAGTGATAAATATAAGTAAGTATTAAAATGATTAGTAAAATAGGTAATAATAAAAATTAAAAATAAAACAACTATAACTACTTTAATTAAACTAGTAATGTTTAATATTTGTTTATTCTTTTTTATATTTAATTCTAAATTTTCTTTCATTTATTACTCCATCTAAGAAAAAAATCTAAAGTAAAGACTTTAGACTTTATTCATTATTTTTAATTGGTTTTAAATGCCAAATATCTTCGTTATATTGTTCCATTGTTCTATCAGTTGTGAAATAACCTGATTTAGCTACATTAACAATTGACATGTGTAACCATTTCTTTTGGTCTTTATATAATTGATTAATCTTTTCATGAGCTTTAACATAAGCATCAAAATCACGTAACACAAAATAATTATCTTGATATAATAAATTCTTACGGATGATTTCAAATTCATTAGGTGCTACTTTATCAAAGAAACCATTAGTTAATTCGTCTAAAACTAAGTGTAAACGTGGATCATTTTCATAATATAAATATGGATTATAATCATGTGTGCGATATAATTCATTTACTTCATCGGCATTCATACCAAAGATTACGATGTTATCGTCACCTACTAATTCTTTAATCTCCACATTAGCTCCATCAAGAGTACCTAAAGTAATAGCACCATTCATCATAAATTTCATATTAGAAGTACCTGATGCTTCTTTTGATGCTGTAGATATTTGTTCAGAAACATTAGCTGCTGGTATAATTGTTTCAGCGTATGTTACATTATAATTAACAACAAAAACAACTTTTAAATATTTATTAATTTCTGTATCATTATTTACTTTATCAGCAATAGTGTTAATTAATTTAATAACAGCCTTAGCAAAAACATATGAAGTTGCTGCCTTAGCACCAAAAATAAAGGTTGTTGGATAGAATTCTTTTCTAAATTCTACATCTGATTTTAATCTATTATATAAATACATTATATGAATAGCATTCATTAATTGTCTCTTATATTCATGTAGACGTTTTACTTGAATATCAAAAATAGAATTAACATCAATGCTAACGCCTTGAGAACGATAAATTTTTTGAGCTAAAACTTGTTTGCGTGCTCTTTTCATGTTGAAGAATTTCAACTGAACTTGTTCATCATCAGCATATGGCAATAATTTTTCTAATTTAGTCATATCATAACTAAAATCTTCACCACAATATTCTTTAATGATATCTACTAATTCATTATTTGATTGAATTAGCCATCTACGATGAGTAATACCATTTGTTTTATTATTAAACTTACCTGGATAGTAATCACTAAATGGTTTCATTTCAATATTCTTTAAAATATCAGTATGTAAAGCTGCTACTCCATTAACACTAAATGAACCATGAATACATAAAGACGCCATATGAATAGTATTATCTTTAATAATAGCTAATTCATTTAAATATGGACTATCTTGACCATATTTAGATACTATTTCATTCATTAAACGACGATTAATTTCTTCACAAATAGTATAAATACGTGGCAATAAATTTCTAAATAAATCTAATGGCCATTTTTCTAAAGCTTCAGCTAATATTGTATGATTTGTATATGCACAAGTGTTTCTTACAATATTCCAAGCTTTATCCCAGTCCATATGTTCTTCATCTACTAATACTCTCATTAATTCAGGAATTATTAAAGCTGGGTGAGTATCGTTGATATGGAAACAAATCTTTTTATCTAAATTATTAACAGTGTTAAAGATTTGTTTATGTCTTCTAATAGCTGATTTTACCCCAGCAGCAACAAAGAAATATTGTTGTTTTAATCTTAAAGTTTTACCTTCAATTGTATCATCAGATGGATATAAATAAGATGATATTTCTCTTATTCTTCTATGATATTCAAAAGCATTATCAGGATAAGTTGAAGCTGGTTCAGCACTCCATAAACGTAAAGTGTTAACAATATGATTATTATCACCAATAATAGGTACATCATAAGGAACAGCCTTAACATATTCAGCGTTGCGATGTAAAACTGTTAATTTGCCATTTTCTGTATTCATTTCAATATAACCATAAAATGGTACTTCTACAGATTCTTCATCTTTTCTAATTTCCCAAACGTGAACATCTTTTAACCAACGATCAGGATGTTCTACTTGATAACCATTTTTAATACCTTGTTCAAAGAAACCGTAACGATAACGAATACAATTTCCTCTAACTGGTAAACCAAGTGACGCCACTGAATCCATAAAACAAGCAGCTAAACGACCTAAACCACCATTACCTAAACCAGCATCAGATTCTTGATGTTCTACGTCATTTAAATCTAAGCCTAATTCATCAAAGGCTTCTTTTACTATATTATATACGCCAGAATTCATTAAATTATTAGTAATCATTCTACCCATTAAGAATTCCATAGAAAAGTAATATGTAACTTTATTTTTATTCTTTTTTAATATTTCATCTGTTTTATGCCAATCTTTAGCTACATACATTCTTAACATCTCACCTAAAACAACAAATTGTTGATAAGGTGTTGATTCACTAAAGTCAATCGCATATTTGTTTTCTACATTATTAATAAAAGCTTTTTTAAAGACTTCTTTATTTTCAAAATAAGTATATTCCATTTTAAATTAACTCCTACAAAATTTGTATTGATTAAAAAATCAACCGCTTTATTATACTATAAAAACATTTTTAAGCAAATAATTTTAATATCTTTTTTTATATTTTATATAATCTAATTAATTTACTAGGATTACTAGCTACAAAATTTAAATTGCCTATATTTATATCTACTACTACTTGTGGAGCACTTAGATTAGGGAGAGTATAAGTATAAGCTATATAACCATTATAAGTACCATAATACTTAATGTCTATTTGATAATATTCAATAAATTTATTACTTAATGTAGCTTTTAATTGATATTTATGAAAAAGACCTAATGGACCTATTTCATGAGGTTGATAATTATTATCTAAAATATCCTTGTTATTATTAATACCATCATTTTGATAATAGGCTAGAGATTTTAAATCTTCGTAACTAATATCACCATTTTCATATACTTCTTCTATTGAATAAGTTTGCCCATAATCTCTAGTTTTAGAAAAAACAACAAAATAAACTAAAACAAGAATTACGATTAGTGATAAAACTATAATTAGTATTTTCTTTTCGGCAATAAATAAACTTAATTTGCCCATATAATCACGTAACTATTATTTACTTTTACTTCTTTTCATCTTTAAAATAGTCATACCTAGAGGCGGAATTGTTATGGCAATTGATTGATTAAAGTTATGACATGGGACTTCTTCAACTTTAATATTTTGACTATTAACTTGTCCCGAACCATAATATTTAGTATCGTCTGAATTGATTAATTCTTTATAATTTAAAGTACCAGGAACACCAATTCGATAATTATGATAAGTATTAGGTGTACAGTTTAATATAACAACTAAGTGATCTTTAAAATCTTTACCATAACGAATAAAGCTATAAATAGATTGTATTGCATTATTAGCATCAATCCATCTAAAACCATCTTGATTGTAATCAAGTTCATATAATGCTTTTTCTTTATTATAAATTGTATTTAAATCTTTAATATAATTATTAGCTCCTCTATGAGAATCATAATCAAGTAAATTCCAATCTAATTCTTTGTAGAAAGCCCATTCACTAAATGGAGCTAATTCATTACCCATAAATGATAATTTTTTACCTGGATGTGTCATGAAATAACCCATCAACAATCTAAAGTTAGCAAACTTTTGCCAATAATCGCCCGGCATTTTATTTAATAAACTACCTTTCATATGTACTACTTCATCATGTGAAAAAGGTAAAATAAATTGTTCATTATAATAATATAACATACTAAATGTTAAAAGATTATGATGATATTTACGATAAATTGGGTCTAATTTAAAATATTTTAAAGTATCATTCATCCAACCCATATCCCATTTATAATTGAATCCTAAACCACCCATATCACTAGGTCTAGTTACACCAGGATAATCAGAACTATCTTCAGCTATTAATAATACTCTATCATCTTTAGCAAAAATATTAGTTGATAAACCGCGCAAGAAATCACAAGCACCCTGATTTTCTCCTCTATTTTTATTACCTAAATAATAAATTATATTTGATACAGCATCTACTCTAAAACCATCAACATGATAATAGTTCATATAAAACAACGCGTTACTATAAAGGAATGAACGAGTTGTTCCTTTACCTAAATCAAGATTAGCAGTTCCCCATTCATAATTTTCTCTATCTTGTTCATTAGGATATTCATAAACAGGAGAACCATCAAACATATATAATCCATTAGCATCCTTACAAATATGACCAGGAACCCAATCAAAAATAACGCCTATCTTGTTTTGATGACATTTATCAACAAAATACATCAATTCTTTAGGTAAACCATATCTACTAGTAGCTGAATAATAGCCAGTTCCTTGATAACCCCATGAAGCATCTAACGGATGTTCGTAAATAGGCATAATTTCAACATGTGTATACTTATATTCTTTTAAATAAGGAATTAATAAATCAGCTAATTCTTTATAAGAATACACTTCATTATCTCCTAAACCTAAACGGCGCCAAGACCCAAAATGAAGTTCATAAATTAATAATGGTTGTTCATAAGTCTTTTTATGTTCATACATATAAACATCATCATTCCATTTATAACCATCAATATCATATACTACTGAATCTTTATTAGGTCTTAGACCAGAACAAAAGGCATATGGATCTGATTTATATAATTTTTCATAACCAGTATCAATAACATATTTGTATTTAGCAAACTCTAAATTTTTATCAATTTTTAAATACCAAATACCATAATTATCAATTTTTTCCATATAATCTTTGTCTTTAGCGTAGTTATTCCAACTACCCATAATGCTTACACTTTTAGCGTTTGGTGCATAGACAACAAATTCACAAGCTACAACTTTATCATTTTCTTTTACTAAATGACTACCAAATACCTCATAAAGTTTTAAAGCTTTTCCTTGATCAAAAAAATACAAAAAATTCTCATCAATCTTTTCTCTTATTAACATAATATCCTCCACGTTCTTTATAAATAGATTATACCAAAGTAGATCTATTTTTTCCACTTAAAAAAAGCTAATTTTTTAACCAAATTAGCTTTAAGAATATATTTTATTTAAAATGTCTTTAAAATCATTATAATTAAATCCTTTTCTTATTAGATAATTATAAGCTTTTTGTTTATCATATTTCTGCTTTTTAAGTTTATTTAATAAATCATTAAAATCAACATTAAAATCTAGACTTTCTAATATTTCATCTACTATATCATTAGATATATGTTCTTTATATAATAAATAATTTTTAACATAATTTAAACCATACTTTTTTGATATTAAAGATAAAGCCTTATTTTTAGCATATCTTTTATCATCTACAAAACCTTCTTTTATTAAAATATCAATTATATAATTAACATCTATATCTAAATATTTACTTATTAAAATCTCCTTTAAATTGTAAATTGACTTCGGATATTTAATAACATAATTTCTAATTTTAGCTAAATACTTTATCTTATTATCATAGTCTAACACTTCTTTTAAATTTATAATTTCTTTACCTTTAACTAATCGATATTTTAAAACTGTATCTTCATTAAATTCATAAATAGTATCGTTAATAACAACATTATAAATATCTTTTTTTACTTTATTTAAAGATAAAACTTTAAGGTTTTGGTTTTCTATCATATTCTCCTATGACCTCACGAGTAGCTGTAAAGAAAGTAAAAGCCTCATTATCTACTTCTTTAATAATCTCACTTAATTTATAACTTTCACTTTTAGTCAAAACACATATTAACATTGTTTTTGCTTCACTAGTATACCCACCAGTAACTTCACTTTCTGTACAACCTCTACCTATATTTTTAAATATAGCTTCTTTTATTTCCTCTTTTTTACTTGTGATAATATAAGCTGTCCTTTTTGAACGCGCATTTAAAGTTATCATATCAATGATATAGGCCGCAAAATATACACTAAAAATACCAAATAATACATATTCAAAATTATAACTAATCGGCGTACTATAATTAAAGCCACTTAATAAAACAATTACCCAATCTGTGAAATACATAGCAATTGAATAAGGAACATGTAAATATTTAGATATTGATTTTTGTACTACATCAAGTCCACCTGTTGAACCATTATTTTTAAGACATATTCCAATTCCTAAACCTTGTAGGAATGAACCACATATAAAAGCAATAAGCAATTTATTCTCTACTGTTTTTAAAATGACATCTTGCGGAGAAATATATTCAAAAATTAAAACAAAAGTAGGGGCTAAAACACTAGCTAAAACTGTTTTTAAAAAGAAATCTTTACCTAGTAATATTAATCCTAATAGTAAACAAATACCTTCAACTATATATAAAAATATAGATTGCGGCATATCAATAGCATTTAGCAAAGGTTTAAAAATGATTGATAGGCCGGTAACACCACCAGCAACTAAATTAGAAGGGCTATAAAAATAATAATAGCCGATATCCATTATCAAGACTCCTAATGCAATAAATAAATATTGTCTAATCCGTAATTTCATCATTTTCCCTCTCATATTTTAAATAACTAAACATAAAATCAATGATATTGCCATCCATTACGCTAGATACATTATTAGTCTCATAATTAGTACGATGATCTTTTACTAAAGTATAAGGGCAAAAAACATAAGACCTAATTTGTGAACCAAAATTAATACTTTGTTGTGTCCCTTTAAGTTTAGCTAATTCTTCCTTTTTTTCTTCAATTTGTCTTTCTAATAATTTAGCTCTTAAAATTTTAAAAGCAACCTCTTTATTTTTTATTTGACTTCTTTCATTTTGACATGTTACGACTATTCCCGTTTTTAAATGAGTTAATCTAACAGCCGAATCAGTCGTATTAACAGATTGACCACCAGCACCTTGCGAATGATAAACATCTATTCTAACATCATCATCTTTTATTACAATATCATCATTTCCTTCAAGTTCAGGAGCAACATCACAAGAACAAAATGAAGTATGTCTTCTAGCACCTGCATCAAAAGGAGAAATTCTAACTAAACGATGTACACCTCTTTCACCTTTTAATAAACCATAAGCAAATTTACCTTTTACTAAAAAAGTGACTGATTTTATTCCCGCTTCATCACCAGCTAAATAATCTAATACAGTTATTTTAAAACCTTGTTTTTGACAAAACCTTTGATACATTCTATAAAGCATACTTGCCCAATCCATACTCTCGGTTCCCCCAGCACCAGGATGAAGTTCAACAATGGCATTTAAATGGTCATACTTACCGCTTAACAATGCCCTTTCTTCAGCTTCTTTGATATCTTTTGCAAAACTTAAAATATCTTCTTCAAATAAAGTTAAAAGTTCACTATCCGTTTGGGAAAATTCATCTAATTCTAATAAATTATCATATTTTTTTGCCATATCATAATAAAGATTAATATCTTCTTTTAAGCTATTAGCTTCAGCAATAATATTTTGGGCTTCTTTTTGATTTTGCCAAAAATTATCACTATTTATTTTATTATCTAAATCAGCTAATTTCTTCTCTTTAATCGTTATTTGTAATGCTTCTTTTAAATCATTTAATTTTTGTTTAAAGGTTTGCATATATTTATTTATTTCATAACGTTCCATAAAAACCTCCTATTTCAAAATATTAAAAACATTAAAAAATTAGAATTTAATAAAGCACTCTCCTATTATAACTTGACTATTTAAAAAGTCAAGCAATTATATTTTGCCTAATTTTAGCTAAAAAATATTAACTTATAATAAATAAAAGGACTATAAATAAACTTATAGCCCTTAAGATTAATTAGAATATTAGAAACTAGGTACCTCTTCTAAATTAGGATTATATTCAATATAATTAGCTTTCTCTGCTTCAGTTAATGTATCAATTACTACATTACCGTTATAATTAACATTAAAAGAAATTAAAATATTAAATTCCGTAAATGAACTTATTGAAACATTATTAGTATTATTTAAATTTTTTATAATTTCTAACACATTTATTTCTGTATTAAAACTATTACATAAACCACTAGCTATATCAAATTTAAATACTAGACTAATAATATAATCTGTATCAACTGTTATTTGATTTGCTGCTAAAATGTCTTTTAAAGCAATATCTAAATTTAAAGTTAAATCATTATCAGTAACTTCACTTACATAATATTTAGAATTTGGTAAATAAGTGTCAAAGGCAACTATAATCTCATCTAATTGAGGTGTAGTAGGTGTTGTAGTAGCTAGTGACATTGGTAATGTAGGCAAAGATGATGAATTATTTTGAATCCATATTAATAATTCTAATAAGCTAATCTTATATTTAGCACTACTAGCTATTGAAGAAACATTACCATTTATAGAATAATCAAGATATAAATAATTATTTAATGATGATATATTAGGTGTTTCTAAATATGTATTAGCAGTTATATCTAAACTTTGTTTTTCACTTTCATCAGAATAATCAGCTGTAGCTATTAATTTAGCACTAAAACCAGTATTTTGATTTAATTTAAAATCTAAATTACCTTCTATATCTAAATATTCTGTTTCTTTTGTCCCTTTAGCATGAGCTTCAGCCTTTAAATTAGCTTCCATTGCAGTAATATTGGCTGTTTGATTTTTTTGACTCAAATAACCAAGAATATCTTTAACTTCTTCCTCATCTTCTGTTTGTAATATTTCAACTTCAACTTCTTGTCCATTGGCATTAGTATAAGTTACAGTATGTTTTTTACTCTCATTACAACTAGCTAAAGTTAAAGATAAAAACAAACAACTTAAAAATAATAATACTTTTTTCATAAATCTTTTCCTTTCCGTATAGTATTTCTAAAAATATTATAACATATATATAAAATAATTAAAACACTTACATATAGCGCTTATTATTTATATATTTTTCTATTTAATCATATTAACTTTTAGAAAAGTAATTATAGTCCGTTATATTAAACAATTTACTTTTTTATCTAAAAGAATTTCTACATATTCTTTTGGTGTCATAGATTTAACTCTTTTAGATTAGCTAGGTTTATTAATTTTTGAATATTCAGAGTGTAAATGCATATCTAATAATAACCATTCTTATTTCATAAAACTTCTTCTATAATAATTCTAAATATTTCTTTAACATTTCTATTTCTAATTTAGTTATTAATTTAATAAAATCTGTATAATTACCTATTGTATGCGCTTTATCTAATGCTTCGTAATATTTTAATCTATCTTCTTTTTTTATTATTACTAGATTAAATCCATGATTCATTAAATCTAAATTCATGACTAGTCTTGACGTTCTACCATTCCCATCAACAAAAGGATGAATTTTAACTAATTCCCCATGAAGCAATGCTGCTCTTATAATTGGATGATATGAATTCCATGAGTGATAATTTACAATTAATTTTTCCATCAACTCTGGTACTTTTAAATAATCTGGTGGGAGATGAACTGCACCTTTAATCGTTACATTTTCTGTTCTATATCTTCCAGCATTTTTATCATCAATACCTTTTAAAACTAATCTGTGAATATTCTTTATATTCCATTCAGTAATAGGATTTTTTTCTTTCACTAAATCATCTAAATAAAGAATTGCCTTTTCATGATTAATTACTTCTAAATGTTCTTTTAATGTTTTGCCACCAACAGTAATTCCTTCTAGAACCACTTGTGTCTCTTTGAGTGTTAATGTATTACCTTCTATTCCATTACTATTATAAGTCCACTCTAAATTAATGGATTCTTTTAATGTCCTTAACATTTCTTTGGGAAATGGCCTTTTACTATCTAATTCTTTCTTAATATTATCTACTTTATCAAAAAAATTTACTGGTAAGTCAATTATAAACCCTTTATTATCTAGTTTAACCCTTCTTTTATCTACTGGTTTTATAGCATAATCAGGAATATTCCAACTATTACCATTCTTTATAGCTCCTTCGATTCGCCCTTCTTCTAATAATTGTCTAATTCTTCTCTCACTAATCTCCCATTTCTCTCTAGCTTCTTTTGTAGTCATAAACTTCATAGTTAATCACCTCTTTTATATTATACCGTTATCGGTAGTATTATTCAATCGCTTATTTATATTTAATAATATTATTAATGATGTCAGATTAAACATTATTCTCAAAATTTTAATTGCACTTTTTAGTGTTTCATTTGAACTAGAAATATAATCATTCTCTATTGTTTTAACATTACTATCTAAAATCATATTTTTTTCATAATTTGATAAAAAAAGAGAATGTCAACAATTTTGTTAACATTCTTCAAATTTAGGCATTTCTACCACAACAATTCTTATATTTTTTACCAGAGCCACATGGACATGGATCATTTCTACCAACTTTTTTAGCTTTATTTACTTTTGGTTGAGCTTTTAATGCATTGTCAGGCGCATTAGTTGCTAGTTTACCTGTAGCATTATCATCTCTTTTAATATTTTGTCTAATTTGAACACGCATTAAATATCTTAATACTTCTTTTTTGATTTTATCCATCATAGCTTCAAATTTTTTAAAGCCTTCTGTTTGATATAATTGTAATGGATTTTGTTGAGCATAAGATTGGAAAGCTATTCCTTGTCTTAATCCATCCATTTCATCAATATGACGAGTCCAGTTAGAATCTAAGATTCTTAAGACAATTGTTTTTAAAATTTCTTCAAAAACATCTGGCGGACAACTTTCTCTTTTCTCATCTAAAATCTTTAAACAAACATCGTATAAGTAATCGCTAATTTCTACTTCATCTTTTTGTTTAAGCACTTCAACATCTACGCGATTTGGGCCAAAGTAATCTGTGTTAAAGGCATTAGCTATACCTTCATCATCAATATCAAATTTATTTGAGCCAACTTGTTTTAAATGTTCTTCAATAATTAAATTAATAGCATCATGCATTAAATTTTTAGCTTGTGGTTCTATTGATTCTTCTGAAATTACTTCTGTTCTTTGTTTATAGAAGATTTCTCTTTGACGACGAATGACATCATCATAACGTAAAACGTTCTTTCTAGCATCATAATTATTACCTTCAATTCTCTCTTGAGCTTGAGTAACTACTTTAGTAAACATTTTAGATTCTAATGGTTTAGAATCATCGCCTTCACCATTTAATTTAATTATCCATGCTAATCGATTTTTAAATGAATCGCCACCAAAACGAACTAATAAGTCATCTTCAGCTGAAATAAAGAAACGTGAATAACCAGGATCACCTTGACGACCTGAACGACCACGCAATTGGTTATCAATACGACGTGATTCATGTCTTTCAGTACCTAATACGGCTAAACCACCTAATTCTTTTACACCATCACCAAGTTTAATATCAGTACCACGACCAGCCATATTAGTTGAAATCGTAATTTGTCCTTTTTGACCAGCAAGAGCAACTATTTCAGCTTCTCTAGCATTATTTTTAGCATTTAAAACTTCATGAGGTAAATTAATTTTCTTTAGCATATTTGAAACTAATTCACTAGTTTCAACATCAGCAGTACCAACAAGAATAGGTTGCCCTTTAGCATGTCTTTCTTTAATTTCTTCAATTAAAGCATTAAATTTAGCTTTTTTAGTTAAGAATAATAAATCTGGTTTATCTTCTCTAATAACTGGTCTATTAGTCGGAACTTCTACGACATACATATTATAAATGTCTCTAAATTCCTCTTCTTCTGTTTTAGCTGTACCTGTCATACCACTTAATTTTTTATACATTCTAAAATAATTTTGATATGTTATAGTAGCTACTGTTGTTGTTTCTTTTTTAATTTCTACATTTTCTTTAGCTTCAATAGCTTGATGAAGTCCTTCACTATATTGACGTCCTTTTAAAATACGACCTGTAAATGAATCAACAATTAATACTTCACCATCTTGAACGACATACTCAACTCCGTTATGGAATATATAGTTAGCTTTTAGAGCATTATTAATATGATGAACTAATCTAACATATTGAATATCATATAAATTAGTTATGCCAAAAAATCTTTCAGCTTTATGTATACCACTAGGTGTCAAAACAATAGTTTTACTTTCTAAATCTAATTCATAATCTTCTTCTTTTAATCTTTTAGCAAAAGTATCAGCTTGAATATAAGCCATAGACTTATCTTGAGCACCACCAGATATAATTAAAGGTGTACGAGCTTCATCAATTAAAATTGAATCAACCTCATCAATAATTGCATAATTTAATTCTCTTTGCACCATTTGTTTTTTAAATTGAACCATATGGTCTCTTAAATAATCAAAACCAAGTTCACTATTTGTTGAATATAAAATATCACAATTATAAGCTGCTTGTTTTTCTTCACGTGAATAATCACGTAAATTTAGACCTACTGTTAAGCCTAAAAAACGATAAATATCCCCAATTTCACCATTAGTTTCTCTTTGGGCTAAATATTCATTAACAGTAACAATATGAACACCCTTACCAGTTAAAGCATTTAAATAAGCTGGGAAAACAGCTGTTAAAGTTTTACCTTCACCTGTTTTCATTTCAGCTATATTACCACCATGTATAGCAACTGCCCCAGCTAATTGAACAGGGTAAGCCTTTAAATTTGTTACTCTATAGGCGGCCTCACGACAAACAGCGTAAGCTTCAACTAACAAATCATCTAAACTTTCACCATTATTTAAACGTTCTTTAAATTCATTTGTTTTATTTTTTAATTCTTCATCTGTCAATTGTTGCATTGAAGAATCTAAAGCTAATATTTTAGTAGCTATTTTTTGACATCTTTTTAATTCTTTATATCCTGAATCAAATAATTTCTTTATACCCATCTTTGTCACCTTTCTTAAAGACATATCAAGCTATTATACAATATTTTTATTTATATTTAAATACTAGGTCTAAAAAAAAGAGCACTCGAGGTGCTCCTATAAGTTAAATATTTATTTTTCTTTAGTTTCAATGACAGCATAATCACCATCATCACGTAAATAAATGACATTAGTCTTATGAGTAGAACTATCTAAGTAAACAAAGAAATCATGACCTAACAATTCCATTTGATCAATAGCTTCTTCTTTAGACATTGGTTCAAGTTCAATATTTTTACTTTTTACTAACTTAGGTTCTTTAACTTCTACCCAAGCTTGTTCAACTTCTTTAATTCCATCTTTATTAGTACGATCACGTTTAGTTTTGTACTTTCTAACTTGACCTAACAATTTATCAATAGAGATGTCAATTGCTGCGTAAATGTCTTTTTCTTTTGATTCAGAACGTAATATTGCATTCTTAGTTGGTAAAGTTATTTCTACTTTGTGATAAGTAGGATATACCTTACATACTACTCGCGCAGTTACATCTTGTCCAGTAAATAAATGTTCAAGTTTTTGTAATTTCTTTACTGCATAATCCTTGTTAGAATTTGATGGTTCAAATCCATTTTTACCTAAAACTTCAACTTTAATCATAAAGCTTTCCTTTCTGAGATATAGTTTATATTTAGGTTACCCTAGCTATATCTAAAAGATATAGATAATAAATTATTAAATTTATATCGTCTCTTTCTAGCCTTATTATAGCATTAAAACGCTTTCTTTTCAATCAATTACTTAAAAGATAAAATATAAATATCACTATCTAATAAAATACTTATGTAGTCATAGATATTTATCATATCTATTTTAAACTCATCTACTATTATAACAATATCATTTATTTTAGTTAACTTATTATAAATCTTACTATATTCAAATGCTAAATAATCTATATATTTTAAATCAAACATATCGTATAAATGAAATATAATAAGTCTATGTTTAGAAAGAGGTAAAACCTCTTCTGTTAAATCTAATTTAATTTTTTTTAAACAGCTATCACAAATATAACTTTTTTTACTTTTTAATAATTCAAAAAAGCGCCTTTTAGGAGCAAAAAATTCATGACAAACTTTACAAATCATATGAAAACACCTCATATGATAATAGACTAAATTAATTATAATTTTAAAAAGTGTTAGAAAAATCTAACACTTAAAATGAAATTTTTACATCACTTTTTTTGCTATCTTCCGCTCCAAAATACGGATAAGGTTTAAATTGTGATTTAGCTACTAATGAATTTGGGAATGTTTTAATAGCTTTATTAAATTGTGAAACATTTAAATTGTAATTACTGCGGGCAGCCTGCAAGTTTTCTTCAATATCTTTAATTTCATCTTGTAAACTTATAAATAACTTATCAGCTTTTAATTTAGGGTAATTCTCTACTACTGCATAAACATCATTCATTCTTTTAGAAAGTTCATCTGATATTTTAGCTTTATCATTAAAATTTTTAGTGCCATTTATAGCTTGACGCATTTTTACAACTTCAACTAAAACGCCTTCTTCATGTTTAGTATAACCTTTAATTGTATCTACTAATTTAGTTATAGCATCAAATCTCTTTGTTAAATAAACATCAATTCTACTAGCTGAATTTGTTATATCTTCTTCTAAACGAATAAACTTATTTTTAGTAGTAATATAAAAAATCACTAACATTAAACCTACTAAAAATATAGCACCTAAAATAACACATAATACTATAATTAAAGCTAAATCAATTGCTAATATCATATTAACCTCACATTCCTTTCTCATGCGTCGAAGACACACATAGCTATGAAAAAATTTTTTTGTTATAAGCTAAGCACGAGGAGCTATTGTAAACTACAGTTCACGTTTATGTCCTTTTTTATGCTCGTGCTTAGATTACATATATTTTATTTTCAGACTAATCACCTAATAATTTTTTTATCTCACTAACTTTATCAACCTTTTCCCACGTAAAATCGACATCATTACGACCAAAATGACCATAACATGAAGTTTTTTTATAAATAGGACGTTTTAAATCTAAGTGTTCAATAATACCTTTTGGAGTTAATGGGAATACTTTTCTAATGACATCTACAATCTCATCTTCACTATATTTTGAAGTATTAAAAGTATTAACACATACAGATGTAGGCTCAGCTAAACCTATTGCATAAGATAATTCAACTTCTACTCTTTTACAAATTTTACTTGCAACTAAGTTTTTAGCAATATATCTAGCCATATAAGAAGCACTTCTATCTACTTTTGATGGATCTTTTCCACTAAAAGCTCCGCCACCATGACTAGCACTACCACCATAAGTATCTACAATTATCTTTCTACCTGTAAGTCCACTATCGGCAGCCGGACCACCAATAACGAAACGACCGGTTGGATTAAAAAGATACTTAGTATTTTCATCAAGTAAATTTTTAGGAATTACTTTTAAAACTACTTCTCTCTTTAAATCAGCGGCTAAAGTTTTCATATCAACTGATGGGTCATGTTGACTAGAAATTAAAACAGTATCTACTCTTTTCAAATTAAAATTATCATCATATTCAACTGTAACTTGTGTTTTACCATCTGGTCTTAAATAAGGAATAGTCTTATCCTTTCTAACTTGACTTAAGCGGTAAGCTAATTTTTGAGCAAGTAAATAAGCAGTTGGCATCAATTCTTCTGTTTCATCGGTTGCATAACCAAACATCATACCTTGGTCGCCTGCCCCTTGTTCATGATTAATATCATCAACACCTAAAGCAATATCAGGTGATTGGGGATCAATTGCTGTTAAGACAGCCAAATTATCAGCATCAAAGCCAAATTTGCCTCTAGTATAGCCAATTTTTGTTACTGTATCTCTTACAATTTTTTGTACATCTACATAGTGAGTTGTCGTAATTTCACCAAATACAAATACCATACCTGTTGTACAAACCGTCTCACAAGCCACTCTACCATTTCTATCGTGTGCTAAAACATCATCTAGTATAGCATCACTTATTTGATCACATATCTTATCAGGATGTCCTTCTGTAACGGCTTCTGATGTAAAAAATTTAGCCATGATATACCTCCTTAATAGCTTTAGTTAATTGGTCTGCACATGATGTGTTACGCGGACCACATGTATTATTTTCTAATTTCTTTATAACATCTTCAAATGACATTCCGTCTACTAACTTTCCAATAGCTTTTAAGTTTCCATTACAACCGCCAACATAGTGTAGGTTATATATTTTGTTATCTTCATAGTCAAAATCAATTTGTTTTGAACATACCCCTTGTGGAATATATGTATGATGTTTCATAGTTCCTCCTTATAATTATCAAACATTTCTCTAAACTCATCCGCAAATTTAACAAAACGTTCAAATATAATTTGATCGTAATATATTCTATAGCTGTTTTTTAATAAGTCAAGCGTATTATTATGATTTATAGCTCTTTTATAAGTTTTAACACTTCTTAAAGAAATATACATATCACAAAGCATAACAATTTGACTTTTCAAATCGTTTTCATAGCTTTTCATTTTAGCCATAAATTCTTCTGTATTAGCACCTTCTAGATGAGCCCTAATGATATCTTCGGTTTTTCTAGCTAATTGTTCTCTTTTTAAAACTAAACTACCCAATTTAGTTTCTTCTTTTAACTTATTGAATTTTAATTCATTAGGTAAACTATCATCAATATTTAAATCAACTTTACTAATTAAATGAATTTGACTATACTCTCTAAGTTCACAAGCTTCTGCTAGACTATAACCTAATAATAAAGCTAATTTATGACTCATTTGCCCTAATAATATTCCTTCACTAATCTCTTTATTAGTTTTAGGTCTATTATCAAGTGTTAACTTAAATAAATCTAAAACAACATCTGTATAATTTTTTTCAACTTCTTGTCTTTTAACTAATTCTTTTTTTCTCTCTTCAGCTAAAGTATCAGAGACACTAACTGAAACATATAATACTAGCATAAAAATTAACAAAATAAATGTCCGCAACAAGATATCTTTAAACTCATTTGAAGTAAAAAACAATTTAAAGAAATTATCATTTACTACTACTTCTTGATTAAAGATTAAATTATATGTGATACTAAAATGAATAACAGTAAGTAAAACAATTACCCAAGGATAAACCGTCTTTAATAACTTTTTAGACTGATAAAATGAACATATAACTAATGAATAGTAAAGTAATATGTAACCAACTTCTCCAAAATAATCTGTTTCTAAACCTACTTTTAATCTAGTATATATTAATATAGCTGATAGAAACATATAAAAACAGCAAATATACATCGCAATTTGTTGTCTTAAATAATTTTCCTTATCTTTATATATCATCTTTTTTAATGTATGGTTAACTAAAAAAGTAATCGGAATACATAAAACAGTTAAAAACCAATTAGATCTTTCACCTAAAGATACTACCATAAATATGATAGTGTAAATTAAGTTAGATAATAAGACAATATTTTTTATAACAACATTTTTTCTAAATAGAACAGCTACATCATCAGTTACATCTATCCCTTTTTCAAAGCCAAATAAATTATCAAATATATGTGCTATTTTTTTCTTTTTAAACAAATTAGTCACCTATTACATCTTCTTCTTTAAATATTCTTTGCCCATTTAAAAAATTTAAGATATCCATTTCTTTTTTACCTGCAGGTTTTATTTTTAAAATACTAATAGCACTATCTTTTGTTTTAATAACAAATTCTTTATTTAAAGATATAATTGTCCCTGGTTTAGCCATACTAGTAGTATTAACTACTTTACTAGCTAATATCTTATAAGGTTGATCTTTAAATTTGAAATAAGCTCCTGGCGTTAAAGCTAAAGCTCTTATTTGATTAAATATAGCTATACTATCTTTATTAAAATCTAATAATTCATCATCTTTAGTTAAAACATAGGAAAATGTAGCTAAACTTTCATCTTGCATAACACCTAAATTAGTACCATCAAATATACTTGGTAAAGTATCTTTTAATAAATCTCTACCTATAATACTAAGTTTAGTAAATAAAGTTGTTGAATTATCACTAGGCAAAATAGGAATAGATTTTTGACTATAAATCTTACCAGCATCCATTCTTTTAGCCATTTCCATAATCGTAATACCAGTTATGCTATCACCTTCTAAAATAGCTCGTTGAATAGGAGCCCCTCCTCTTCTTTTAGGAAGTAAGGAACCATGCACGTTTAATTTAAATTTAAAGGCATTTAATACTTTACTAGGAATAAATTCACCATAAGCCGCTGTTATTAAAGCATCAGCTTTAGTATTTAAAATAGTTTCATAATCATCTTTTAAATGTTCTGGTTGAAATATTTTTAAACCTAATTCTAACGCTTTTTCTTTTACAGGACTATAAATCACTTTATTATGATTACCTCTAGCATCTTTTTTAGTTACTACTAAAACAACTTCATAATATTTATTTAACATCTCTAAAATTGGAACAGCAAAATTAGGGGTACCAAGAAAGATTATTTTCATAAGAGCCCTCCTTATAAATACATAATTTTAAGATAAACTTGACTAGTATTTAAAATACTTGTAAGTAACTCTAAATTAATTTTAACATATTTTAAATATATTTCATAATAATAAACATTATTCACTTTAAAATACACTGCTTCACTAGGTCCTATAATGTTAAAACTAGCTTTTTCTAACTTACAAGCTAGCTTTAAAGCTTCGCTTTTGACTAAATTAATATTTGAATCACTCAATATTATTTTTAATATTTTTTTAAATGGTGGATTATCTAACAATCTTCTTTGCTTGATTTCTTCATCATAAAACATTTTATAATCATGATTAATAACTGCATTTAAAACAAAATTATTCGTATTATATGTTTGGATAATAACTTGCCCTTCTTTATGTCTACCGGCTCGTCCAGAAACTTGTTCTAAAAGAGCAAAATTATTTTCATTAGCATCATAACGAGGATAAAAGAAACCTAAATCTGCATTAATCACACCAACTAAAGTAACATCATTAAAATCTAAACCTTTTGCTATTAGTTGCGTGCCTATAACAATATCTACTTCTTTATTTTTAATTTTATCATAAAATAAATTATAATCACTACCTATACTATCACTATCTACACGATAAATTCTAGCATCTTTAAATAACCTTACCACATCACCAACTATTTTTTCAGTACCTAATCCAACATATCTAATTCTTTTACTATGACATTTAGGACAAATCACTACATTCCTCATTTGATAACCGCATAAATGGCAAACTAAACTTTGTCTATTTTTATGATATGTTAAAGGCATGTCACAATGTGGACACTTAATTATGTATCCACAATCTCTACACATTACTGAACTAGCATAACCTCTTTTATTATAAAATAAAATAACTTGTTCTTTTTTTTCTAAAGTCTTTCTAATCTCATCTTCTAATTTATAAGAGATAGTCGATATATTTTTATTTTTTAATTCTTCACGCATATCAACTAAACTAACTTTAGGTAGTGTTTGTTTAGTCGGTCTCTTAGTTAAGCTTAACAATTCATATTCTTTATTTAAAGCTTTAAAATATGATATAACTCTAGGAGTAGCTGTGCCTAAAATAAGCGGTATATTATAAAATTCAGCTCTTTTTAAAGCTATAACTCTAGCATCATAAGAAGGCGAATTTTCACTTACATAACTATCTTCTTGTTCTTCATCAACAATAATTAAGCCTAAATTAGTAAAGGGCATAAAAATAGCACTACGAGGACCTAAAACAATTTTTACTAATTTATTTTTAATTTTTAGATATTCACTTAATCTTTCATTTTTAGTGAGTTTTGAATGAAAAATAGCTACATCATCTTTAAAAGCATTCTTAAAAACAGCTGCTAATTGAGGAGTTAAACTTATTTCTGGGACTAAAACAATTACTTCTTTATCTTTTTTTAAGACTTCTTTTATTAAATTGATATAAACTAAAGTTTTCCCTGAACCTGTTATTCCATGCAATAAATAAGTTTTATAGTGATTTAATTTAACTCTATTAATAGCTTCCTTTTGTTCTATAGTAGGTGTTAATTCTATATTATTTAATTTTATTGTATCTATATCATTAAATATATCTTTTTTTATAACTTTTATTAAATTTCTACTTTCTAAATATTTAATATTATCTACTTTATAACCTAAAGCTAATATCTCTTCTTTAGTGACTGCTTTATTGCTATTTTTAATATAATTCAATAATTCTTTGCTTTTTTTACTCTTTAAATTTTCATCATTTAAATAAATATATGAAATTTCTTCCTTTAATTTATTTATATTAGTTGTAATTTCTAATTTAATTATTCCTTTATTTATCGCTTCAACAATATCTTTTTTATATTTATCATATTCTTTTTTATATAAATTACTTTCTCTTTTTAATACTTCTTTTAAATTTAAACTTAAATTTTCTTTATCTAAAACTCTTAAATATTGTTTAACATTTATCTTATTAATATTACCTAATACTAAATTAATAGCTTTTTGATAACTAGTATAATAATTTATTTTAATAAATTTAACTAAATCTAATTGTTCTTGATTTAATATAGGAACAATATCAATAACTTTTGTTATAGTTTTTAATTTATCATATGTACTATCTTCTTTTAAAGACATAACAAAAGCTATGACATTACGCGCGTTAAAATTAACTAATACTCGCATGCCTACTTTTAAATTTAGCTCATCTTCTTTAGAAACTTTATAATCATAAACTTGATCTAAAGCTTGTGTATCAATATCTACTATAACTTCAGCTATCATACTACCACCTAAAATATATGAATATTTTGTTTAACCTCTAAAGACATTAAATTAGTACGAACAAAAACATCTGATAAAGCTTTAAATATCATGTATAAAATTATAGATTGCGGTATTAAGTATACTAAATTTTTAGGTAAAGCAATAAAGATAAATCTAGTTAAATACATTTCAAAAGATGAGTAAGAAGCTACTATCCCCATCCAGACTGTTCCTAAGATAGCATTTATTAAAAGATTTATTAACAATCTAGATAAGAAAACTTTAAAGAAAGATAATTTAGTTTTATAAAATAAAAGTCCATAAATCAATCCTGTAAGTAAACTTGAAATTGAATAACCAATAAAATAAGGGTAAGCTTGTGGAAATAACAAAAACTCTAAATTATCAACTAAAAAGCCCATAAGCATACCAGCAACAGGTCCATATAGTAACGAACCTATAGCTAAAAAGATATAGCTAAAACTAATCCCTAAATCACCAAAACCACTAGGTAAGGTTATTAGTTTTGTAAGTAACATAAGGGCTAATAGAGCAGCAATCATAACAAGATTTTTTAGTTTTCTTAATTCTTTTACAGATTCTTTCCAATAAGTTTTAGAAAAGAATGTTTTAAAAATAGTCTTATTATCATAATCAATATTATATGATTTAGCTTTTATAATAAATGGCATAGCTACGCCTAAAAATACAGTTCCTGAAATAAATGAATACCAATAATAATATTCTATATCTAGTAAATATAAAACTGTAAAACAAGAAAAATAGCCTACTATAAGTGCTATTAATCCTAAAATAAACTTATACATAGGCTCACCCCTTTCTTATTGTTCTAACCATTCAGCAAGTAAATTAAACCATGATGCAATATGGCTATTCGCATCACTATCTTTAATTACACTATCTTTAGTTGCTAAAGATAGACCATGATTACCAGTCGGGTAGATATGTGCTTCAAAGTTTAAGTTTAATTTATTATAAGCTTCTAATAAATATATTGTATTTAAAACCGGAACTGATTCATCTGTTACCGTATGCCAAATAAATAATTTAGGTGTATTTATATTAACATTTAATTCTTCTGAGAATAAATTTAATTTATCACTTTCATCACCTAACAAATACTTAAATGAACCTTGATTGATACACTCTTTTTTAGTTGAAACAACTGGGTAACATAAAATTAAACCAATTATTTTCTCTAAGTTATATTCTTTTATTTTATTTGCTAAATGTAATGCTAGATGACCACCAGCTGAAAAACCATTTAAATAAATATTATTAACATTTCTTAGTTTAGCTAAATCTAAGATGGCTTTTACTATTGAAGGATATAAAGTTTTATAATCATCTAATGTTTCCCGGTAATGAAACACAACAGCATTATAACCGATTGTGTTATATTTAATAGCTACATTTTCAGCTTCTCTATTTGAAGTATGATTATATCCTCCTCCCGGAAATATAATTATTAAATCTCTTTTAATATCATCTATAAATAATTTATTGTAATAGTTTGTTTTATAATAATTAACTTTTTCCATTTTATCCTCCAACATATAATCATAAAGATAAATATCATTTAGTAAACTTAAATCTTTTTTATGCGTATATGCTTCTTGTTTAATAGCTTTTAATTTTTGATAATGTCTAACAAAAGCATCTTCTTTTTTTCTTAATAAACTAGGTCCAAAATACAAATCAAAATAATTATAATTAGTTTTATTATATCTAGCTTTAATTATTTCATAATACTTTTTATTTTCAATTAAGCTATATTCTTCAATTATTTGATAGGAATTGTTAGCTAAAAATTTTCTAACTAAATAACTATCACCTTGAGGTGATAAAATCAAATCACATTTATTTAATTTAGTTAAACCCTTAGTTAAAATGTCAGTAATTAAAATACCACCCATACCACTTAATATGGCTACATCAAAAGAAAAATCAACATTATTAAATCCATCACTTAATAAAAAAGAAACCTTAGCTGAGAGGCTATTTTTACAAACATTTAATTTAGCTCTTTCTAAAGGTTCCTCATTAATATCTATAGCAAAAGCATAAGAAACATTATAATCTTTAATAGCTTTAATAATAGTTAGGCCATGATCACAACCAACATCACATATAGTGTGATAATTTTTTGTTAAACTAGCTATTAAATCAATTCTTTTACTCATGAACCATAAAATCTTTTAATTTCTTTGAGCGTGATGGATGTTTTAATTTTCTTAAAGCTTTAGCTTCAATTTGTCTTATTCTTTCCCTTGTTACACCAAACTCTTTACCAACTTCTTCAAGTGTACGTGGTCTGCCATCAATTAAACCAAAACGTAGACGCAACACTCTTTCTTCTCTATCAGTTAGCATTGTTAAAACATTGTCAATTTCTTCTTTTAATTTAACATTAGTTGTATATTCATAAGGATCAATAGCTTGTGGATCTGGAACAAAATCACCTAATGATGAATCTTCCTCTTCTCCAACAGGTGATTCAAGTGAAATAGGTTCTTGCGCAATTTTTTGAATTTGTTGAACCTTTTCAACTTCTATCCCCATAGCTTGGGCAACTTCTTCAGCAGATGGTTCACGTGAAAGTTGTTGTACTAATTGACGTTGAACTTTAACTAATTTGTTAATTGTTTCAACCATATGAACAGGAATTCTAATTGTTCTAGCTTGATCAGCAACTGCCCTAGTAATGGCTTGCTTAATCCACCAAGTAGCATAAGTTGAAAATTTAAAGCCCTTTTTATAGTCAAATTTGTCAACTGCTTTCATTAAACCCATATTACCTTCTTGAATTAAATCAAGAAATTGCAAACCTCTTTGTGTATATTTTTTAGCAATAGAAACTACAAGACGTAAATTAGAATTTACAAGTTTATCTCTAGCTAATTTCGCTGTTTCTACTTTTTGTACTAATTCTTCAACATTTTCCCCGTCAAGATTACCAGAATCAAGTTTCTTTTGAGCCTCGTTACCAGCTACTACTTGTTTAGCTAAAATTGTTTCAGTTTCAGCATCAATTAGAGGAACTTTACCTATCTCTTTTAAATACATTCGCACAGGGTCATCAACTTTAATAGTTGGAGGTAATGTATCAAATTTTTCTAAATCAATCGGTTCTTCTTCAGCTAAATCTTTAAGATTAGGTTCTTCTTCAGCTAAATCTTCTAAAGCATCTACTGAAATATCAGTGTCTGTTACAATATCAATGCTACGAGCTTGAAGTTCTTTTTCTAATCTATCATAATCTTCACTATCAGCTTCACAATAAGCTAAAAGATCAGATACTTTAACTATACCATCGTTTTTTAAAGCTTTAGCTTCTAGTTCTTTAATTGCATTTTCAAAATCCATTATATTACTTCCTTTCATAGCTTTGTCTCATTAAAAATTTATGTTCTGTTAACTCTTTTTTTAATGATTCATCTTTTTGAGAATAAATTGAGTCCTGAATGTTTTTAAGCTTTTTTCTCCTTGCTATTTGACTTATTTTAGTTAAACAAGCCTCTAAATCAGCCTCATTATAAGGCTCTTCAACTTTCTCTTTATACTTATCATTTATCATAATCATATTATAATATTTATCGTATAAATTTGTTTCTTTTAAGACTTCAACAAATTCTTCTTCATTAAATTCTAATTTATCATCATAATAAGTCATTAATGTTTGCCATAATAATTGTAATTCCTGATTTAATCCTATTAAATTATTATCTTTTTCTAAATAATTATCAATTTTATTAGCTATATTTTTATCACTTTTAGCATAATCAAATATTCTAATTTCATATCGTTTAAAATTAATAACATTCTCTTTAGGAGTTTGTTCTATAAATATGTTAGGAATATCTGTAGGTATTATGTTATCAGGGGCATTAATCCTATTATTATAGTAATCATTTTCTAAAGCTTTAGCATCTACTTGAATAAAACTTGCAAAAAGTTTTAAATATTTATCAACTATTATATTTGAATTATATAATCTTAAATAAGTAAAGAACTCTTGTTTTGCTTGTTCAATTTTGCTTATATCATTAATATTTAAATTATTTGTAACTTCTTTAAAAGCATAATCAATAAAACTTACTTTATTTCTAGTAAAATAATTATAATAAGCTTCTTTACCATATTTAGCTACAAATTCATCACTATCTTTAGCTTTATCTAGTTTAACACAAGAGACATTCAATCCTTCTTTTATCAAGAGCGGAGCCGCCCTTAAAGTAGCTTTTATACCAGCACTATCATTATCATAACAAATCGTAACATTTTTAGTATATCTTTTAATTTGCTTAATTTGTCCATTTGTTAGAGCTGTACCCATTGAACATACTGCTTCTTGTAAATTAGATCTATATGATGCTATAACATCCATATATCCTTCATGAAGAATAATATCATTTGCTTTACTTATAGCGTTAATAGCTAAATTTAAATTGTATAAAATTAAATTTTTACGAAACACTTTAGATTCTGGCGTATTCATATATTTAGCTTGACTATTCATTTCATAACTTCTACCAGAAAAACCTAAAATGTTTCCCCTTTCATCTTTTATAGGAAACATTATACGATTGATGAAAAAATCACTATATGAATCACCTTTATTAGTGATTAAACCAGCCTCAACCATATCTAGTTCTAAATAATTAGATTCTTTTAATAATTTATATAAAATATTCCCTTCTTTTGGGGCAAGTCCTATTTCAAATGTTTTAATATCATCTACTGATAATCCTCTTTTTGTTAAATAAGCTAAGGCTTTTTCACCACTGCTTGTATTTAATAAATTACGTGTGAAAAGTTTTAAAGCTAATTCATTCATATCATAAAACTTTTGTTTTTCAACTTCATCACGTGTTTTAGGATCATTTAAATCTAATTTAATATTATTAAACGCAGCTAATTCTCTTAAAGCTTCTAAAAAAGGAATATGTTTAATATCCATTAAAAACTGAATAGGATTACCACCTTTTCCACAAGAAAAGCAATGAGCTAAATGTTTTTCTTGGGAAACACTAAAAGAAGGTGTTTTTTCAGAGTGAAAAGGACACAAACCTTTAAACCCTTGTCCAGCTTTTTCAAGTTTAACATAAGGACTAACTAAAGCATACATATCAGTAGCTTCTATTATCCTGTTAATTTCTTCTCTTGCTACTGAGGCCATAGTTTCCTCCTTATAGTTTAATTATTTCATCTATATATTTTTCAATATCTTCAACTTTAATTACTTTTTGTGTCATTGTATCTCTATCTCTTAATGTTACTGTACCATTGTTTAATGTATCATCATCAATAGTTATAGCATAAGGTGTACCAATCGCATCATTACGTCTATAACGTTTGCCAATGTTACCAGCATCATCATAATTAATAGAGTATTTTTGGCTTAAAGCATCATAAATCTCTTGTGCTTTAGCAGCATGATTCTTTTTAATTAATGGTAAGATAACAGCCTTATAAGGTGCTAAGGCTGGATGTAATTTTAAAACAACACGACTATCTTTTTCTAATTCTTCTTTATTGTAAGCTGAAAATAAAATAGCTAACATCATTCTTTCAACGCCAACACTTGGTTCAACTACATAAGGTATATATTTTTGATTTGTTTCAGGGTCTAAATATTCTAAATTAACTTTTGAATATTTCATATGTTGTTTTAAATCATAATCAGTACGACTAGCAATACCCCACAATTCACCAAATCCCCAAGGGAATAAGAACTCTATATCTGTTGTAGCATTTGAATAGAAAGACAATTCTTCTTTTTCATGGTCTCTAAAACGTAAGGCATCTTTATCTACCCCAATAGATACTAAAAAATCCATACAGAATTGACGCCAATAATTAAACCATTCCATTTCCGTTCCTGGTTTAGTAAAGAATTCAAGTTCCATTTGTTCAAATTCACGCGTTCTAAAAATAAAATTACCTGGAGTTATTTCATTTCTAAAACTCTTACCAATTTGCCCAATTCCAAAAGGTAATTTTTTACGTGATGTTCTTAAAACATTTTTGAAATTAATAAAAATACCTTGAGCTGTTTCTGGTCTTAAATAAATCTCAGATAAACTATCTTCTACTACACCTTGAAAGGTTTTAAACATCAAATTAAATCTTCTAATATTTGTAAAATCATTTTGACCACATTTAGGACAACAAATATTATGTTCTTTAATATAATTTACTAATTCTTCATCCGTAAAGCCATCAGCATTAACACTACCATTTGTAGCTTCTTCAATTAGTTTATCAGCTCTATAACGGCTTCTACAATGTTTACAATCGATTAAAGGATCCGCAAAATTAGAAAGATGTCCGGAAGCTTGCCATACATCTTTATTCATTAAAATTGCTGAATCTAATCCTACATTTAATTTATTATTTTGAACAAATTTATTCCACCATAAATCTTTAACATTTCTTTTTAATAAAGTCCCTAACGGACCATAATCCCAAGCATTAGCTAAACCACCATAAATCTCACTACCTTGGAATACAAATCCTTGTTCCTTTAAGAATGAAACTAATTCTTCTAAAGATATTTTTGTCATACAATCACCTATTTTCGCAATATCAATTAATTTTATACTAAAAGTATAAAAAAGTCAATTTAGATAACTAGAAATAGTGATTACGCATACACTTTTTACTATATTAAGTGGTTTTGAACCTTTTTACCCATCAAAATCACTTTTTTATTTA